>JAIRZY010000189.1 GCA_031266995.1 Tannerella sp.
CGGCGGTCGACGCGGATGTGCAGCTTCCCGCCGCGCGACCACACCCCGGCGCTGCCTGCCGCCGGCGTGTCGGCGCCGGCCAGGTCTGGCCCTATCGTGATGTCGATCTGCGACGTGACGCGCTGGATGCGGTACTCGTATTCGCCGTTTGCGTTCAGCCGTCCCTGCAGTATCTCCGGCACGCCGTCGATGCGGCGGCCCGACCTTACGGTGAGCGGCTTCGCGTTTCCGAAGGCGACCTTAAAGTCGAAATCGCTGCGCGAAATGATGTAATACGTCCCTGCGGGCGGGGTTGTCGTCACGCCCGGCGTTTCGGGAACCGTCACCTGGCGGATGATGTCGGGCACGTCGCGCGTCGAGACACAGAGGCTGACGACGTGGCACGCCGTGTCAAATTCGAGGTGCATGAAGTACGTGCCGCTGATCCCCGGATGGTCGGCGCCCGTCAGGCGATCCTTTTTGAGTACGATATGGTTCAGCACCCCGTCCTGCACCTTGCGGTAGCGGATGATGGGGAAGCAGCGCGACTCGTTCGGCTCCAGGTTGAGGCCCTCGGGGCGGACGGTCACGTCAAGCTCCACCCGGCCGTAGACCGTCAGCGAGTCTATGTCCAGAAAGTCGGCATTGCGCCCCAGCGCGTAGTGCGCGTCCACGCCATTCGCATGGCAGGCGTAGTCTTCCTGATAGAATCCCGGCTCCTCTCCGAGCGAAAACTTCAGGTTGGCGCCCTTGTCGACCCGCAGGTCGTTCGTCCGCAGGAATCCGGCGCGCTGCTCATAGCAGTTACCGTCGCGGCCCAGCGAGGCGTAGCCGGGGAAGAGGTTGCCGCCGATGGCGACGTGCACGTCGGAATGAATCCACCCGAAGCCGCCGAACGTGGAGGTCGGGATAATGTCCAGCGTAGCAAAATAGGGCCAGAACTGGCTGTAGCCAAAGCCGGAGCAGACGGGGCCGGCAGGCTCGAGGTGCAGATGGCGCGCGAAGACGCCGGCATAGCTCTTCGACGTCATCTGAGGTTCCGAGACAAGCTCGAAATGCCCCGAGCGCGTGTGATTGTCCGCCTCGATCAGTTGCACGTGGTTGCGGATCTTGAACGTGTCGACGTAGAACTTTGCGTGTATGATCGGGTTGCCCGATATGTGGTCGGCGCTGTCCGTGAGGAACGTGAGGAGCGTGTGATCGGCCACCATCGTGTGCAGGCGGGGCACGGACGCGTCGTTGCGGAAGGTGACGAAGGTCGTGTCCAGCGCATTGATGCCCGCCCCGTCCGGGTCGAGCGCGTGCGTGTGGCAGTCCCTGCAGCCTGCTTCCGCAAACGGAGGCGTGAAGCGATGGTGCCCGAACTTGAAGACGGGCATGTTGCGGCGCAGCGCGCTCCACGACGCGAACGCCGTCTTCGGCCCGTCGATGATCAGGCTGTCGTGCACGATCAGGCTGTCCGTCCGGATCTGGATGGATGTCCTCTGGCCGGCATCGAGGTGCGTGTTCAGGTCGAGATGGCCGTATGCCTCTATCACGGGCGAGGCGACGAGCGAGCGCTGGCCCTGGGTGTAGATGCGCGCGTCGGCGTGAAACGTCGTGCGGGCCGTGCTGTGCAGGAAGCTGACCGTGCAGTCGCTGTCCGTGCAGGCGGCGCCTTTCGATGAATAGGCACTCCGGATGTAGTCGGACGCGTTCCAGTTGTTCTTGTTCGCCTGCGTCTTGATGTACAGCCCGTATCCGGAGACATTCTCGCCGTGCAGCGCACCGTATCCCTGCACCGCACCCATGCCCGCGCCCTGTCCGCCGTGATAGATCATGTCGCGATACACGTCGACCAGGTCGGAGGCCACGGCCGCAAACCCGCCGGAGGGGATGCTCGCGCCGGACGCGTCGCGGTCGAAGTTGAGCGTCAGGCGGCGCGCACGGTTCACGGACGTGTCGGCGTCGCAGTGGAAGCCGGCGCCGCACGAGTGGCCGTCGTAGCCGACGTTTCCGCCGGCAAACGGGTCGCGCTGCGTATCAATGTCCCTCAGGCCGCCGTACTGCAGCTTGATGTTGTTGTCGGCGCCGATGAAGACGCTGCCGTGGCCTTCGTATTTAAAGTCCTGCAGGTAGACGTTGTTTCGTTTCTCTTCGCATCCGCAGATGCCCGTCCCGGCCGTCGGGCTGCCGGCGGCGAGGAAGAGCAGGTCGCCGCGCATCGCCGTCGCGTTGAAGGGGCTGCGCATGTCGATGTCGCCCCACCGGGTCAGGAAGCGCGTGTTGCCCTTCCCGCCGCGGAAATCCAGATAGCTGCCGTTGTTGATGATGATATTGCCGCGCGTGCCGGCGTCGAGCAGCAGGTCGCCGTCGTAGCCCCGGAACACAAGCCCGGTGTCGCTGCAGAGCGTGTTGCCGCTCCCCGGCGCGGGCGTGACGGACGCACAGCGCGCCACGCCGCCGACGATGCCCGCCTGCTCGTAGTCGCTCCGCGAGCCGTAGGTGGCGTGTCCGCAGTAGTACCTGTTCGAAAACGGAATGCGTATTTCGGTCGCATGACTGCTGCCGCCGGCCAGTTGCATGTCGAGATGCGTGAAGTAGATGTTGCCGCCGCCCGACGGTATCGCCGCCGCGTTCATGTCGCCAAAGCCGGCCCGGATGCGCAGCGAACCCGTGCTGCCGGAGGGCGCCTCGAACGTGAAGCGGTTTTTGTCATACGATATTTCGTTTGCCTGCGGATTCAGGCACTGCCACGAGACGCCGTTCCATCCCGAAGGGTTCGAGGTCGTGTCGTTGTGTCCGAGCCATACGTCGCCCCGGTGCGATTCGAGAAGGTATGCGTTGCCGGAGGCGGCCGTGTTTCTTATCTCGACCATCGCCGTCCGGACGCTGTTCTGCGCCCGTATCACGGTCGAGTCGCCGCTGCCGCCGTTGTGCCGCGTGATGCGCACCGAGTCATACGTGAATATGTTGCCCAGGCTGCCGTCGGATATGCCCGCGGGCGACTCTGCCAGCAGCCGTATCGGGCCGGAGCCGGCCGTTTCGACCGTCAGGGGGCGTTCGGCCGTGATATTGCCCGTGTCGGAGCGGAGGGTCAGCGAGCCGCCGGCGCCGGTCGCATACGCGAAGTCGGCGCGCCCCCGCGTGCGGATATGGCGGACGGCGTTCCACAGCACGCTGCTTCCGCCCGTCACGTCGAAGCGGACGGCGCCACGGTCAATCGCGTTGCAGGAATCGTTTGTCGAAACGTCCCGCATTGCATACCATGCCACGTCGCCGTCGCCGTTCAGCCTGAACTCCGCGCCGGCGCCGAGTGCCACGTCCCGCCCGGCACGCCAGTCCACGCGTCCCGCTCCGGACATGATGTGGACGGATACCGGTGCGTTTTCGACGGGGCCATGCGTATGAATATCGCGCCGGGCGATCCACAGCGCGCCGGCGTTATGATCTTTCGTCACCGTCGCGCCTCCATTCCTGAACGTGATGTCGCCATCCCGGCAGCCGCCTTTGGCTGCGATATGGTCTTTGCTGCCGTAGAGCGAGCGGTATGAGTAGCGGCCGTTCACCGTCACGTCGCCGCCCTCAATCATCAGGCTGCCCTGGCGGACGTCGAACTGGAAGTTCGCGCTGTCGGCAAAGAGGGTGTGCCCCCTCGTCGTGGTCATCTGCTGAGGATTTGTGAGTGCCGTCGGATCGTCGCCGTTGTCGTTGATGTGGATGCTGCCGTTGCCGGCGATCGCGGGCCGGAACAGGGGTATGAATGTGAGGTCGAAGCAGTCATTGTCGTTGCGGACGTACAGGTTGCCGTCGCCCACGGTCAGGTTCGGCTGAACGCCTCCATATCCGTATGCGAGGTGGTGGCCGGCGGCGTAGTTGAAGACGTATACCGGCCCTGAGGCGGTCGCGACCGTGATATTGCCCTGTCCCGCCGTAGCGTCGCCCAGCATCAGGCGCGTGCCGCGATAGGCCCCGGCCGGCGAGGGGATCGCCGCGCCGCCGTCCGTGCCGCCGCCCGTCACGCTGAAGGTCTGGCCCGAAGCGATGCCGCTCCGGAAGCCGATGCCCTGGCCGTTGGCGAACGCGGTCCAGCCGGCGGGCGTGATGCTCACCATCTGGCTTCCGCTTCCGTAATTCCCGCCCGTTCCGGTATAGGCCGCGTCGAAGCGGAGGCTGTAGGCATCGGTGGCGCCGGGGAGCGCAAGCGTGGAGCTGACGATGGTGGGCGTCGAGGGATAGTTGCCCGTGACCATCGCCGTCGTGCCTCCCTGAATGCCCGGATGCGTGATGTTGTTTGCCAGCCGCACATCCGCGCCTGCATGGACGACAATTCTCCCCCGAAGCAGACGGTAGTAGTTTTGCGTGGTAGAAGTCACGTTTTCGGTGTATGAAGGCGGGCCGGAGCAGTGATAGTCGTAAGCCGTCTCCGTCCCGCGCACGCGCAGGGTGCCATAGCTGAACGCGCTGTAATAGTTCGGATTTGCCCATGTGCTCGCTCTCGGATGGATATTCACGATTACCGTCTCCCCGTAGCCGGGAATCCTGGCCGGAATGTCCGGAGGCGTATTCGGGTAGTTGCAGCGATTGATCGAATGGGAGCCTGCGAGCGACACGTCGTCATTCAGGAGAATCATGTTCGTATTGGCATTGTAAAACAGCGACTCGTCCTGCCAGCCTCTCGCATAATGCTCGCCCGCCCCCCACGCAGGCCCGTACGGCCCCATGCTGTAGGACTGCCCCCGGGCAGTTTCGCCGCAAATAAATAATCCTCCACACAGCAGTGCGGATAAAACAGTAATTTTTCTCATAACAGTTTGTTCTTTTGAAACTTCATAATAATAAAAGGATACTCTCTCTCAGACAGAAGTGACATGGCCGGAACCTCTCTCTATTCCGAAAACCGGCAGTTCTGTTCGTGACACAAAGGTAAGATTATTATTTTCCGTAATGCCGCCTGCCTGCCTGCGCATAAAATACAGCCGTCGTGCGGAGCGCATTAAACTGATGAATAGCAGTATCTTGACGGTCTTTGTAAATAAGCATAAAGTAAGCAAACATTCATCAACTCACCGTTCATGCCGCGCGTCCGTTCGGTTGCGGGCGGCCTGTACAATCCTGCTGCCCGCGCCGGCAGACTTACATATATTATATGTAACCTTCCCGGACGCTCCGGCGAACTTACATATACTGTATGTAACCTTCCCGGACGCGACGGCAGACTTGCATATACTATATGTAACCTTCTCGCACGCGACGGCAGACTTGCATATACTGTATGTAACCTTCCCGCTCGCGTCGGCAGACTTGCCTGTTGCACAGGCAACCTTCCTGACCGGTATAGCTTCGTTTTTTTCGTAACTTTGCGCTTCAAAACGATAAGAGTGATGACGGAACCGTTCATATTTCATGACCTGGGGCAGATCCCGTACGGCGAAGCGCTTGCCATGCAGCAGGAGGCTTTCGGCGCGCTGCTGGCGTCGAAGGCGCGGGGCGAGGCGGGCGACAGCGTGCTGTTTTTCTGCGAGCACCGGCCTGTTTTCACGCTGGGAAAGAGCGGGCGGATGGCGAACCTGCTCGTGTCCGAAGCGCGGCTGAAGGCGCAGGGGTTTGATTTCTACCGCACCGATCGCGGGGGCGACATCACCTATCACGGACCGGGACAGATCACCGGCTATCCCGTCTTCGACCTCGAGACGTTCCACATCGGTCTGCGGCAATACGTGGAAAGGATGGAAGACGTCATGATACGCTTCCTTGCGCTGTACGGGCTGAGGGGCGGGCGCCTCGCCGGCGCTGCGGGCGTATGGCTCGAGCCGCATACCGCCCGCGCCCGCAAGATATGCGCCGTCGGCGTCAAGAGCAGCCGCTTCGTGACCATGCACGGCTTTGCGTTGAACATACGGACGGAGCTGCAGCATTTCTCGCTGATCAATCCCTGCGGATTTGCCGACCGTGGCGTCACGTCGCTGCGTCGCGAGCTGGGCTGCGAGGTCGATTTCGAAGAGGCGAAGCGCCGGCTGCGCGCGCTTTTTGCCGAAGCGTTCAGCCTCCGGTAGCCCTCATTCGCGGGCGGCGTCGCGTATCCCGTCCCACGCGCCGGCGAGGGCCGTCATGCTGTGGAACAGCAGGTGAGCGCCCGCGTCGAGCAGGCACGCGTCGGGCAGGGGGCCCGTGTTCACCGCAATCACGAACAGCCCCGCCGCGCGTCCGGCCTCGACGCCCAGCGGCGCGTTTTCGACGACAAACGCCTCCCACGGCTGCAGATTTCCTTTCCGGAGCGCCATCAGGTAAGGCTCGGGATTGGGCTTGCCGATTTTGACGTCGAGCGCCGTCACCATCCGTTCGCGCCGGAAGATGCCCGGATAAAACCTGTCCAGATTGTCCAGCAGGGCGGCATAGCCCGAGCCGGTGACGACCATCGGAAACAGCCCGTCGCGCACGACCTTCTTCAGCACCTCGTAGCTGCCCTCCATGCACTGCGGTGCGGGCAGGCGCAGGAACGCATCCGTCTTTTCGCGATAGAGATCCTTGATTTCCCGTTCCGTGAGCGAGATGCCGTCGCGCCGGCAGATGATTTCGAGCGTAGCCGGGCCGGTGCGACCCTCGTGCAGGTAGGCCTCTTCGACGCTGAAATCCAGTCCGTGCGCGAGCATGGTTTCACGCCACGCGCGGACGTGGTTCGGCATGGAGTCGTAGAGCACGCCGTCCATGTCGAACAGGACGGATTTGAGTTCGATACGCTCCGACCCGCTTTCGGACAGGTAGTTTTTGATCGATTCTTTTATGTTCATATTCAAGAAAATTCGGGGGTTATACATTCAATGCTTCGACGACCTCGTGCAGGCCGTCCAGATAGCGCGCGACGGCCCCGGCGTCATCGGCCGGAGGCGCCCACGGCGCCATGTTTTCCGGCGACAGCGGCGCGAACGGGCCTTGCTTTACTTCGTAGATGACCGACTCCGTCTCCAGCACCAGCAGTCCGTGCCACACGCCCGCCCGTATCTCGCCGCCGTAGCATCCCTGCCGCGGGTCGAGAACCGTCGCGTCCGTCACGCGGCCTGCGTCGTCGAAAATCAGAATCGCCACTCTGCCGCGCAGCAGCAGGAAGATCTCGTCCCTGTCGGGGTTGCGGTGGCGATGCGGGCGGAGATACGTCCCGGGTTCCATCGCATTGAGCAGGCGGTTGACCGGGTCGTCGAGCGTCGCGTGGAAATTGCAGTTCATCCGCAGCCGCGGCGACGTCCTTGCCCTCCCGGTCACCTCGTCCAGCAGCAGTCTGTTTATCACTTTTATTTCATTCATGTCAATATCTTACGGCTTATATTTCGATTTAGTCAGAATATCCTGAGAGTCGGAATTATTCATCAGCTCCGACACGGACGCCTTCGTCTTTTCCATATACTTCGAAACGATTTGCCAGCCGATCCACACGCCGAGATTGCCCGGCGCATCGTCGGCAACAAAGGTCGAGGGCATATCGGAAAAATATTTCACGGTCGTCATGTGATCGGGCGTATACAGATGCTTGCGCTCGATAATCAGGCGCCACAGTTCCCTTTCGTTCTGCCTGCACCACCGGTATGCTTCCGGCGCGTATCCCGCCAGCGTTTCGGGGGCGACCTGCGGCAGCACCCGGCTGACGGTGTATTTTATCTTACCTTCGTAAATCATGCGTTCGAGCAGGACGCGGTCGTTGCCCGCGAAGGGATATTCCGAGAGCAGCCACGCCGTCAGATAGTCCGGCACGACGTTTTCGGGATTCATCTTCTGCCGCTGGAACGGGTGGAAAAAATCCTGGTAAAGAGGATAGTCTGCGCCCATGTACCTGTCGATGGAGAGCGAGAGCAGGCTGTCGTCAATGAGCAGGTTCTGCCCGAAACCCGACACGTGCATGTATACGGCCGGGATCTGCATCGCAGGGAAAAATGCGTGCAGACGGGCGAAACCCTGTCCGAGTTCTGCCTCCAGCGATTCGATGCGGTCGTATTTTTCCAGCGCATCTCCGTACAGTCTGTATAGCGCCGGCTCTGCGTAATAATTGATTAACCGGTCTTGAAAGTCAGCGCTCCGCGTGTCCTGCCTCTTGAAGATTCCCAGCCCGACGACCTTCAGCATGGCAGCGTATTCCGTCGCGAACTGTTCGTCGAACGCCGGCGTGTCCGACGAAATCAGGCGAAACAAATCCCTGTCGAAACGGTGGATATGTATCCGGTTCTCAACGTCGCTCCCCCTGACGGCGCCGGAGCGGTCGCATCCGGTGAGCAGGCATATCGTGAGAAGCGCCGGGATAAGTCGTTTGTTCATTTTCGCCCTGTTTATTTATTGAGTAGTACGGCGATATGCAGCGCCAGATCGAAGAAGACCATTTTCGAATTGACATTCTGAGCGATATGCCTCTCGGCTTCAGACAGCTCGTCGATAAAACCGAAGACATTCCGTTCGTTCACATACGGCGCAAACTTCACGGCAAATTCACTTTCTTCCCGGTTCATGTAATTCATTTCGTCAGACCTGAAGCGGGATATGAAATTTTCGCGGACGAGCCGCTGACAGTATGCGAGGAAACGTCTTTGCTTGCCTCTGCTGTATTTGGACATATCTTCGGCAAGCCCTTTCATTGCCTTCACATCCTTCTGCCATGAATAGCGCATGATGGCCGTGAACAGTTCCAGAAATCTCGTATTTTCTTCGCTGACCTGCATGATTTCCTTCAGCTTCAGGTAGTCGCCGTGCGCCATGTGCGCGATTTGCTGCGCCTGGGCGGGGTCGACGTCAAATTGCTGTTCGGCGACGCAGGCGAGATCATCCGTCCGGATGGGTGGCACATTCATGCGCTGCAGACGCGACATGACGGTACCGAGCATGTATTCCGTCGATTCCGCAACCATGAATACGAGCGTATTCTTCGGCGGTTCCTCAATGATTTTGAGCAGCTTGTTTGCGCAGTCGGGATGCATCCGCTCGGGAATCCAGATGAACACCACGCGATAATCCGCCTCAAAAATCCTCATACTGATCTTGCGAAAAATCATGTCCGCCTCATTCGTGTATATCCGGGCATCTTTGCTCTCTGTTTTCGAATGATTTAACCATGATGTCAAATCGAAATAGGCGCCCGT
This sequence comes from Tannerella sp., assembly GCA_031266995.1. Lineage (GTDB taxonomy): Bacteria > Bacteroidota > Bacteroidia > Bacteroidales > Tannerellaceae > Tannerella. The sequence continues at coordinate 9,078 of JAIRZY010000189.1, forward strand.
TTTCAGGAAGTCGCGCCATTCGGCCAGGAAATTGTCACAACTGAATTCCGTTTTTTTATCCGGTTTCACTATCGGAAAGGCAAAAATGAGATCGGGATGCACCAGTTCGTTGTATTTGAGACACGACGGGCAACGTCCGCAACTGTCCGTATCCGTCCGGTCGCGACAGTTCAGATAGCGCGCATAAGCCAGCGCCAGCGGAAACACGCCATAACCCGCCGGGCCGCAGAAAAGCCTTGCATGCGGGATATATCCCTTCTGCACCGTCCGAATCAGTTGCTGTTTCAACCTGTCCTGGCCTGTGACATCTCTGAAAAACATCGCCTTCTCTATATAATATTAATGTAGGACATCCGTCCGGTCAGTAAACCTCTTTCGCAATTTGATACACGCTGTCGCTTGCCAGAAGCGTATAAAAATGCAGGCTGGGCACGCCGTGCGCTATCAAATCGCGGCACTGCCGTATCGACCATTCGATGCCGACAGCCCTGGCTTCGTCGTCGGTGCTGCATTTCCGCAGTTCGGATGCCAGCGGTTCGGGGATCTCCGAGCGGAACACTCGCGGCAATACCGTCAGTTGGTTCTTGAGTACTACGGGTTTGATCCCTGGAATCACCGGTACCGTGACGCCTTCGTTACGTAAACGCTCCACAAAGGTATAATATTTTGCGTTGTCGAAAAACATTTGCGTAACCAGGTAATCCGCACCGTTTTTCACCTTTTCTTTCGCAAAATGAATGTCCGATTCCATGTTGGGCGCCTCTTCATGTTTTTCGGGATAACATGCCATGCCATACGAAAAAGGCGTTTCAGAACGCTCGAACGCTGAGTCGTCGAGCGCAATGCCTTGGTTAAAGCGGTTTACCTGGCGTTGCAGGTCGGTGGCGTGTGCGTGATACAGTTCGGGATTCCGGTCGGCGTCGAACGTTTTTTCGTCGCCGCGCAGCAGCAGCAGGTCGTACACACCAAGAAAATGCAGGTCGATCAGGGCATATTCCGTCTCTTCCTTCGTGAATCCCTTGCAGATGATATGTGGCACGGCTGTAATCCCGTAGCGGTTTTGTATCGCCGCGGCAATGGCCACGGAGCCAGGGCGTTTGCGGATATTCACCTTGCGGATGCTACCGTCCGGCTGTACTCTTTCAACGTATTCGCTGTGGTGTGACGTAATATTAATGTATTTCGGATCAAATTCGTGCAGTTTATCTATCACCCTGTATACATTCGCGATACTGTGTCCTTTCAGCGGAGGCAGTATTTCGAATGAAAATGCCGTCTTTTTGCTTTTTTTTATCAGGTCGATTACTTTCATATTGATTGTCTGTATTTTAAATTCTGTTCTCCGCATGTATGTCACATTTTCCATGCAAATGTAAGAAAATTTACCGTATGACGGTGCAGGTATTGCTTTTTTATGGACATACACACCTCGACTGCATATGAAAGCCGGTAAGAAATCCAGATATTGCGCAGATCTGCTTCAGAAATTGCATGTTTCTTTTAATAAATGTTGACCTAAAAAATGCTATCGCAATAAATCGCGTATTTTCGCGATAAATAGGAATATTGCGCTTTTCAGACCGCTTTTTCCCCAAAAAAAGTTGTATGGCTTAAAAAAAAAGACAAATTTCGTATTCTCTTTTAGTGGTTAATTTAGTTATAATCAGCATGGTAATCGCTATATAAGGGAGTCGTATGGTCGGAGATATGGAAGTATAGCGGTAAGTATTTGATTATAAATATCATATATGCGATTTTTTCTATTTATAACAATTTATTCATCCGATATCAGAAAAAAAAAGTTGATTTAAGAAAAATAATTGTCAAAAAAGTTGTAACTTTGTATTGTATAAACGAAGAGGCTGGATAGGCATTTGGAAAAGCAGGGAAAATAAAACAAAAGAATATTTTTTTAGTTAAAATCCAATCTGAAATCGTTATCAAAAAAATATCGGATTCTAAAATGGAGAAAGGCATGAAAAAAGAAGAGACGAATACGGAGGCGGTAATGGCCGGAATGTTTATGATTTATGCAAGTTTTTTGCGGAAAGCATGTATGTTTTCGGTCTCTGCAATGATAGATGAGGATGGATGCACAGGCAACCAGCAAGCGTATTGGTGCCGGTGTATCCGTCTAAATAGGGTATCCGATAATTGTGCAGTAATTGGAGAATGTGTTATGTTAAAAACGGAACAGAAAGTGCGAAAGGTTAAAATGGAAGAGAAAAGGAATCTGGCGTCTCCTATCGTGTTTGCCGGGATACTGGAGCAAAGAGCAAACGCGTATCCCGCAGGTTCCTGCGGTTCAGCACCGCCGTCTTGCGTTTTGACCGGGTCGCCGGGTGCCGCGTGGCCGTCTCTGCGCTTCATGTCCGGAGCGTTTGTTCCGAAGAAGGAATGGATGCGTTCAGCCGGTTTTGCGGCCGCGATACCGAATTGCCGCTGCGTTCCAGCCCTTTCCGAAATTTGTTTTTTGATTTTGGCAGTCGTTTTTCGCGCATTCCGAGAGGGAGGGCGAAAGGGCGGATCGGGAGCCTGCGCGCTTCGTGCACAATTGCGCGGTTCACATGGCATCTGTTCCGGAAGGCATGCTATCTGCTTCAGATTCCAAAATCGAAAAAAATATTCGGGCCTGGCAACTGCTGTCGGGCTGAAACGAATATCCGAGCCTTCAATGGTGAAGCACAGTAGATTAGAATGATTAAAAGTAAAAAACCGACTGTGTAATGTGAAAACGTAATGAATTAAATTGAATTGAATAATAGTAAAATGGTATGATAAATTATAAAAGAGAGCACTTAAACTGCATCAGCTACGTGACGGATGAATCTTTTGGCTTCAAGCACCTGAAGGTGAATACGGGAGGCACGATTCATTTTAACAGCGACAAGAATCACAATCTGTTGTTTCTACTGGAAGGAAATATCCATTTTCATACGGTGGAAATCGTGACCAGGAAGCTGACGTCCAAAGAGATAATACTGATACCCAAAGGATGCGTGTTTTCGCACGAAGTACGGCAGGACAGCGAACTGATACTCTTTTCGTTCAAAATGTTGCGGTCGATTTGCGACAAACTGTTTATTCAGCAGATGCTTAACGACAACGAAGCCGTCGAGCCGCTGAGTTCCATTCCTATTCGTTATCCGCTGGATAATTTCCTGACCACGATGACGCTGTATCTGGACGAAGGACTGAATTGTGAGCATTTGCACGAAATCAAGGAAAAAGAACTGTTTCTGATTCTGCGGGCGTTTTACAGCAAAAAAGACATGACCCGACTGTTTCACGAGATCGTCGGCGAGTCGGACTTCAGAAGCCTTATCATGCATAATTATATGAAGGTAAGGAATGTAGGCGAACTGGCTTCCCTAGCTAACATGGGACGTACCACGTTCGACTGCAAGTTTAAAAGCGTCTTTGGCACCTCTGCCCGGCAGTGGATGCTGAATCAGATAGCCAGGCACGTGAAAGCCAAGGCAATGGATCCCGACATCACCATCAGTGACCTCATGCAGGAGTTTAACTTCAACTCGGCCACGCATTTCAACTGGTTCTGCAAGAAACAGTTCGACTGTACGCCTCTTGAACTTATCCGCAGTTGCAGGAGGAGCCTGAAGCAGGAAAGAGCCGGCAAGAAAAAACCGTCCTGACGACGGAACGCCCGGGGACATCTGCGACAGGGGTGATGGTACATCAATAACAGACCGAATGACCGGCGGCGACATTTACGGATTGCCGCCGGTTACTCAGGCGTTTACGCTATTGATATGTGGCGTGCGGCACGGTTTTGTGCGTACTGCGGACATTCCACAACAGTGACGGAATGGCGGAGTAACTGAATAACTGAATTTTGCTGTCTTTCGCCGGATGAAGACATCCCGTTTCCCGTTATGTTTTATTGTGAACAATTAAACATGAAATCTTCGGGCAAAACGGATAATGTTTCTACATTTGCCGAAAAACTTGTCAAATCATGTCCCGAAATACGATACAGAAAACATTTCCCGTCCTTCGCATGCACTGCGCTTCGTGCGCAAAGCGGATAGAGGACGCACTCGGACGTTTGCCGGGCGTGACTGGCGCGTCAGTCAATCTTGCGGCCTCGACGGCGACGGTCGTATACGATCCGAAGGTGCAGAATCCGTCGGATATCCGTAAAGCCGTTCGGGAGGAAGGGTATGATCTGCTTGTCGAAGACAGGTCTCCGGCCGACGCGCTCGACGAAATTTATGCCGGAGAAAGCGACCGGCTCCGTCGGCGTATGCTGGGAGCGGTACTGCTGTCGCTGCCCGTCGTGGTCGTGAGCATGTTTTTCATGGATATTCCCTACGCCGGCGAACTGATGTGGGTGCTTGCCACGCCGGTGGTTTTCTGGTTTGGCCGCGATTTTTTCGCCGGCGCGTGGGCGCAACTGAAACGCCGCTCGGCCAGTATGGATACACTCGTGGCGTTGAGTACGGCTACGGCCTATCTGTTCAGCGTCTTCAATACGCTTTTCCCCGGTTTCTGGCTGGCGCGCGGGATTCATCCGCACGTGTATTTTGAGTCGGCGAGCGTCATCGTCGCCTTCGTCCTGCTGGGACGGTGGCTGGAGCAGAAGGCCCGGCGCCGCGCCGCCATGTCCGTCAGGCGACTGATGGGGCTGCAGCCAGGGACGGCGACCGTCGTCCGGGGCTTCGGACGGTATGCGGAAGTAACCATCGGCGACCTTGTGCCGGGCGACGTCGTGCTCGTGAAGCCGGGGATGCGGATTGCCGTCGACGGCGTGGTGATGACGGGACACTCGTATGTCGACGAGAGTATGCTGACCGGCGAACCTGTTCCCGTGCTGAAGCAGAAGGGTAACAGGGTTTTTGCCGGTACGATAAACCGGAATGGCAGCCTGCATTTCGAGGCTGTCGGGACGGGTAGCAACACGGCGCTGGCGCAAATTATCCGTATGGTGCAGGACGCGCAGGGAAGCAAGGCGCCCGTGCAAAAACGCGTCGACAGGATTGCCGCCGTTTTTGTTCCGGCAGTGATGGCGATTGCCGTCATCGCGCTGGTCGCATGGCTTCTGTTCGATGCACAGAACGGGCTGGTGCATGGCGTGCTGGCACTGGTGACCGTGTTGATTGTTGCCTGCCCGTGTGCGCTGGGACTGGCAACGCCTGCCGCAATCACGGTCGGTATCGGCAGGGCGGCAGAGCGCGGGATATTGATAAAAGACGCCGGAAGCCTCGAAACGGCGAGGAAAGTCAGCGCGGTAGTGTTCGACAAGACGGGCACCGTCACGCAGGGTCATCCCGCCGTCGTATCCGTCCGGTGGCTGAACGGCGACGAGAGCGGGAAGCATATCCTGCGCGAACTCGAGCGCCGCTCGGAGCATCCTCTGGCGGAGGCTATTGCCGGATACTTCGATGCAGCCGGAGAAAACGTTTCGCCGCCACTTGCGCATTTTGAAAGCGTCACGGGCCGGGGCGTCCGGGGCGTCGCGGGAGGCAAAACGTATCTCGCGGGAAGCATCGAATGGATGCAGGAAAATCATATACGGATAGACGAAAGTTTGTTGGACGAAGCTGCGTCGGTGCACGGACAGGCGCAAATCGCGGTCTGGTTTGCCGGCGGCGGAGAGGCGCTTGCCCTGGTTGCCGTGGCCGACGAAATCAGAGCTTCTTCGCGCGAAGCCGTCAGGCTGCTGGAGGCCCGGCACATTGACTGTTACATGCTCACGGGCGACAGTCTTCATACGGCACGGGAAATCGCGGCGCAGGCGGGTATCAAAGTTTTTCGCGCGGGGATGCTGCCGCATCAGAAGGTTGAGTTTATCAGGCAGTTGCAGGCACAGGGACATGTAGTGGCAATGGTGGGCGACGGTATCAACGACAGCGCCTCGCTCGCGCAGGCCGACCTGAGCATAGCCATGGGGCAAGGCAGCGATATTGCAATGGACGTGGCACAGATGACCGTCGTCCCGTCCGACCTGACGAAGGTGGTGGAGGCCATCCGGCTGTCCGCCAGGACTGTCGCCGTGATCCGCCAGAACCTTTTCTGGGCATTCATCTACAACCTGGCCGGTATCCCCGTCGCGGCGGGAATCCTCTATGCCGTAAACGGTTTCCTGCTGAATCCGATGATTGCGGGCGGGGCTATGGCGCTGAGCAGTCTTTGCGTCGTTTGCAACAGTTTGAG
>JAIRZY010000227.1 GCA_031266995.1 Tannerella sp.
ATATTCTGCAAATATCCGTTCATGTGAATATCTATTATAAACCGCACCAAAGATAGGTATTATTTTAAAATCATCAAACATTTGCGTTTTTTTCATCCGAAAATTTATTTATCCGGCCAGGGCAGGGAAAATTCGGCTCGATCACGTGTACGGCATAATGGAAGCATCAATGATGACGCCTTATTTTGATGTATATGCGCGGATGAAAGACGCGGAGCCGTGAAGACACGGGCGACGGCCGGATGTCATAACATACGGCCGGATGTCATAACATATGACCGGATGTGATAACATTTGGCCAAATGTCATAAACATATGACCGGATGTGATAACACAGGGCCAAATGTCATAACATATGGCTGGATGTGATAACACAGGGCCAAATGTTATGACATACGACCGGATGTCATAACATTTGACCGGAAGACATAACATACGACCGGATGTCATAACATACGGCCGGAGAACATAAGCGCTGGCCGGAGATCATCATCTCCCGCCGGAGATCATCATCTCTGGCCGGAGATCATCATCTCCGGCCAAAAAACATCATCTCCCGCCGGAGATCATCATCTCTGGCCGGAAAACATCATCTCCGGCGGGAAAACATGTCGTTTATGCGGGAAACAGCCCTTCTCCCGCCGTGCGCGGAGACGGGCAAAGCGCACTGATATTGGGTTTTGAATTGTGAGTTATGAATTATGAATTTTGTCCTTCTCCGGGCAGGGCGTTTTGAATCCTGAATCTTACCTCTCCCCCGGCCCCTCCCCACAAGGGAGGGGAGGGATTCCGGATGCGGACGGCGGCTTTGAATTTTGAATCTTGAATTTTAAATTTTGAATCCCGACTTTTCGTTCGATTGTTTCCGGTTTTTGGCGCAAAAAAGATGCGTCGGCGGAAAGTATGTTATAAAACATACAATAAACCGGGATAGTTCCGTAAAAGAGACTTAATTTTACGCGCTAAATTGAAATATAGGACAATGGAAAACGATAAGGTGCTTCCGGACCTGCAACCGGCAGATTTTCACAAGATCGTCGACGGGCGCGAAACGTCGCTCCGCGTACTGACGAACAGCCGCGGCGCGAGGCTGGCGGTTACGAACTACGGCGCAAAAATCGTGTCGCTCGCAGTGCCGGACAGAAACGGCAGGCTGACGGACGTCGTGACGGGACATGCGTCCATCGACGATTACCTGGCGTCCGAAGAGCCGTATTTCGGCGCCGTCTGCGGCCGCTATGCCAACCGGATTGCGCGCGGGCGCTTCATGCTCGACGGCACGGTGTATGACCGCCTGCCCTGCAACAACGGGCCGAACTGCCTGCACGGCGGCATGCGGGGATTCCACGCCGCGGTGTGGGAGATGAAGCAGACGGCGGACGGCGCGGTGGAACTGACGCTCGTCTCGCCCGACGGCGACGAAGGCTTTCCGGGCATGCTCACGGCGACGGTCTCCTACACGCTTACCGACGCCAACGGCCTCGTCATCTCCTACCGCGCCGTGAGCGACAGGCCGACGGTGGTCAACCTGACGAATCATTCGTACTTCAATCTTTCGGGGGCCGGCGAGCCGACCGTCTGCGATCACCTGCTGACGCTCTACGCCGACCGTTATCTGCCGACGGACGACACGTCTATCCCGCTGGGGCCTGGAGCGGCGGTTGCGGGCACGCCGATGGACTTCCGCCGGCAGTGCGAGGTGGGGGCGCGCATCGGCGAGGCGTTCGAACAGCTCGCGCTCGCGCACGGGTATGATCATACATATATTATAAACCGCACCGACGGCAGCGCGGTGGTGGCCGCCCGCTGCGTGTCGCCCCGGACGGGCATCGCGATGGATGTATACACGACGGAGCCGGGCGTACAGCTCTACACGGGCAACTGGATGACGGGCCGCCTCGCCGGGAAACACGGGCAGCGCTATCCGCAGCATTCTGCGCTGTGTCTCGAAACGCAGCACTTTCCCGACAGTCCGAACCGGCCCGAATATCCGTCGACCGTGCTGCGCCCCGGCGGTGAGTTCCGCAGCATGACGATGTATCAGTTCAGCGTCGCACAATGACAAAACAACCATATTACCAACAATTTTAAAATTAAAAACTATGACAAACAAACAGGAAAAAAATTACACGTTGCCCATCATCATGATGATTCTGCTCTTTGGTATGATTTCGTTCATAACCAATCTGGCAGCGCCGATGGGCGTCGTGTTGAAAGCACAGTTCAACGTCTCCAACTTCGCGGGACTTTTAGGCAACGCGGCCAACTTCATCGCCTATGCCGTGATGGGTATTCCGAGCGGCATTCTGCTGCAGCGGGTCGGCTACAAGAAGACGGCGCTCATTGCGGTAGCCGTCGGCTTTCTCGGCGTGGGCATACAGTATCTCTCCGGTTACGCCGGAAAGGATTCGGCCTTCATCGTCTACCTGGCCGGCGCCTTCGTGGCCGGCTTCTCCATGTGTCTGCTCAATGCAGTCGTCAACCCGATGCTCAACACCCTGGGCGGAGGCGGTAACAAGGGCAACCAACTGATTCAGATCGGCGGCTCCTTCAACTCCGTAATGGCCACGCTCACCCCGATGATCGTCGGCATCCTGATCGGCGACGCCGCCAGGGCGCGCATCACCGACATCTTCCCCTTCATGTATGCCGCGATGGCTGTATTCGCCATCATCTTCATCATACTCCTGGTGGTAAGCATTCCGGAACCGTATGCCGAACAGTCGTCCGAACCGCTGGGCAAGCTGATGTTGGGCGCGCTGAAATTCCGCCATTTCATCCTGGGCGCCGTCGGCATCTTCGTATACGTCGGTGTCGAAGTCGGCACGTTCGGAATCCTGAACCTCTTCCTTGCCGACCCGAGCCTGCCGAATTCGCTGAATGCCACATCCGCCGGATTCGTCGCCGGCATGTACTGGTTCATGATGCTGATCGGCCGTCTGGTGGGCGCCTCCATCGGAGGCAAGGTGTCCAGCCGCACGATGCTCGCCACGGCCTCCGGCATAGGTCTGCTGTTCGTGCTCTTCGCCATCTTCTCGCCCAGCAGCACGCCCGTTTCCCTGCCCGTCTTGAAAAGCGTCGACGGCATCACTTCGTTCGGCTTCCTCGAAGTGCCCCTCAACGCGGCCTTCATCGTGCTGATCGGACTCTGCACGTCCATCATGTGGGGCAGCATCTTCAATCTGGCCGTCGAAGGGCTGGGCAAATACCTGGCCGCGGCGTCGGGCATCTTCATGACACTCGTCTGCGGAGGAGGCATCCTTCCCGCCCTTCAGGGCAAAATTGCCGACATTGCCGGATACCTGCCCAGCTACTGGGTGATATTCGCCGGTCTGGCATACCTGCTCTTCTATGCCCTCGCCGGCAGCCGGAATGTCAACAAAGACATTTCGGTAGATTAAGAAACTGACACGTCATCCGGCGCCCTGCAGACAAACGCGAGGCGCCGGATTTTCATAAACAGTATAAACTATGGATAAGGAACACGTAAGAAGCCGCTTCATCAAACACTTCGACGGCAGTACGGGAGAGGTTTACACCTCGCCGGGACGTATCAACCTGATAGGCGAACACACCGACTACAACGGCGGCTTCGTCTTTCCCGGAGCAATCGACCGGGGAGTGACGGCCGAAATAAAACGGAACGGAACAGACAAAGTGCGGGCATACTCGATAGACATGAAAGACTATGTCGAATTTGGCTTCCGTGAAGAAGACGCGCCGCGCACCAGTTGGGCGAGATACATCTTCGGCGTATGCCGCGAAATCATCAAGCGGGGCGGGAGACTGGAAGGCTTCAACACGGCATTTTCGGGCGACGTGCCGCTGGGCGCGGGCATGTCGTCGTCCGCCGCGCTGGAAAGCACGTATGCCTTTGCGCTCAACGACATTTTTCATCTGGGGATCGACAAATTCGAACTGGCGAAAATCGGGCAGGCGACCGAGCATAACTACTGTGGCGTCAAATGCGGCATCATGGACCAGTTCGCCTCCCTCTTCGGCCGTAAAGGCAACCTGATACGGCTCGATTGCCGCTCGCTCGAATATGAATACTTCCCCTTCGATCCGCAGGGATACAGGCTGGTATTGCTTGACACGGCTGTCAAGCACGAGCTGGCCTCTTCGGCCTACAACGCGCGGCGCGAATCGTGCGAACGGGTAGCCTGCCGGCTGAACGCGGAATTTCTGCGCGACGTGACGCCCGAACAACTGGAAAGCATCAGGCCGGAAATCAGCCCGGAAGACTTTCAGTGCGCCGAATACGTGGTTGACGAGAAGCAGCGCGTGCTGGACGTATGCGACGCGCTCGTGAAAGGCGACTACGAAACAGTCGGACAGAAAATGTATGAAACGCATCTCGGCATGAGCCAACTCTACAAAGTCAGTTGCGAAGAACTGGATTTCCTGAACGGCCTCGCGCGCGAATGTGGCGTAACCGGCTCACGCGTGATGGGCGGCGGCTTCGGCGGATGCACCATCAATCTGGTAAAAGACGAACTGTACGATCCGTTTATTGCCCGGGCAAAAGACGCTTACAGGGCGAAATTCGGCCGCTTGCCCAAAGTCTACGACGTCGTCATCGGCGACGGTGCACGGAAATTGAGCGATTAAGGCACGTATTGTGTCACTGAGAATCTCTTGAGGCGGACGCTGCGATGCGTTCGCCTTTTTTTATAAAGGCAGGAGAGTGATCGCACGAATATTTTTATTGTTTTTTAGTATCCGGGGATGTTTTCGTTCCAAAATAAACCTTTACATTTGCGCAGTCTAACAAAATTGTTAAATAGTAATGTTTAATAAGACTGTTTACTGTATGCTGTTTATAAATAAATGATTGGAGCAATGATAAAAGACGACAAAAACAAGGAGCAGGCCATCCTCGAGGCGGCCGAGCAGACGTTTCTCGAGAAGGGTTTCGAGGCGTCGAAGACGACACAGATTGCGGCAAAGGCAGGGGTGACACATGCGATGCTGCATTATTATTACAGGACGAAGGAGAATCTGTTCAACATGGTGTTCGACAAGAAACTGCAACTGCTGAAGGATTCGCTCTATTCGCTGGTGGGAGAACCGGATGTGCCTTTTCTGGAACGGGTCGAAGTCGGCATGAAGGCGCATTTCGACTTTATCGCCCGGAATCCCCATCTGCCGCGTTTCGTGATCAATGAATTACTGTTCAAACCCGAGCGCCTGAAGATGCTGGAGGCGGTCATCGAAAAAACCGCCAAATCGCTGATCGGCAAAATCCAGCAGGAAATCGACCGGGAAGTCGAGCGCGGCGCCATCCGGCCCATCGGAGCGACGACGCTGCTGCTGGACATCGCCTCGCTGAACGTCTTCCTGTTCGCCGCACTGCCGGTTGTAAACAGGTTCGCCATCCCGCAGGGCATGAGCGAAAAGGAGTTTATCGAAATGCGCAAGCAGGAGAACGTGGAGGTGATCATGTGCCGGCTGAGAAAACAACCGTATCCCGAACCTTAACCGCCCGACCGATGAACCGTTTCATACTGACAATCCTTGTGCTGGCGTGCGTGGCGCCGCTGCGCGGGCAAATCACGTGGACGCAGTGCCGGACGGCGGCGCGCGAGAATTATCCGCTGATCAGGCAGTACCGCCTGGTCGAGCGGAGCACGGAATATTCCGTAGCAAATGCGGCCAGGGCGTGGCTGCCGCAGGTGTCGTTCTCGGCGCAGGCCGGCTACCAGAGTGATGTGGCGTCCTTTCCCGACGAACTGACAGCCCTGTACGCGCAGATGGGCATCGACATGAAGGGCCTGAACCGTGACCAGTACCGCCTGTCGCTGGAGGTCAACCAGACGCTCTGGGACGGCGGGCAGCGCCGGGCGCAGCAGGACGTGGCGAGGGCCGACGGCGAGTTTTCGCGGCAGAACCTCGAGGTGGAGATGTATGCCCTGAACGAGCGGGTGAACAGCCTCTACTTCGGCCTCCTGATGCTCCGCGAGCAACTGACGCAGAACGCCCTCCTGCAGGAACTCCTGCAAAGCAACCTCCGCACCGTCGATGCCTGCATCGACCACGGCGTCGCCACGGCGAGCGACCGTCAGGTGGTGCAGGTTGAACTGCTGACGGCGGCGCAGCAGCGCGTGCAACTCGAAAGCGCGGCGGCGGCCTACCGCAAGATGCTGGCGGTCATGACCGGCATCTCCGTCGGCGAGGCGGATACGCTCGAAATGCCGGACGTGCGGCCACAGTCCGCGTCCGCCGCCGGCAACCGTCCCGAACTGCACCTGTTCGAGGCGCAGCGCCGGCAGTTCGAAGCGCAGAAACGGGCGCTGCACGCCTCCGTCATGCCCCGCCTCGGACTGTTTGCGCAGGGCTTCTACGGCAATCCGGGACTGAATCTGTTCAGGGACATGACGGAAAACCGGTGGACGTGGAACTACCTGGCCGGCGTCCGTTTCCAGTGGAATTTCGGCAGCCTCTACACGCGCGGGGGCAACCTGCAGAAGCTCTCGATCGCGCAGCAGCAGGTGGACAGCCGGCGTGAGGTCTTCCTCTTCAATCAGAACCTGAACGTGATCCGGCAGCAGGATGCCGTCGACAAGATGGACCGCATCATGGCCGACGACGACGAAATCATCGCCCTGCGCACCTCCATCCGCCGTGCGTCCGAAGCGCGCTTCGCCCACGGCACAATGACCGTCAACGACCTGCTGCGCGACATACACGCCGAGAGCCAGGCGCGCCGCGCACGCGCGCTCCACGAAATCGAACGGATAAAAAACATCTGCGACCTGCTCGACACCGTAAACTGACAGTTCAAAATTCAATGATTCAATAATTCAAAGCGTATGAATATAACAAACATCAAATCCATGTTGTGCCTTGCTCTCGGCCTGTCCGCGTGCGGGAGCGGGCCGAAACCGTTCGACGCGACGGGGACTTTCGAGGCGGTCGAAGTGACGGTCTCGAGCGAGGCGGCGGGACGGATACTCTCGTTCGACGTTGCCGAAGGCCGGCAGGTCAGGGCACACGAACGCCTCGGCGCAATCGACTCCGTCCAGTTGCACCTTTCCCGCCTTCAGCTCATGCAGCAGGTCTCGTCGGTCAGGAGCAACCGCCCCGACGTCCGGACGCAGATTGCGGCGCTCGGCGAGCAGATCGTCCGTCAGCAGGCGGAGCGCGTGCGCGTGCAGAACCTGCTCGCCGCCGGCGCGGCTACGCAGAAACAGCTCGACGACATCGTCGCCGCCATCGCCGTGCTGGAGCGGCAGCTCGACGCGCAGCAGTCCGCCCTGCGCAAGAGCGTCTCCAGCCTCGACGCGCAAAGCTCGGCGCTCGAAATACAGATTGCGCAGGCGGAAGACCGGCTGGCCAGATGCGTCATCGCCTCGCCCGTCGACGGGACGGTGCTCGCGAAATATGCCGAGGCGGGCGAGCTGAGCGCCGTCGGCAAGCCGCTGTTCAAGGTGGCCGACCTGCAGCACATGTTCCTGCGCGCCTACCTGACGTCGGGACAGCTTGCCGGCGTACGCCTCGGCCAGGAGGTTGCGGTCACGGCCGATTTCGGAGGCGACCGCCGCAGGGAATATCGCGGCACGGTCGTATGGATTTCAGACAGGAGCGAGTTCACGCCCAAAAGCATCCAGACCCGAACTGATCGCGAAAACCTTGTCTACGCCGTCAAGATCGCCGTCGAAAACGACGGATACATCAAAATCGGAATGTACGGAGAGTTGAGAATGGAGAATGAGTAAATTCTTGAATCTTTGAATTTTTAAATATGATAATCTTTGAGAATCTGAGCAAGTCGTATGGAAACGTGGCTGCGCTGCGGGGCGTGAGCGGCGAGGTGGGGCGGGGCGAGCTGTTCGGCCTCATCGGGCCGGACGGGGCGGGTAAGACGACGCTGCTACGCATCCTGTCCACGCTGATCGTGGCCGACGGCGGACGGGCAACGGTGGACGGTGCGGACGTCGTGCGCGACTGCCGGACGGTGCGCAACCGCATCGGATACATGCCCGGACGCTTCTCGCTTTATCCCGACCTGACGGTGGAGGAAAATCTGACATTCTTCGCCTCCGTCTTCGGCACGACTCTACGCGAAAACTATCACCTGATCGAGGACATCTACCGCCAGATCGAACCTTTCCGCCACCGTCGCGCGGGCAAGCTCTCCGGCGGGATGAAGCAGAAGCTGGCGCTCTCGTGCGCGCTTATTCACCGCCCGTCCGTCCTGCTGCTCGACGAGCCGACAACGGGTGTCGACCCCGTCTCGCGCCGCGAGTTCTGGGAGATGCTCGGACGGCTCAAGGGGCAGGGCATCACCCTCCTCGTCTCGACACCCTACATGGACGAGGCCACGCGCTGCGACCGCATCGCCCTCGTGCGCGACGGCCGTTTCATGACGGTCGACACGCCGACGCAACTGGTCGCCCGTTTCCGCCGCACGCTCTGGGCTGTCTCGGGCGAGCGGATGGCGAAACTGCTGGCCGACCTGCGACAGTGTCCCGGCGTGCGGAGTTGCTTCGCCTTCGGCAGTACGCACCACGTCACCGTCGACCCCGATCTCCTGACCCTCGACGCCCTCCGCCGCCGGCTCACGGCGCAGGGACATGCCGGCGTCGACATCCGGCCGGTCGAGGCTACCGTCGAAGACTGCTTTCTGGAATTGAGAATGGA
>JAIRZY010000023.1 GCA_031266995.1 Tannerella sp.
ATTAGTTACGAGACAGATATATTAAGTTGTAAATATTAAATTGAGAATGAACATGAACAGAGGACCCATTCCATCCACAATGAAGGAATTCAGAGATTACATTGACGTCGCTTACGCGAAGGCAGAGGCGAGTGCAGCGAGCTATGGCATTCAACCGTCGCGGGTAAACGCGATAGGCCCGTACTACAAGGACTACACGGAGAAGGATGACCTGGCTAACAATCCGGCTACGGCAACGAAGGCCAACAGAACCGCGCGCAACGTGGCGAGCAGCGAGCTAAAAACGGTGTGGCGGCAGTTCCTGAACGAGTGTATCCGCTACAACCCGCTGGTAGGCACGGCCGACAAGGAGATTTTCGGCATCACGCCGCGCGATGGCATACGCACGCCCGTGCAGGCGCCGAAGGAGAAGGGCAACGTCAGCGCGGAACGCCTGGGAATGCTCGAGTACGAAATTACAGTGACGGACAGCAAGACGACAAAGCGCAAGCTGCCGGAATATGCGACGGGCAGCTACATCTATCTGGCCGTGTCGGATCCGGGTACCGAGCCTGAATTTCCCAATGCGTATCGCAAGCAGGACTTTTCGTCGACCGCGCGCCACCGCATGATATTCACGGCGGCCGATCGCATGCGTCAGGCCAACGTCTACGCCCGCTATGCCAACCATCACGGGCAGGAGGGGCCGGCAGGATCAATCGAGACGTTTATTATCAGTTAGTGCACGCTGCGGCCTGCAATGGCGGGAAACGGAACAGCGGAAAAGTCGGACAAATCGAAGCCCGGCTTTTTCCTGTTCCTGCATTATATATATAATGTAAGGCACGGCGCCTGCATGAAATTATTCATGTCGAACGCCCTGCGGCATCAAACCGTGGAAGCAAAGATAACCTCCGTGCTTCCACACAATTTATAATTCATAATTCATAATTGATGTAAAACATCCCGCGTCCTTTACCGTAATAAAAAAGAACACATCCGCATGATAAAGAAAGGCATTATTCTTGTGGTCGACGACAATCGCGGCATCCTCGCGGCCGTCCGCATGTTGCTGGAGACCTGCTTTCAGAAGGTGATCACGTTGACGTCGCCCCAGCAGATCGCGTCCGTGCTGCGCGAGGAGAAGGTGGATGCGGTGCTGCTGGACATGAATTTCTCGGCCGGCATCAATACGGGCAATGAGGGGTTGCACTGGCTTGGCGAAATAAGGAAGATGAACGTCGCGCTGCCGGTCGTGCTCTTCACGGCATACGCAGACATCGGCCTGGCGGTGAGGGGTATCAAGGAGGGCGCGACGGACTTCATCGTGAAGCCGTGGGACAACGCGCGGCTGCTCGAGACAATGCGCAACGCCTGCGAGCCTAAGAGCGTGGCCACGGCCGCAGCGCAGGCGACGGCGACGGACGGGAGCGACATGTTCTGGGGCACGAGCCGGGTGATGCGGCAACTGCGGCAGCTCGTCGAAAAAGTGGCCGTCACGGATGCTAACATACTGATCACAGGCGAGAACGGCACGGGCAAGGAGATGCTTGCGCGCGAGATACACGCGCTTTCGGGGCGTGGGAAGCAGGCACTGGTGACGGTCGACATGGGGGCGATCACGGAGACTCTGTTCGAGAGCGAGCTGTTCGGGCACGTGCGCGGCGCCTTCACCGATGCGCGCGCCGACCGCCCCGGCAAGTTCGAGGCCGCGAACCGCGGGACGCTCTTCATGGATGAGATCGGCAACCTGCCCTATCACCTGCAGGCCAAGTTGCTGACTGTGCTGCAGAACCGCAGCGTTGTGCGCGTGGGCAGCAATACACCTGTGGCGGTCGATATTCGCCTCATCGTCGCCACCAACAGAGACCTGCAGGACATGGTCGACCGTGCGCTTTTTCGCGAAGACCTGCTCTACCGCATTAACACAATACACGTCGAGATACCGCCCCTGCGCGAACGGACTGACGACATCGTGCCGCTCGCCGAAATGTTCCTCCTCCGCTATGCCGCCCGCTACGGCAAGCCGGTGCTTCATCTCAGCCCCGCGGCAAAGGAGCGGCTGACGGCGCAGCCATGGACGGGCAACATACGAGAGCTGCAGCACGCGCTCGAGAAGGCCGTCATCATCTGCGACGGCGACACGCTGGACGCGGGCGACTTCGACCTGCCGCGACGCGCTGCCGCACAGTCGAAAAAGGAGGCTGCCACGCTGGGCGAAATGGAATACCGCATGATACGCGAGGCGATGGAGCGGTTTGACGGCAACCTCTCGCTCGTGGCCGGACAGCTCGGCATCTCGCGGCAGACGCTGTACAACAAAATCAAACGCTACGAACTCTGAACGCTTACCGCGATGCCGAAAGGATTTTTAAACAGCCTCACCTTCCGCCTCAGCGTCCTGCTCGCTGCCACGGTTGCCGTGACTTTCTTTATCCTCGAACGCGAATGGTTTCTCCTGGGCGCCGCCGCCATTCTCTGGCTCCACGCGCTCCAAAAGGTGAGGAAGCTCTTCAGACGCCATGCCGAGAAGCTGACTATCATGTTCGACGCCATCGACAATGCCGACTACGCCTTTAAATTCGCCACCGAAGGACGCTACTCGCACGACCGCACGGTCAATACCTCGCTCAACCGCATCACTCAGATATTCCTTCAGGCGCGAAAGGTCGCCATCGAAAAGGAAAAGTACTACGAATTGATCATAAACAGCATATCGACGGGCATTCTCGTGATTGACGACCGGGGCTTCGTCTTCCAGACCAACGGTGAGGCGCTCCGCATGCTGGGACTGCCGGTCTTCACCCACGTCCGCCAGCTCGGCCGCATAGACAGCCACCTCGAGACGCTCATCACGAACGTCCGCCCTGGCGATCGCCATCAGATCGCGCTCTCCAGCGAGCGCGAAACCGTCTCGCTCGCCATCCACGTGTCCGGCACCACGCTCCAGGGCAAGCATGTGCGCATCATCGCCATCAATGACATACGCAGCGAGCTGGATGAAAAGGAGATCGACTCGTGGATACGCCTGACGCGCGTCCTGACACACGAAATCATGAACTCCATCACGCCCGTCACCTCGCTCAGCGAGACGCTCCTCGCCATCCACGGCGACGCCGACCGCGAAATACGCAACGGCCTCGACATCATCTGCAGCACCGGCAAGAGCCTGATCGCCTTCGTCGACTCTTACCGCAAATTCACCCACATACCCCCGCCGCGGCCCGCGCTCTTCTACGTCCGCAAATTCGTTGAGCGCATGAGGCAGCTCGCCATGCATCAGAACACGTACCCGAACATCACGATCTCCCTGCATGTCGCGCCCGACGATCTGATTCTCCACGCCGACGAAAACCTCATCGGCCAGGTCATACTCAACCTGCTCAAAAACGCCATGCAGGCCATCAGCCACGAACAGGCGGACGGACACATCGAACTGAAAGCCTTCTGCAACAAAACCGAATCCGTCGTCATCGAAATCGGCAACAACGGCCCCGCCATCCCGCCCGAAGAAGCGGCACACATCTTCGTTCCCTTCTTCACCACCCGCGAGGGCGGCAGCGGCATCGGCCTGTCCGTCGCCCGCCAGATCATGCGCCTCTCGGGCGGAAGCATCACGCTGAAAAACACGCCACCGGGAAAATTGACTACATTCGTGCTCGTCTTTCCATAATTATAATGTATCTTTGCCGAACCGACAATAAACTTTGAAATAAACACAATGAACACAAGACGTAACTTTTTAAGAAAAGGAATGTGGGGCGGACTGAGCCTCGCCATGCTGCCCGAAATTGCTGCCGCAGCCGTAAACGGACGCCACGACATGGACGCGTCCGGAATCAGCCTGAAGCAAAACAGCGTAATCCTCTTCCAGGGCGATTCCATCACGGACTGCGGGCGAAACCGCGAAGCCACGGTCTGCAACACCTTCGACATGCTTGGCCCGGGCTACGCGCTGTTTGCCGCCACCCAGGTCATGAAACGCCATGCCGCCCTGCAGCCGAAAATCTACAACCGCGGCATCAGCGGCAATAAAGTCTTCCAGTTGCGCGACCGCTGGGAGACGGAGGCGCTCGCCTTCATGCCGGACGTGCTGAGCATCCTGATCGGCGTAAACGATTTCTGGCACACCCTGAGCAGCGGATACAAGGGAACGGTCGAGGTCTACGACCGCGACTTGCGCGACCTGTTGAAGTATACGAAAGAGAAGTTGCCCGCCGTCCAGCTCGTACTGTGCGAACCGTTTGCGATCAGAGGCGGTTCGGCCATCGACGAGCCGAGATGGTTTCCCGCTTTCGACGGATACAGGGCGGCGCTGAAGCGGATAGCGGAAGACTTCGGCGCGACGTTCGTCCCGTTCCAGTCGGCTTTCGACGCGGCGGTAAAGCTCGCGCCGGCGCGCTACTGGTCGGCCGACGGCGTTCACCCCGACCTGCCCGGACGCCAGCTCATGGCCGAGGTATGGCTGGAAGCAACCGGACTGAACAGGCAGTAAAATTTTTTCCTGAATTTTTTTTTGTTTTCGGAAAAACGCTTTATCTTTGCCGCCGGAATCAGCAGAGAGAATGCCGGTACAAATGTAAAAAATATGGAAACAGCTCAGTTGGCAGAGCACGGCCTTGTCCCCGAAAGTCAGATGTAAACTGACCCGGGCAAGACGAGAAGCCCGCCAAAAGAGGAAAATGCGGAAATAGCTCAGTTGGTAGAGCACGACCTTGCCAAGGTCGGGGTCGCGGGTTCGAGTCCCGTTTTCCGCTCTGTTTTAGTCAAGCAAAATGAGCGTTAGTAAATAAATGGAGGAGCGCCTTTCGGAGTCACGTCCGGGAGGCGTTTTCTTTATGAGCAAACTGAACAATGTGAGAACCGGCAAATGAGGCATTTCATTTTCACATTCTCTCATTTTCTCACCCTCACATCTGCTAATTTGCCGATTTTTGCGTGTGGAATCCGCGCGCTTCATGCATCTATTCGAGCGGAGGCTGCGGCAGCCGCCGCAATCTCCAATCATACTGGCATTATTTTGGCGCCGGAGAAGGACATGTTCCTCTCCGGCGCCTTTTTGTCTCTGCGTCGGCGGCCTTACCGGTACAGGTAGCGGCGGATGCTCTGTTTCGGCGTCTTCTCGAAACTTTCGTCACGCAGGCTGAACGATGCGACCTGGCAGTAGCGCGGGATGGTTCTGTTGAGCTGCTGCAGGTTGGAGTCCATGATGCCCTGCAGCGCCCCGTCCGTCAGTCCGTCCGTCCGTGCCCGGGCGCGGTCGGGGACGACGAGCGCCACGATCTTCTCGTCGCGCATGACGACCAGCGATTCGAGCACGTAGGGCAGCGCGTTCAGCACCGATTCGAGTTCTTCCGGATAGACGTTCTGCCCGTTGGAGGTCAGGATCATCGTCTTGCTGCGTCCGCGGATGTAGAGGAAGCCGTCGCGGTCCATTGTCCCCAGGTCGCCCGTGCGCATCCATCCGTCGTCCGTCATCATCTCGGCCGTCGCCTCCGCGTTGCGGCAGTATCCCAGCATGCAGTTCATGCCGCGCACGAGGATTTCGCCCGCCTCGTTTTCGGGGTCGTCCGACTCGATCCGTACCTCCATGCGGTCGACCACGCGGCCGACCGAGCCGCAGCGAAACGTGTCCCACTGCTCGTATGCCACCAGCGGCCCGCATTCGGTCATGCCGTAGCCGACGGTGTAGCGAAATTTGATCTCGCGCAGAAACGCCTCCACGTCGCGGTTGATGGCCGCGCCGCCGATGACGATCTCGACGAAGCGCCCGCCGAAGACGCCGTCGAGCCTGCGGCGGATGACGCGGAGCAGGAGCGTGCGGACGAGCGGCGTGCGGTAGAGCGCCTTCACGAGCGGCCGGCGGAGCAGCGGAAACACGCTGTTCGTGACCACCTTCTCGATGATCAGCGGCACGGTGATGATGAGCTTCGGGCGAACCTGGCCGAAGACTTCAATGATGGCTTTCGGGCTGGGTATGCGCGTGAGGAAATGGATGTGGCAGCCCTTGTTGATGCCGTTCATGATCTCGAAGGCGAGGCCATACATGTGCGCCATCGGCAGGATGGCCACCAGCGAATCGCCGGAGTGGATAAAGGGCAGGCATTTGGCGGCATACACCGTGTTGCTCCACAGGCTGCGGCAGGGTATCATCACGCCTTTGGAGAAGCCCGTCGTCCCCGACGTGTAATTTATTATCGCCAGTTCGTCGGGCGCCTCGTCGTGATAGCAGATCTGTCCGGGCGCGAAGGCGGGATATTTCGCGAGGAAATGCGCCTCCAGTTCTTCGCACACCTGCGCCATCCCGTCGAGGCGGCTGTAGAGCGCCGCGCCGCTGTCGAGCGACACGCAGAGCGTAAGGCCCGGCATCGCTTCGCGGTCGAGCTGCCCCCAGATGGAGTCGGACACGAGCAGCGCCTTCGACTCCGAGTGATCGACGATGTGATGCATGCTTTCGGGCTTGAAATCGTGCAGGATGGGTACGGCCACGCACCCGCGGCTCAGTATCCCGAAAAACGCCACGGCCCAGCGCGCCGAGTTGCGCCCCGCGAGCGCGACGCGGTCGCCGCGGCGGATGTCCGCGCGGTCGAACAGGATGTGCAGCTTTTCTATCTCGCGCGCAAGGTCGCTGTACAGAAGCGTCCGGCCCTTGAAATCCGTCAGCGCCGGCTGCGTCCAGTGCCTGCGGATGCTCGCTTCGATCAGTTTTAGAAATTTCTCTTCCATAAGGACGGTATCATTTAAGTTCATGCAAATGTATGAAGAAAATTCAAAATAACAAATTAGCAAATATGTCAATTAGCAAATTAGCAAATTAGCAAATGTGAGAATTAGCAAATTGGTAAATGTGAGAATGAACTGTCACATTCCCCCATTCTCTCATTCTCACATTTTCTCATTGTCTCATTCTCTCATTCTCTCATTTGCTAATTTGCTCATTTGCTAATTTGTTATTTTGCTAATTGTCACATTTGCTAAACAGGATCGCCGGTTTTACAAATAATATGAATTTTCGAATAAAAAAATCTATATCCTCGACTGCATAATAAAAAAAACCATATCTTTGCAGCCATAAATATTTCAGGAATATACCGGAAAATGAGAAAGACATTCGGACATTGCGCAAACTTGACATACTCACCGCTTCCTGCGGACGGAGGAGGCCTTTTGCCGCGTCCGTTTCCGCCGTGCGCCGGGCGCCGGGCGGCGAGGCGGAAAAAGCTATCGCGCTGTGCTGCAAACTTTCCCCAAGTGGGGAAACCTTCTCGCACGGTGCGAGAAACTTTCCCCAAGTGGGGAAACCTTCTCGCACGGTGCGACGAACTTTCCCCGAGTGGGGAAACCTTCTCGCACGGTGCGACGAACTTTCCCCGAGTGGGGAAACTTTCTCGCACGGTGCGGCGAACTTTCCCCGAGTGGGGAAACCTTCTCGCACGGTGCGACGAACTTTCCCCGAGTGGGGAAACCTTCCTTCCGTACGCTTTAAAGTATTAATCATATAAATTTAAATGAAATGAAAAAGATTCAATCAATTCACCTGCACGTTTTTCGCAACGATGAACACTGCGAATATCATGTCGTTTTCGGAGACCTTGTTCCGCAGTTCAAAACCGTAGAAGAACTTGTCGCCACGCTCTTCCTCACGCATACCAACCTCCTCAACCGTGAGAAGCAGTTGCTAAACACGATGCACAAGAGTGACTACACGAAACTGATTGCCGAAGCCGCCCACCGCGTCGACCACGCGATCATCGGCATGCGCGGCGTGGTTGAGGCCACGCTCCACCACTTCAACCCCGCCACGGCCGAGGCCGCCCGGAGCATCCTTAACCGTATTGATGCGTTCGGCCATCTCACCCGGAAGGCGTATGAGGAAGAGACCATCGACGTCAATCTCCTGATCGAAGACTTTCAGGGCAGCTACGCCGCCAAAGTCACCCTCGTGGGGCTGACGGCGTGGGTTACCGAGCTGCAGGCGGCCGAGACGGAGTTCGAGACACTGCTCGGCGAGCGCAGCGTCGAGTCGGCCCACAAGCCGCAGGAGCAGTTCCGCGACGTGAGGCGCGAAATCGACGACGTATACAACCGGATGGTCGACCGCATCAACGCCGCCGCCACGCTCGACGATGCCGGCGCGTACTACGAGTTCGTCGATCAGCTCAACGCCCAGATCACCTACTTCAACAATCACGCCCACCAGCGTGCGCGCAAGAACCTGAGCGCGGGCGAGGCGTGCGTGATCGAACCCATCGACCTGCAGCACTACACGGGCAAGGCCATCACGCCCGTGCCCGCCGTCCACTATCGCGAGGAGGGCAAGCCGACCGTCGAACTCGTCTTCGGGAAAGACTTCACGACGACGTACAGAAACAACGTCAACGTCGGCATGGCGGAAATCGTCGTCCACGGCAAGGGCGGCTATCGCGGGCAGAAGACGGTCACGTTTGCCATCGCAAGAATTTAAGATTCAAAATTCAATATTCAAGATTATTCAATATTATTTATAAGATGATGAAAGCATACAGGTATTTATTCATGCTGCCCGCGCTGCTCGGCCTCGCCGCCGGCGCCGGGGCACAGCGCAAAGCCACGAGTGGCGATGCGGAACGGGCGTTCATTGCGGACAGCCTGAAAAAGGTTTACATCGCGCAGGGCGTGGCGGAAGACGCGGCCGCGAGGCGTGCGCAGACGGTGGCGGAATCGCGGACGGGGGTCGAGTTGCGGGCGTCGACGTATAACATGACGCTTCCTCTGGCGGGAAGCATCTGGGTCGACCGCGATTCGGTGACGGGCACGCCCAGCGCTTCACATGCGCATAATTTTACGCCCGAACAGTTCGTAAAGGACATCTTCGTAAAGGGCGGGGGCGAGATTGCCGACCAGGCGATTCGCAACGTGACGCTCATCTCGTCGACGTGGAACGGAAGCCCGGCTACCACATGGAACGACAAGGGTCACTGGGGGCCTTTCGGCGGCAATGCCGGTACGTGGAGCAATAACGACCGCGAACTGCTGTATTTTGATCACGGCGACACGACGACGATGGTCGAATCGTGGGACGGCACGCCCAACGCCGTCAAGCGCTTTGGAATCGAAAAGGGATTCCTGCTGTCTACCGGGCCGGGACTTCTGACGGAAGGAATCAATGCCAGCGGTGGCAGTCTGGGAGGCGGTTACACTAACTGGACGACGCTGGGAGGCGGAACGGCGCCTGCGAACGATCGGCGCGACCCCGACCTGTCGCCCATTGCGGCTGCGGGCGGTCTCAATCTGGAAACCTTTACTTCGCTGGAGTTTGATTTCCGGTCGTATACCGACTCGGTGTCGTTTCAGTTTATCTTTGCTTCCGAAGAATTTAACATGTATTCCAATTCCCCGTTCAATGATGCCTTCGGCTTTTTTGTCAGCGGGCCGGGACTGACCGACGAATGGGGCAATTCGGGTGACACCATCAATATAGCCCGCTATCCGGACGGCGCGCCCATTGCGGTTAATTCATCCAACTGGGGAAACAGAGGCGGCAGTAATACGTTGGCCAATTTTCATTCGCCAACCGAGGTTTCCGAAACTAAATATACTCCTCCCTATGGACCGGGAGGAGGAACAGATAATTCAAGAAACGCCATCAGGCCGCAGTATCATCAGCCCGTATATAATAATGACGGATTAATGGAATACCAGGGCCATTCCGTCGTGTTGACGGCCAAAGCCGGGTTGCAGAAAGGCGTGTGGTATCACATGAAACTGGCGATCGGGAACGTGACTGACGGGAACCTCGGTTCCGGCGTCTTCCTGATGGCGGGCAGCCTCGACCTCGGCGCGCCCGAATCGACCGTGCCCAGCCCGTATATGACGACGCCGTACGACTCGATCTACGGCGCCAGCTCGCTCTACGCCGGCTGCGAGAACTCGCTCATCCTGAAGTTCGACCCCATGGCGACGGATCGCGACGTCGAGGTGTGGAGCGCCGGCAGCGGCGCAGCCTATGCGTACGACTACGACCTGAACAGCCTCTTCAAGGACACTGTCCTGTACACGATCGGGGCGAACGATACGGTGCTGCACATCCCCTTCAAAGTCGCAGACGACGTGCCGGACGGCAGCCGGCTGCTGTTCTACTCGCACATCGTTTCGAGCCTTGAGAAAGACACGTCCGACGTGTTCACCCTCTACGCCAAGTCGGTATCCGCGCTCACGCACTTCGCCGCCCCCTCCGTCGGATACGCGGGCGCGCTCGAGGTGAGCATACAGAAAGGCTCGCCCTACATCCAGCGCAGCCTGAACGGCGGCCTGTCGTGGGAGTTTGCGCGCGACACGATCACGGGCGCCGAGCGGCCCTTCACCCGGTCGCAGATCGCACACCTGACCGACGACGAGGGGGGCTTCATCCTCTTTCGCGAGCCTAACACGTGCTGCGTGTTCGACACCGTCTACATAAAGCTGCTCGTCATATCGCCGCCCAGCATCATTCGCACGGTCGTGATCCCCGACATCCCGGGCGTGATCACCCGACCCTCGTCCGGCGAATACCGCGTCGAGAGTCGCAGCGACTACGAGTTTACCGTCATCCCCGGCGCCGGACAGGCGGATATGGAACTGAAGGTAACGACCTCGCGCACCGACGTGCCGCCGAACGAAGACGTGACCATCACGCGCAACACGGTGACGGGCGCCTACACGGTCGTCATCCACCATGTGCAGGAGATGGTGTATATCTTCATCGAGTTCAACGTCCCCGAGGGCACCGCCGCGGTCGACGCCGACCGGGTCAGCGCACACGACGGCATGCTCTCCGTCCGGTCGGGCACGGCGGGCGAAGCGTCCGTCTACGCCATCTCGGGCGTCCGGCTGAGCACGTTCCGCCTCGGCGCCGGCGAGACGGTGACGCAGCCGCTGCCTCCGGGCTTCTACCTCGTCTCGCTCAACGGGCGAACGCATAAGGTGGCTATTCGATAACATACATTCATTTATATTTTACTGTAAGCA
This sequence comes from Tannerella sp., assembly GCA_031266995.1. Lineage (GTDB taxonomy): Bacteria > Bacteroidota > Bacteroidia > Bacteroidales > Tannerellaceae > Tannerella. The sequence goes on from JAIRZY010000023.1 coordinate 10,966, forward strand.
ATTTGGAGAGGCTGTTCCGGTGACGGGGCGGCCTTTCGTTTTTTGATGGGAGAATGAGTAAATGAGCAAATGTGAGAATGTCAGCGGTTCAACCCGGTACCGGGTTGTAGAGACGCGATGCCTCGCGTCTCTGCGGGAATACGCTCACCTCTCCCCCCGCCCCCCTCCCCACAAGGGAGGGGGAGAAATATGCCGGGTGAACGGGCGGCGGGATCGTAGAGACGCGATGCTTCGCGTCTCCCTGCGGGAGATTCAAAGATTCAAGATTCAAAGATTCAAACAACACCGCTGCCCGTGTCCGACGTCCTCCCCTCCCTTGTGGGGAGGGGTCGGAGGAGAGGTCGGCGGTTGTAGAGACGCGAAGCATCGCGTCTCCCGGGCGATGGACACCGGGGACGCCGGGGGATTTTGTGTTTTGTAGAGACAGGGCATGCCCTGTCTCTACCCGCCCCGCCCCGTCCCGTCCCGGATTCCCGTAGAGACGCGAAGCATCGCGTCTCTACCCCGAGCTGCGCTCCGCTTGCGCGGGGTTATCCACGTGTGACGCCGTACGGCGTCAGCCTTTAAGTTGACGACACTGGTCCGGAGACTGCGCCGGGCGGGGAATGTCACTGCGCGGGTTCGCCGTCATTGCGAGCGCCAGCGAAGCAATCTGAGAGCAACCGGGCTGACAGAAGGCTGGATTGCTTCGCTGCGCTCGCAATGACGCAGGACACCATACCGGCTGTACGAATGAAGGGTTGTGTTTCTTTCCTCCGTGCCTCTCCGTGTGGAATTATTGAATCTCCGAATCCTGAATTAAAGTCCCCACGATCATGATGCTGGCCGGGAGCCAGTTCATTCCGGCATACCGTTCCGGGTCGTCGACGGCGACATCCCTCTGCCGCAGTATGCCTTCCTTGTCGAGCGTCCGGTTCAGCACCCTGACGGTCACGCGGTGCACGCCGTCGCTCAGCGGCGCGAGCATGAAGCTGTGTCGACGGTAGTCGTCGCACCAGCGGTCGAAGCGGGCGCGTTCCACCGCCTCGCCGTCGACCGTGATCTCGATGACGCCCGTCTCCGGCCCTATGCAGTCGTAGAACCCCAGCGCGGCGCCCCGGAAGCTGAACTCCAGCGCGGCGCCCGGCGCAGCCCTGTGGAGCGAGGGGAAATCGCGGCGAAAGCGGTCGAAGACGGCGTCGCCGTCGCCCAGCCGCGTCCATTCGCCCTGCCGGGCGACCTGCGAGACGTCTACGAACGAGGCGTTCTGCCAGTTCGACGGCCGCAGGGGCGCCGGCAGCGCATGTTGCACGACGGCCTTCCCGGCCTGCATCTGCGCCAGGTACTTGACGACGATGTGGCCATACAGCGGATGCCCCGATTCTGCCAGCGGATGCGTACGGTCTTCCGTAAAGACGATGGTATGCGCGTTTTCGGCCGCGTCGGCGCTCAGCAGCAGCTTCCCCTGCGCATAGAGGCGGGCGACCTCGATGCCGGCATGGATGGACGGGATGCCGTAGCGCCCGGCCAGTTCCTCCATAGCCAGGGGCGCGGGATGCTGGCGGCCGTGAACAAGCTCGGTGCAGTAGACTTCGGCCGTGGTGTAGACGAAGCAGATGTCGGTCTCCGGATTCCGCTTCCATATCTTGCGTATCAGGCCCTCCACGGAGTCCAGCGTCTCCTCGCGGCTCTTGCCGCCGTCGTTTACCGCAAACTCGATAAAGACCAGATCCGGGTCGTGCACCAGCAGGTCGCGCTCGACGCGGAAGACGCCCAGGTCCGACCCCGTTCCGCCGATCGAGGCGTCGATCTGATAGAAGGCCGTGTAGGGAAACGTCAGCCTGAACCATCCGAACGACAGGTCGCGCCATCCCTCGCGCGCCTCGGTGATGCTGCCGCCGAAGTATCCGATCCGCACCTGCCGCCGGTGTGCAATACGGTGAAAAACGTTCGGCAGGCCGCCGCGACGGTGAAACTCCTCCATACGGAACACCGGCAGCGTGTCCGCCTGCTGCGCCGCGGCCGGCAAAAACATCCCCGCCAGCAGGGACAGTATCAGTTGTGCCTTTACATACAGTTTCATGAGATATGATCGTTTTTATTGCGTGCAAAGTTACTCAAAATGCGAAAAGGGAGAGGGCGGGGGAACGGGAAATTATGAATTATGTGAGGACATATCGGGGTTTCATTGGAAAAATTGCATTACATTTGCTTCCTGTAATTTTTCAAATTCACCTGATGCATAAGGTCACAGTCATTCACAGCACGTCCCGTCCCCCGCGCGGCCGGTCGCCACAGCGGCAGGCGGCAGATCTCCGCGACGGGCCTTCACGCCTCACGACATTCACTCACTAATTTATATAATCATGGCAAATATCTTTCATCGTATCCGGGCATACCTGTACCGGAACATGCTCACCGAAGACCCGAACGACTATTCGATCCGGATCATTTCGGAACGTTCGCTGAACGTTCATGAAGTAAGCGAGGCGGCCGTCGCGCGCGGAGGTTCCGACGTTTCGGCTCCCGTGATGGAACACGCCGTCAACCTCTGGCTCGGCGAGATGGCCTACCAGCTCTGCGACGGATTCGCGATCAACACCGGGTGGTTCACCGCCTCGGTTCATGTCAAAGGCGTGGTCAAAAGCCCCGTCGAACACTATGACCCCGAGCGTCACACCATCGTTTTCGAGTTTCATCAGGGCGTGCTCATGCGCAAAGAAATCCCCGGCATCGCGGTCGAGATTCTCGGCGTGGCCGACACGGACGGCAGCATCGCGCAGGTGGTCGACGTCAAAACCGGCTCGGTCAACGACCTGCTCACCCCCGGACGCAACCTGCGCATCAGCGGCAGCAAACTGAAAATCGCGGGCGACGACCCGGCCGTCGGCGTCTATTTCCACAATGCGGACAAGGACGTGGACGTGAAGGTCGACACCGCAGACGTCGTCGTCAACAATCCCTCGGGACTGATCGTCGTCATCCCCGATCTGGAAAAGAGTCTCACGTGGCAGCTCAGGGTGGTGACGCAGTACGGCGTGGGCTTCATACTGAAAGCGCCGCGCACCGTCACGTTCGACCGGATACTGACCGTGGTCTGACGGCATGTGGGCGTCCAAATGCCTTTTGGACGTGCTTCCAAATGCTCTTTGGACGCTCTTCCAAATACCTTTTGGACGCTCTTCCAAATGCCTTTTGGAAGTACTTCCAAATGCTCTTTGGACGCCCGTCCAAATCGGTGTATGGCGGGAAGGAGGGTCTGGCGCAGTGATGCGCATGAAAGAAAAACATCCGTATTACACTGACCGGTAATACGGATGTTTCCTGTCGGAAGGACGCGCGGTCACTTGGGAATGATCTCGTAGTTGTTTTGCGAGAGTTTGGGGTTCACGTCGATCTGCTTTTGCGGGATGGGGCAGGTCAGGTTGGAGGCGTTCAGCTTGAAGCCTTTGGCGGTCAAGACCTCGAGTGCGCGTCCGGTGCGGACGAGGTCGAACCAGCGGTGTCCCTCGAAGGCAAGCTCGACGCGCCGCTCGTGTTCGACGGCCAGGAAAAACTCGTTCCTGTCCGCCGTCCGGATGTCGACCGGCGAGGCTTCCGCCGTCTGATAGCCAAACCCGCGGCGGCGCACCTGATTCAGATAATCGCACGCGCGGTCGGTTTTCCCGTTCTGGTTGAGCGCCTCGGCATACATCAGCAGGACGTCGGCATAGCGGATGACGGGGAAGTCGTTGTTGCTGTCGCCGCTCTGATAGGGCACGTCCATGAACTTGCACACGTAGCGCGAGTCGACCCACGCACCTTCCAGGCGCACATCGTTATATCCGAGCGACATGGAGAAGTCGCGGCGGAGGTCGCCTTCTTCGCAGGCGTCGTAGATGTCCATTTCCGGGACGTTGTTGCCTCCGGTGGAGCCGAGCGGCACCACGTTCGTGCCCGAATTTTCGGGTGCGAAGTTGTTCGGGAAGGAGCTGCCTTCGCCGAAGCCGCCTTTCTTGAACTGCACGTCGAAGACGGACTCGCGGTGATTGTGGTTGCCGGGGTTGAAAACGGCCGCATAGCCGTCGCGGTTCAGCGAGCCGGGCGTGTTTTCAAGCAGCGCATAGCGGCCGCTGTTTACGACCTCGGCCAGGACGGTTTCCGCCTCCGTAAAGTTGTTCAGCGTGAGATAGACTTCGCCGAGCAGCGCCCGGGCGGCGCCCGATGTTGCGCGTCCGACGTCGCCGTCGGCCGTGTAGGATGCGGGCAGGGCCTGGGCGTCCTTCAGGTCGGAAATGATCTGGGCGTAGACGGCGTCTTTCGATTCGCGGACGATGTCGTACGACTCGCTGATCGAGATTTCCTTCAGCACGAGCGGGACGTCGCCGTAGACGCGGACGAGGTTGAAGTACATCAGCGCGCGCAGGAACTTGCCCTCACGCTTGTAGCGGTCGCTCAGCGTCGGGTCGATGCTGACGTTGTCGATGCGTCCGAGCACCGTGTTGACGCGGTTGATGCCCTTGTAGCTCATGTTCCAGAAGTTTGCGATGTAGGGATTGGTCGTGCGGATGTAGAACTTGTCAAATTCGTCCTGGTCGGTGACCGAGCCTGAGAGCTGGTTGCGCGTATTGTCGGACGGGATTTCCGAAAAGACGTACCAGTTGCCATACATGTCGCCTTCCTGCAGGGTAGCGTACGCGCCGTTGAGCGCGGCGCCAAACTGTTCGGCGGTCTGGAAATAGGCGTCGGCAGCAAGCTCCGTTTTCGGCTTCAGGTCCAGAATGTCGCTGCTGCAGGAAAAGAAGCCTGCGCAGAGGGTGATCCACATTATATTATATACTGATTTCATAATGACGTTTTGTTTTGATTAAAATGTAACGTTAACTCCCAGCGTAAAAGTCCGGTTGAGCGGATAGATGCCATAGTCGGCGCCCCGCGCGAGGGAATTGTCGTCTCCGCGGAAGCTCGTTTCGGGATTGTAGCCGCTGTAGCCGGTAAAGGTAGCCAGGTTCTGGATGGAGAAGTAGAGGCGGGCGTACTGCATCATGCACCTCTTCGCGACGGCATCCGGGAGCGAATATCCGAGCGTGAGGTTGTTGATGCGCACGAACGAGGCGTCTTCAATCCAGCGGGTGGATATGGCGTTGTTCTGCCCCGTCGTGAGCGCGTTGGCGCGTGGCGTCCATCCGTCGCCGGGATTTTCGGGCGAATGCCACCGGTTCAGCGTCGTCCGCATCTGGTTCTGGTTGCCTTCGAGGTTCTCGTAGAAGCGCTTGGCCAGGTGCAGCACGTCGCGCCCGTGTACGCCCTGCAGGACGAAACTCAGGTCGAAGTTCCTGTACGTAATCCGGTTGGTCATGCCCCAGATCAGGTCAGGCTCGTTGTTGCCGATGATGGTACGGTCGTCGGCGTCGATCTTGCCGTCGAGGTTGACGTCGGCAAACTTCACGTCGCCCACCTGCGAATCCGCAAGATGCGGGTTGCTGTCGAGGTCGGCCTGGTTCATGTAGACGCCGATCTGTTTGTATCCGTAGAAGCTGCCCAGCACCTCGCCCACCATCGTGATGTGCGTCGTACCGGCGCCGCCGTCGCTCTGGATCGGGTCGCCCGACGGGCCGAGGGCAATCACCTTGTTGCGGTTGGTCGAGAAGTTCAGGTTCGTGTTCCACGTAAAGTCTCGCGTGGCCACGTTCACCGTGTTGATGCCCAGCTCGAACCCGCGGTTGTTCACCTTGCCGATGTTTCGCCATGCGCGCGAGAAGCCCGTGATGGTCGGGATGTCTACCTCGAGCAGCAGGTCGGTCGTGTTGCGGTTGTAGTAGTCAAAGACGAACGACAGGCGGCTGTTCAGTACCGACAGCTCCAGGCCGGCGTCGAACTGCTGCGTCTTCTCCCACGTGAGGTCGTCGTTCGAAAAACTCTTCTGCGCCAGTCCCGTCACGACGTTTCCCGCGCCGGAGCCGAAGACGTAGTTCTTGTTTTCCATCGTGCCGATCGCCCCGTAGTTGGGAATCGTATTGTTTCCCGTCAGGCCGAAGCTGCTCCTCAGTTTCATGTCGCTGAGCCATTCCGCGTCTTTCAGGAAGTCTTCCTGCGAAACGCGCCATGCGAGCGAGCCGGACGGGAAGTAGCCGTAGCGGTTGTTCTTGCCGAAGCGCGACGAGCCGTCGGCACGTATCGACGCCGTCAGGTAGTACTTGTTGTTGAAGCGGTAGTTCACGCGCGCCAGGGTGGAGAGGAGCGACCATTCGTTCATGTCGGACGTTCCGGTGCGAACCTTGCCGTTGTTCATCGTACGGATGATGTCGTCCGGGAAGTCGGAGGCTTCGACTTTGCTCTGGTTGTAGATGTTTTTCTGCACCGTGAAGCCTGCGACAGCGTCTACTTCATGCAGCCCGAAGGCGGCGGTATAGGTCAGCGTGTTTTCGTTCAGCCAGTTGAACACCTCCTTGTTTTCAGTGTTTCCGTTTCGCGCCGTCGAGGGCAGCGGAGCGACCGTTCCGTTGCTGGGCACGTTGGAGGGGTAGAAATATTTGCCTCTGGACTGCATGATGTCGGCGCCGAGCGTCGATTTGAATTTCAGGTTTTCCAGGAGCGAGATCTCCGCGTAGAGGTTACCGAAGAGGCGCAGGGTCTTCCGCGCGTTGTCGATGTCCAGCGCGTTGGCCACGGCGTTGGTCACGCCCGTCAGCCCGTCGCTGGCCACGGCATAGCGCGCCTGCGAATCCCACGTGCCCTCGGGCGTCCTCACCGGGACGATGGCCGAGGTGGCGCCGGCCGCGAGCATGACGCCGTTGCTGGCCCAGTGGCCGGCCGTGATCATGTTTTCGTCAATGAAGGTGGGCGCCAGGTTGATGCCGACCTTCAGCCAGCGCGACAGCTCGCTGTCGATTTTCGCGCGGGCGGAGAAGCGCTCGTAGTCACTGCCGATGATGATGCCGTCCTGCGAAAAGTAGCCGGACGAAAACATGTACTTCGTCCGGTCGTTGCCTCCACTCACGTAGAGCTGGTAGTTTTGCACGGGCGCGGTGCGGAAGATTTCGTCCTGCCAGTTCGTACCCTCGCCGATGGCTGCCATTGCCGACGCATCGTCGAAGATGGCCGGGTAGCGATAGCGGTTGCCCGACGGGCGCATGTCCAGCGGGTCGCTGGCCGAGGCGCCGGGCACTTTGGCAAGATAATTGGTGTTGAAGGCTTCGCGGCTCAGATCGGCAAATTCGGCAGCGTTCATCAGGTCGAGTTTTTTCGTGATGTTCTGGAAGCCGTAGTACATGTCGAGGCTGACGCTGGTCTTTCCCGTCTTGCCCGATTTGGTGGTGATGAGCACGACGCCGTTGGCGGCCCGCGATCCGTAGATGGCCGATGCCGAGGCGTCTTTCAATACTTCGATGGATTCGATGTCGCTCGGGTTGATCGAGTTCAGGTTCTGTTCGCCCAGCGGATAGCCGTCGACGACGTAGAGCGGATTGTTGGAGGCCGAGATGGAGCCTGCGCCGCGCACGCGGATCACGGCTGCATCGCCGGGCGCGCCTGCGGCCTGCTGCACCTGCACGCCGGCCATCTGCCCGGCCAGCGCCTGGGTGGGATGCGACACTTTGAGGTCGCGCAACGAACCGGACGAGAGCTGGGAGACGGCGCCCGTCAGGTCTTTCTTCTTCACCGCGCCGTATCCGATGACTACGATCTCTTCAAGCGCTTCGGCGTTCTCTATTAGTCTTATTATCAGAGAATTGCCCCCCCCCATGGAGGATACGCTGATTTCCTGCGTGATGTATCCGATATACGATACCTGCAGGACGGCGCTTTCGGCCACGGTCAGCGTGAACTGTCCGTCCACGTTCGTCACCGTTCCGTTCGTGGAGCCTTTCTCGATGATGTTTGCGCCGATGATTGTCTCGCCGGAGACGTCCGTCACCGTTCCGGTAATGCGCCTGCCCGTTTGTGCGCCACGGAGTTCCGGTTCGCGGCGGCTCAGGATTATTTGCCGGTCTTCTACCTTGTAGGCCACGTCCGTCGAGGCGAACATGCCGTCCAGAATGGAGAAGACGAGCTGGTCGCGTGCTTTTACGTTCACTTTGCGGTCGACGTCTACCAGACGGCTGTTGTAAAGGAAGTAGAACTCGGACCGTTCTTCGATGATATAGAGCGCCTCTTCGACCGTCACGTTCTGCAGGTCCAGCGAGATGCGCTTGGACTGCGAGTATGCCGTTTCCGCCCGTGCCTGAAGGACGAAGCAGATTGACAGTAACAATGTGATGCGCAGGGCTAACGGTACTTTTGAAACGAGCCGCATGGCTGTGCCCGTTCCCGTTTGATTCAAGAATTTTTTCATATTTCTGTAATGTCAAAAATTAGATTAATAAAGTGATTTGATTCCGTATGCCGCTGTCCGCCGAAAGGGTTTCGGGGCGCGTGTCATACGCTTGGCCGTGTGCGGAAAGATGCGTGCACTTTTCCGTTTTCGTCTACGTTTTCTTTTTTTCTTTTTCCATAGGCATAAGGTTTTATTACTGTGTTCTGTTATTTGACGCAACAGGGCGGCGGATACCCTATGCGGCGACGGGTTTATTTTTTCGGCCGTATGACGACGGTGCGTTTCGTATAGGCAAAGTCGCTGTTTTGCCTCGGCTCGATCATGAGGCAGCGAATGGGCGCCGATTTTTCGAGCAGCGACAGGATTTCGTGAATGGATTCGGTGGTGAAGGTGGCCGAGTATTCGTAGTCGTGCAGGTCGCGGCCTTCGAGCCGGATGTCGACGTTGAAGCGGCGCGAGAGCTGCCTGACGATCTCGGCCATTCCGGCGCGGCGGAAGATGAGCTTGCCCTCGCGCCATGCGGTTTCGACGTACAGGCTGACGTCGGCACATGCGACCGTGTGGTCGAGCCGCGAGCAGGCGAGCTGCTGCCCCGGATTGAGGAGCGCGGGGGCGTGCATCCAGGGGCTGCTTACTTCGATGCGGCCTTTGGCGAGGGTGATTTTCATGGCGCTGTCGTCGGCGTAGGCGTTGACGTTAAATTCCGTGCCGCAGGCGCTGACCGTCAGGCCGTCGTCCGTCTGCACGTCGAAGCGGCGGCTGGCGTCGGCGCTGACCGCGAAATAGGCTTCGCCGGCGAGCCGCACCGTGCGCCGGCGGCCGGTGAAGCGCTGCGGATAGGTGAGCGTCGAGCCGGAGTTGAGCCACACTTCGGAGAGGTCGGGGAGGACGATTTTGCTGATCTGCCCGTAGGCCGACATGATGGAAATCTGCTCGACGGGGATGCTGCCGGCCCGGCGCTCGACGAATTGCAGGTACAGAAGGCCGCCGGCCAGCATGGGGATAAAAAGAATGGCGGCCGCGTTGCGCAGCGCGTGGACGGCGCGACGGCGACGGCGCATACGGTTCATTTTCAGCCGGAGCGCGTTCCAGCAGCGGTCGACGCTCGCCGTCCCCCGCAGTGCCGGCGCGCCGGTCAGTTCGCGGATGCGCTGCAAGTCTTTCGTTTGTCTGTCTTCTGTTTCTGTCATATTTTCCGATCGTTAATTTGACGGACAATGCGGCGCATACCCTATGTTAAAAATTTTTGACCCAGGCAGAAGAGCAGGACGGGCAGGAAGTCGCGGAGCGCGATGCGAAGCAGCTTGAGCGCCCGAGTCATGTGCGACTCGACGGTTTTGACGGAAACGTGCTGCGCTTCGGCGATTTCGGAATAGGTTTTTCCCTCGAGGCGATTCATTTCGAACGTGGCGCGCGTCTTTTCGGGCAGCCGCGCGAGGGCGGCGTGCAGCATCCGCTCCAGCTCGACGACGGCGTAGAGGTCTTCGGACTGCCCGGCGGCGAGGCTTTCCACAAAGCGCTCTTTCCCGGCCGATTCCGTCTCCTGACGGCGCAGGTGGTCGATGCAGGCGTTTTTGACGGCGGTGACCGTGAAGTTGCGAAACGAACGGCTGATTTCTATCGTTTTCCTGTTTTTCCAGATTTTAAGGAATGTTTCCTGCACGATGTCTTCGCAGTCTTCCTCATTCGAAACATAGCGCATGGCATACACGCACAGGGGCGTGAAAAACTGGTAAAACAGCGTCCGAAAGGCAGATTCGTCGTCTTTTACAGCTACGTTCCAAAACAGTTCGTCATAGTAATCCATCGTATCGACTCAGTGTGATGGCGGCAAAGATACGAAAAGTATCGGGATACGACGTGCGCGACCTGATATGGCTTCATTTCAAACCGTCGCGAGGCGAAACGCTGCACGAATCATCCGGCTGAAAGCGGAGACGGAAACATGTCCGAACGGCCGTAAAGACACACTGGCCGGATTGCGCCGGGATTCTATTGAAATCTGTATTTTTCTTCAAATTAGACGGTTAAAATGATTGAATTGCTTTTATACAGTCGCGAGGATGGGACGAATTTGTATGAAATAACTTTCATCTCGTGTGAGATGAGTTTCATCCCACGTGAGATAAGTTTCATCTCGCGTGAGATAAGTTTCATCCCACGTGAGATAAGTTTCATCCCGTGTGAGATGAAATTCATCCCGTATGAGATAAGTTTCATCCCGTATGAGACTGGCCTCATCTCGTATAAAACTGTTTCCTTTTCGTAAGAAACTGTTTTTGTTTCATGAGAAAACGTTCTAATCATGTATAAAACAGGCACTGTTTCATATAAGACAGGTGATGCTTCACATGAGACAGTCATCATCTTTTAAGTGTTTTACCCGGAATTTTCCGTGACAGGGGTATCATCGCACGGGAAATGAAAAAATGTCCGTGCGTATGGCGAGCTTTCATTCCGGGATGTGGCGATCCGGAACGTATGCGGGGAAATCAGGTGTACGGTGATTTTGCGTTATGCAAAGAGCTGCACAACGGAGTAGACGAGCGCGGCAAGCAGTGCGCTGACGGGGATGGTCAGTACCCAGGCCCAGAGGAGATTGATGGCGACGCCCCAGCGCACGGCGGCGAGCCGCTTGACGGCGCCTACGCCCATGATGCTTCCGGTGATGACGTGGGTGGTGCTGACGGGTACTTTCAGTATTTCGGTCAGGAAGAGGGTCAATCCGCCCGCCATCTGGGCGCAGAAGCCGTCGAAGGCCGTCAGACGGGTGATTTTGTTGCCCATCGTTTTCATGATTTTCCATCCGCCGGACATGGTGCCCAGGGCAATGGCGGTGAAGCAACTGAGTGGCACCCAGTCGTGTATGTCGTGCATCGAGGTGAGCTGCATCCAGTGCGGGAGCGCGTCCGTGCCGGCGGTCGAATTGAAGGAAATGAGCGCGACTCCGATGATGCCCATCACTTTCTGCGAGTCGTTCAGCCCGTGCCCGACGCTGAGCAGTGCGGACGAGACGAGCTGCAGATGCTTGAACCACCGCTCGGCGTTGCCGGGTCTGGCTTTTTTCGCCAGGTGCATGGTAATGAGCATGATGAGCATGCCGGCGAACATGCCGATGAGCGGTGCGGCGACGATGAAGGCGATGATCATCCAGATGACGCCCGGCTCGATGGCGTGGAAGCCGGCGCAGGCGATGGCGGCGCCCGAGAAGCCGCCGATGAGCGTGTGCGACGACGAGGAGGGGATGCCGAACCACCACGTAATCAGGTTCCAGACGATGGCGGCGACGAGACCGGAGAGGATGACGGGCAGGGTGATAAATTCGGCGATGACGGTCTTCGAGACGGTGTTGGCGATTCCAAAGTCGCCGATGATGTATTTGGCGATGAAGAAGGCGACGAAGTTGAAAAAGGCAGCCCAGATGACGGCCTGCAGCGGGGTGAGGACTTTGGTCGTCACGACGGTGGCGATCGAGTTGGCGGCGTCGTGAAAGCCGTTGATGAAGTCAAAAACAATGGCCAGGACGAGAATCGCTATCAGTAAGCCCATGATGTGGTCAGCTATATTTTACGATGATGGTTTTCAGCACCTTGCCGACGGTGTTAAGGGCGTTGGCGCAACGTTCGAGTTCCTGAATGATTTCCTTGATTTTGATCAGTTCCTTGATTTTGGTTTCGCTGTGGAAGAGTTCGGTGATGCCTTTTTCGTAGATGGCGTCGGCTTCTTCTTCGAGTTTCTTGATTTTCTTTGTGCATCCGCGGATGACGGCGTCGGATTTCCTGACCCGTTCCAGCTCGGGGACGGCTTTGAGGATTTCTTCCGTTCCTTCGCGGATGATTTTCGCCAGTTGCTGCGTCGATTCCGGAAGGCCTTCGGGCGAATAGAGCAGCACCTTGTGCGCCGAGCGGTTGATGGCGTCGATGACGTCGTCGAGCTCGTCGGCCAGCGAGCTGATGTCTTCCCTGTCGAAGGGAGTGATGAAAGTGTTGTTCAGTTCCTTGAATATTTTTTTCACCAGGCGGTCGCCTTCCAGCTCTTCGTCCTTGATGGATTTGCACAGTTGCGCCCATTCGTCCTCGGTGGATGCGCCGAGAAGCTGCTGCAGAAGCATTGCCGACCTGTCCATCGCGACGGCCATGCTGTTCAGCAGCGGAAAGAATTTCCCGTCTTTGGGAGTAAACATGCCTGTAAGGGCATCTATATTGATCTTCATCATATAAGCGGTTAAATGGCGAATGCCCGGTTTCCTGTTTTCTCGACCGTTTTTTTCCGGCGATGCGAAGGTACGCATATTTTTATCTCCCGCGCAACGGTCCTGTGAAAAAACAGAGGCGCGGGAGTGTTAAAAAATCATTTCGAGGCTTTTAATCCTCTGATAACGGCAGAGGTGAAACCGGCATGTTCCATTTCGTTGAGGCCCCTGACGGTGATGCCGCCGGGCGTCGTCACGCGGTCGATTTCTTCTTCGGGATGGCGTCCGCCGGCCTGCATGAGGGCGACGGCGCCTTTCAGTGTCTGGGCCACAATGTCTCTGGCCTGTGCGGGATAGAAGCCCAGCTCGACGCCTCCCTCCATCGCGGCGCGGATGTAGCGGAAGGCATAGGCGATGCCGCACGAGGCCAGCGCCGTTCCGGCCGCCATGAGCCGTTCGTCGACGATCATCGTCGCGCCCAGCTCGTCGAAGATGCGCACGACGGTGTCGACCTGGCTCTCGGAGGCGTTTTGCGACGCGATGAAGGTCATGCTCTGCTGCACCTCGACTGCCGTGTTGGGTATCAGGCGGAAAAGCGCGGGCACAGCGCCCGGCGGCCTGTCCAGGTAGCTGTCAATCTGGGCGAAAGTGACGCCGCCCGCGATGGAGACGAGGATCTGGCGCGCGCAGTCCAGCTCGCCTTTGATTTCGTATATTACCTCTTCGAGCAGCCAGGGCTTGACGGCCAGCAGCACGATTTCGGCGTCGCGCACGGCCGCGCGGTTGTCGGTTGCCGTCCGTATGGCCGCATGTATGCGGCTCACCCCGTCGAGCGCCGCCTTCGACCTGTCCGCGCATGTGATGTCGAACGGTTTGATCAGCGAACCGCTTACCAGTCCGCGTGCAATGGCGCTACCCATGTTTCCTGCGCCTATGATTGTCAGTTTCATACATTAATTATATAAGTTGTGTTCTGTTCTGTCCGGGATCTGTTTTCTCTACCCTCCCCTGCCGATTCTTTCTCTGAGCGCCTGCTCCGATTTCGTGTCCCAGTATCCGCAGTCAAGCTCGATAAAGACCGACGAATAGGGTATCAGCGTATTTGTTTTCAGGATAATAATCGAGAACTGCCTGGCCGCGCTGTCGATTTTCGGGAAAACGTCGCCGTGCAGAATCGACTGGCGGGGATAGCTGCCAAACAGCTCATTATAGTCGTTCTTCAGGCTTTCGACCTGCGCCGCGTCGCGGTCTGTCATATATTCCAGCTCTTTATCCGTATAAATAACCGGCCGGATATGGTCGGCCCGGTCGATTTGTTCCAGCACGTAGGGCGTCACGTTCCGTATGTCGTCATTCGTGTAGAAAACGTCGATTCCTTCTGCCGACTGAGCCGGATAGGCTTTGTCGACAATCAAAATCCAGTTGCGGTGTCCCAGATACGGGAGTTGCCGTTCGAAATCCGCTTTCCAGTCCTGCTGTGCGCTTACCGCGGCGGACAGACAGGGCAGCGCCGCCAGCATCCATGTACATCTTTTCATTTTGTTCCTGTATTTGAAATACGGAGACAAAGATACGGTTTTATTTCATGAATCAAAAACCCGGCCGGCACGTGGATAAAGACTTTACATACCCGCATAAAACGTGATAGAGCCTGTTTCTCTTTCCCCCTACTTCCCTTTCGTATACTTCCGCGGATACTGAAAGACGATGGCCAGAGCCGCCGCCACGCCCGTCAGCATGGGATAATAGAGGTGCGGCACGATTTCCATCGGTTTGACGCTGCCCGCAAGCCCCGCCGCGATGAGAACCTGCGCACCGTAGGGAAGGAGGCCCTGCACGGCGCACGAAAACGTGTCGAGCAAGCTGGCCGTGCGGCGGGGATCGACGTTGAACAGGAGGCTGATTTTGCGGGCCACAGGCCCCACGATAATCAGCGCAATCGTATTGTTTGCCGTGCAGAGATCCGTGCAGGCAATCAGTGCGGCGACGGAAGTTTCGGCCTGCCGCTTCGTCCGTATGTTTCGGGTGATCCTGTCGACCAGCCAGTCGATGCCCCCGTTTCGACGTATCACTTCGAACATTCCGCCGGCCAGCAGCGTGACGATGATCAGTTCGCCCATGTCATTGACGATGCCCGTATTGGCCGCCACCGTCCAGTCCCACACGGTGAAATCCGCATCGAGCAGACCGATCGCACCCGACAGGAAAATGCCCGCCAGCAGCACAGTCATCACGTTGACGCGCGACAGGGCCAGAACGAGCACCGCAATGTAAGGGATGATTTTCACCCATTCTACCGCTTCGACGTCATGCACTTCGCGATGCAGTCCGTATCCCCGGTAGACGTAAAACAGCAGGAGCAGCAACGCCGCCGGCCACACGATGCGCACGTTCACAAGGAATTTATCCTTCATCTCGACCCGCTGCGTCTGCGTGGCGACAATCGTGGTGTCCGAAATGAACGACAGATTGTCGCCAAACATCGACCCGCCCACGACGATGCCAATCATGGCCGGCAGGTCCATCCCGACCTGTGGCGAGAGGCCAACGGCAATCGGCGTGAGGGCGGCTATCGTGCCGCACGACGTGCCCATCGACATGGAAATGAAGCATGCCGCCATGAAAATACTCGCAGGAATCATGTTGGACGGCAGGAAATAGAGCACCGCATTGACCGTGGCATCGACGGCTCCCATCGCCCTGGCGCTGCCGGCAAAGGCACCCGCAAGAACGAAAATCACAATCATCAGCATGATCGTATCGTTCGCCGCGCCTTTGCAAAACGCCGTGACGCGCAAGTTGACCGAGCCTCTCGAGAACAGCAGCGCCGCGATGGACGTCAGCACAAACGCTACCGGGACGGGCATCCGGCTCAAGTCGCCCGTCGCAATAAAGACCGTGATATACAGGATGAAAAACAGACACAGCGGCAGCAGCGCCCATCCGTTTGGCTTGACTTCAGGATTGTTCATTATTCAGGATTCAAAAATTCAAAGACTTTTTCTCCGTATGAGGGGACGATAAATTGCACAGAGAGGCACAGAGATTTTTTTCATATCCTGCATCTTTCAGGGATTCTTGAATCATTGAATCTTTAAATTCCGGAATCATTGAATCGTGAATTTAAAATCTCCGCACCGAAGTAATTGCTACCGGCTCAATCAAATACTGAGCCGTATCTTTCTGCTGCTGTATCTTCCTCACCACATCCATTCCGTCCGTCACACGCCCGAAAGCGGCAAAGCCCACGCCGTCGGGATTGCGTTTCCCGCCGAAATCCAGCTCGGGCTGGTCGCCGATGCAGATGAAAAACTCTGAACTCGCCGTGCCGGGCGTCGACCGCGCCATCGAGAGCGTGCCGTCCAGATGCAAAACGCCTGTCTGGCCGGTCGTTTCGTGCGAAATCGGCTCGACGGCGTCGCGGTCGGACAGCCCGCCCTGAATCACTTCTATTTTGACGTCACCGGCCTGATTGTCCATGCGTACAACCCGGTAAAATACGGCACGATTATTATCGTAAGCCCCTTCGTCCACTAACTTCAGGAAGTTGCCCGCCGTGACGGGCGCCTGTTCGACGTAGATCTCTGCCGTGATCGTGCCCATCGACGTCTCGATGACGATGCGGGGCGGCTGCGACGTGCAGGCGGCTGTCATACACAGCAGTATCACCCATGTACACGCGATGGGTTTCCGGAGTGATGTTTTCATTTGCGGGGGAATTGCAGGGTTTTGAATACTTTCTGTTCACGGTCGCGGACGGTCAGGCGGATACGCTGCATGTCGACGTCGATGTCGAGCGCGTGCTCGTTCCGGTTGACCAGCAGCGGGAAACGGCTGTCTCCCTCTCCGGCGGGATAATAGATATGGCGGTGCAGGTGTCCGCTCAGCATCAGATCGACGCCGGCGCGATTCAGGACAGGCAGAAACAGCCGCTTCACCTCCAGTTGTCCATGCCAACTGTCGCCAAGCGGCGGAATGTGGAGAATGACAATACGGTAAGGCGCGTTTTTAAATTCGTCGCTCTCTACGACTTTTTCCAGCCAGCGCGTTTCCGCCTCGCGGTAGGGGTCGTAGTTTCCGAGGCCGTAATAGTCCATGTCGCTGTCGGGCTTGTCTTCGGCGCCGTCCAGAACGACGAAAAAAACCGGCCCGGCGCGAAACGTGTAATACGGCTCGCCGGTCGGCGAAGGGAAGTATTTCAGGAAATCGAACGCCAGCCGTCCGCGCGTTTCGTGGTTACCGCGGGCGTAGAAAAACGGAACTGTCGAGGCGAACCGTTCGACGGCGTGCGTCATGAATCCTTCGAATACCTGCTTCTGCGTCTGCATGTTCGAGCACATGTCGCCGTTGAAGATGAAGAAATCCGGCCTGCGTCCGTCCACGTCTCCAAGCATGTCGTCGAGCAGGTCGTTTCGCTCGTGCACGTCGTTGACGACGGTGAAGCGTATCGACGTCCGGTCGTTGTCGAAGGTCGTGAAGCGGAGCGGCGCGCGCTGGTAGACGTCCGTGGCGTCCGTTTTCCCGTAGGCGACGTCGAAGTCCTCGAAACGGACGACTTCCGTCGAGCAGGCGCGATAGCGGTAGCCTGTCCCTTTCTGCAGTCCGGTCAGACGGACGGTGTGTACGGTTCCGATTTTCCGCCTGCCCCCGATGCTTTCGTAGTGGCGGGGACGCGCTTCGGCGTAGAAGTGAGCGTGATCGTCGGGAGCAAGTTCGACCCACGACACGGCGTCGCGGTTCGTGATCCACATCACGGTCACTTCATCCTCGCCTGTCTGCTGAAGATAAGGGCCGTAAATGATGCCGAACGCTTCCTGCGCATGCAGCCCTGCACACCAGCAGAGCAATCCCAATAGCAGACATGCTGTTTTTTTCATTTTTCTGTGTGTTTTTATACGGTTATTTTTTTCGCTGTGGCGGTCTGGCCTGCTGCTGCGTGCGCTGTTTCTGTTTCTGTTGCTGTTTCAGCTTTTGCTCCTGCGCGCGCTGCGCATCTTCCAGCCGTTGCATGAACGACGTCTTCTTGCGCGTTTTCTTTTTGTTTTCTTCCAGTTTCAGCAGCAGTTTTTCTTCGTTGACGAACAGGCGGCACGAGAGCGTCTGTGCAATCGTGATCAGCGACGAAATCAAAATATAGTAGCTCAGCCCGGCAGACGTCTGGTTGAAAAAGAAGAGCATCATCACCGGCATGAAATACATCATCATCTTCATTCCGGGCATTTGCTGCTGTCCGGTGTCGGACATGCTCATGGTGATTTTGGTGTAGACGATCTGCACAGCCACCATCAGGAGGCAGAAAAGGCTGAGATGGTTGCCGAGCATGGAGTTGACCAGGGGAATATTCGCGTTCCACGAGATGATGTCGTCGAACGTAGAGAGGTCTTTCGCCCAGAGGAAGCTCGACTGCCGCAGCTCGAACGCCGTAGGGAACAGGCCATACAGGGCAATCCAGATAGGCATCTGCAGCAGCATCGGGAGGCAGCCGGTCATCGGACTGGCGCCCGCACGGCTGTACAGGTCCATGGTCGCTTTCTGTTTTTCCATCGCCTGTTCCTTTTTGGGATATCTGTCGTTGATTTCCATCACCTGCGGCCGCAACACGCGCATCTTGGCCGACGACATGTATGACTTGTAGGTCAGCGGGAAGAGCAGCAGTTTGACAACCAGCGTCAGCAGGAAGATGATAAGGCCGTAGTTGGCCGTGTAGTGTCCCAGAAATTCGAAAATGGGAATGATGAAATATTTATTGATGGGGCGGAAGAATTTGGCGCCCAGCGAGACGAGGTTGTCCAGCGTCAATTCCCCGTCGCCGGACAGGTTTTTGTCGTAGTCGCGCAGGAGCGAATACTTGTTAGGCCCGATGAAATATTTGAAAGCAATCGGTTCCGGATGGGCGATGTCGAATGACACGGAGGTCGTCGCCTCGAACTGTTTCAGATAAGCGGAATTGTCCAGCAGGACAGAGTGCATGCCGGCAGAATGAAATGCGTTTTCGGCAATCAGGACGGTCGAGAAGAACTTGTTCTTGAAGCCAATCCATTTCAGGCGGTTGGACGTACGTTCTTCGTCGTCCTTCGTTTCGCTCAGGTGATCGACGTCGTCTCCCAGATATTTGTAAAACAACCCGGTGTATTGATTTTCATATTTCCTCCCCTGCTCCAGTTGGCGAGCCTTCTGGCGCCAGTTGATGTCCAGCGTACTGACGTTGGGCGACAGTATGCCGTTCAGTCCGGCACACTGAATCGCAAAGTCGAACATGTAATCGTCGGGCCTCAGCGTATAAACGAAGTCGATGTAACTCTGTTCGCTGACGGAGAGCCGCATGACGGCCGACTGTGCATCGGCTTTTATCGACGTGAAATACAGATCCGACGTGTTGACCACGCGGTTTGTGGCCGTCACCAGCGTAAGGTTGAAATCCGATTCGTCCGCACCGTCGAAGAGCACCAGCGGCGCGCCGTCGAACATCACAAATTCCTTCAGGCGTGCGTAATCGAGGCGTCCGCCCTTCGTGCTTATGCGGAGTTCGACTTTTTCGTTTTCGATGGTGACGAATGATTCCGTGCCTTCGGCTGCCGGGGCAAATGCGCCGTAATTTTGCAACAGCAGGCTCGCTCTGACGGAGTCGGACTGTTCGTGGCCGGCAGAAATCTCCGGCTGCGCGGCAACGGCGGCGGCGGCGGTTATTTCCGGCTGCTGCGCCGCATATTGCACTTGCGCGATGGAATCCTGATAGCGGCGCTGCGCCTCCATCGCCTCCATCTGTTCCGGCGATGGACGGTTGAGCCACGTGAAAAGCATGATGACGGCTCCAATCAGAATGAAGCCCATGATGGTGTTTTTATCTACTGACATAATGTTACTTCTTTCATTTATTATTATTTGCCGGAGATGGCGGCCTTGATGAAACTCACAAACAGCGGATTGGGATTCAGCACCGTGCTGTTGTATTCGGGATGATACTGCACGCCGACAAACCATTTCAGGGCGGGTATCTCGACCGCTTCTACCAGACCGGTTTCGGGGTTCTCGCCTACGCAGTTCATTCCGGCGGCTTCAAATGCCGTTTTGTATTCGTTGTTAAACTCGTAACGGTGGCGATGACGCTCCTGTATCACTTTTCTATTGTATGCCCCGAAGACTTTGGAATCTTTTTTCAGGATACATTCGTACGCGCCCAGACGCATCGAACCGCCCAGGTTTGTTATGTTTTTCTGCTCCTCCATCAGGTCAATCACTCTGTACGGCGTCTTCGGCTCCATCTCCGTGGAATTGGCGCCGGCAAGCCCCAGCACGTTACGCGCAAATTCGACCACCATACACTGCATGCCCAGACAGACGCCGAAGCAGGGAATGTCGTTCTCGCGCGCATACCGGATGGCGATGAATTTGCCTTCGATACCCCGCTGGCCAAAGCCGGGTGCGACGAGTATGCCGTCCATACCGGCGAGCAGTTCCCTGACGTTCGACTCGTTCACCTTCTCCGAATGAATCAGGTGCAGATCCAGCTTCCGGTCGTTGTATACCGAGGCGACAAACAGCGATTCGTCAATCGACTTATACGCGTCCTGCAGTTCGACATACTTGCCCACAAGTCCTATCTTCACCGTTTCGGTAGCTTTCGACTGTCTTTCGAGGAAATCCTTCCACGGCTGCATGTCCGCCGCGGGGACGGTCTCTATCCCCATCTTGTGCAGTACGATGGTGTCCATGCCCTGTCGCTGCAGTACGAGCGGCACTTCGTAGATCGTCGGCACGTCAATCGACTGTATGACGGAATCTTTCGACACGTTGCAGTGCAGCGCCACCTTGTGCAGCAGGTTGTCGTTCAGCTCGCGCTCGGTACGCAGCACCAGCAGGTCCGGCTGCACGCCAAGCTCCAGCAGTTGCTTGACGGAGTGCTGCGTAGGCTTCGTCTTGTATTCCTTGGCGGCTGCAATATAAGGCACGTACGTGAGGTGTACGCAGATGCAATCCTTGCCCATCTCCCATTTCAACTGGCGGACACACTCGATGAAGGGCAGCGATTCGATGTCGCCGACCGTGCCGCCTATCTCGGTAATCACGAAGTCGTACTTGTTTTTCGACCCGAGCAGTTTCACGTTCCGCTTGATTTCGTCGGTGATGTGGGGGACGACCTGTACGGTCTTGCCCAGGAAATCGCCGCGCCGTTCCTTCTCGATGACGGTCTGGTAGATGCGTCCGGTCGTCACGTTGTTTGCCCGCGTAGTGGGGACATTCAGAAAGCGCTCGTAATGACCCAGGTCAAGATCAGCCTCATGCCCGTCGATGGCGACAAAACATTCGCCGTGTTCGTAGGGATTCAGCGTACCCGGATCAATATTAATGTAAGGGTCAAACTTCTGGATAGTCACACGATAACCGCGTGCCTGCAACAACTTGCCCAGCGAGGCGGAAACGATGCCCTTGCCCAGAGATGAAATCACTCCGCCCGTCACGAAAATATACTTGGTATTTGCCACAATGATAAATTTTTTTTAAAAGGACAAAGATATTGCTTTTTATCAAAATAGCAAAGCGGGCGAAAACATTTCGGCCTGAAAAAATGCCGGCTGAGGAATGAGCGCTGTGCAAAAATTGACAATTTTACTTTCGGGGAGGTCAATAAGCAAAAATAATCCCGAAACGTCCGACGGATCTGTCCGGAATCGACTCCGGTTCTGAAAAGATACGGCGTATCCAGTCGGAACCAGCTCCGGTTCTGAAAAGATACGGCGTATCCAGTCGGAATCGGCTCCGGTTCTAAATTTTGAATCTTGAATTTTGAATCTTAAATCCAAAAGAAGCCATTCTATTTTATCAGCTTCACACTCCGCATGAGAAAGCGACTCAGCGCCTCGCCCTTCAGCAGTCCGTTACTCAGCAGCGCCAGGTCAATAAGCTGGCCGACGATGCTGTTGTCCGTCGCGTATTCCGTCCAGACGGCGTTGCGCTGTGCGCGCAGTTCGTTGAGATGTCCGTCCGTTTGGGTCATATCTTCTTTTTCGGCTTCCGTGATTTCTTCGGGCTTTTTCTTGCTCTGCTGCTCGCGAAGGTCCGTCTGCCGCGCTTCCCAGCCCTTGATCTCCGCAAGGATGGGAGTCAGTTTTTCGCCGCAGGCCTTTTGGCTGCCGCTGAGTACTTTTTTTACCAGCCGGTGGTCGGCATTCAGCACAAGACTGTAGCTGTCGGGCATCTCGCCGTAGAAGGACATTCCGCCCTGCATGGCCGACATCTCGCGCATCCGTCGCATGTATTCGCTCTGCGTCAGTACGACGGGGTTGGCCTGCTCGCCCAGCGATTCAAAGCTGACGCTAAATTCGGTGTTTTCGAGAGCGGGCATCTGGCTGTTGAATATCTCGCGCAGCGCCGTCTTCTGGTCGTCATTCAGTTTCGCGTCGCCCGAATCCGATTTTCTTATCAGGTTGTCAACCGTATCGCTGTCGACCCGCACGAAACGCGTTTTTTCCAGTTTCTGTTCCAGTTGGCTGATGGCGTGCACGTCCAGTTGCCCGTTCATCACCAGCACGCTGTAGCCTTTGTCCCGGGCCGTCCGGATGTAGCTGTACTGGTCGTTCACGCTGGTGGTGTAGAGGTAGACGGTTGTGCCCTCCCGGTCGGTCTGGTTGTCCTTGACGAGTTTACAGTATTCATCGAGCGTGAAATACTTGTTATCCGCGTCCTTGAGCAGTACGAACTTTGCCGCCCGCTCGTAGAATTTCTCGTCGCTCAACATTCCGTACTGGATGAAGAGCTTGAGACTGTCCCATTTGGATTCAAATTGCGGACGGTCGTTTTTGAAGATTTCTTCCAGACGGTCAGCCACCTTCTTGGTGATGTGAGTCGATATCTTTTTCACGTTCCCGTCGCTCTGGAGGTACGAACGCGAGACGTTGAGCGGGATGTCGGGCGAATCGATCACGCCGTGCAGCAGCGTCAGAAATTCGGGCACGATGTCTGCCACCGAATCCGTCACAAATACCTGGTTGCAATATAACTGTATCTTGTTTCGGTGCAGGTCGAGATTGTTCTTGATCGTGGGGAAATAGAGGATACCCGTCAGGTTGAACGGATAGTCGACGTTCAGGTGAATCCAGAACAGCGGCTCGTCCGTCGCCGGATACAGGCCGGAGTAAAACGCCCTGTAATCTTCATCCTTCAGGTCGGCAGGCTTGCGCACCCATGCGGGCTGCGTTTCGTTGACAATATGGTCTTTGTCCGTATCCACATACTTGCCCTCTTTCCACTCTTGTTCTTTCCCGAAGGCGATTGGAACGGGCAGAAAGCGACAGTATTTCGACAGCAGGGATGTGATTTTGGCTTTTTCGAGAAACTCCCGGTTTTCGTCGTCGACGGTGAGGATGATGTCCGTTCCGCGGTCGTCTTTTTCCGTTTCGGACAGTTCGTATGCCGGCGAGCCTTCGCAGGACCATTTCATCGCGACAGCACCTTCCCGGTATGATTTCGTGATGATTTCCACTTTCCTGGACACCATGAACGCCGAATAGAAACCCAGTCCGAAATGGCCAATGATGGCGGCAGTGTCGTTCCTGTATTTTTCGAGAAACTCTTCGGCGCTCGAAAAAGCTATCTGGTTAATGTACCTGTCGATTTCTTCGGCGGTCATCCCTATGCCCCGGTCGGAGATAATCAGCTTGTCGCCATCCGTTTTTATACGGATGGTCAGGTCGCCCAGCTCGCCTTTGAACTCGCCGACGGACGCGAGCGTTTTCAGCTTCCGCGTGGCGTCGATGGCGTTCGATACTATTTCGCGGAGAAAAATCTCATGGTCGCTGTATAAAAATTTTTTAATGACGGGGAAGATGTTTTCACTTGTCACCCCGATATTTCCTGTTGTTGCCATATTTCTGTTTTTTTATGCTATTGGTTTCACGCTGGTGTGACGGGCAAAAAAAATGCCAGACAATATTGTCTGACATTTTGTCGCTGCCTTATGCGATGCCGGATTATTCCGCCGCGTCAGGTTTCCTTATTTCATGGGTCATCTTTTTGTTTTCCCTGTCATAGCCGAGGATAATCAGGCTTCTTTCTTCGACTTCATCGCCGAGCACGATTTCTGCCATTTCGTCTTCCACGTATTTCTGGATGGCGCGCTTCAGCGGGCGGGCGCCGAACTGTATGTCGTAGCCCTGCGAGGCGATAAATTCTTTTGCCTCGTCCGTGATGCGGACGTGGTAGCCCAGCCCGTCGATGCGCTTGCAGAGCGATTCTATTTCGATGTCAATGATTTGATGAATAGATTCCTTTCCCAGCGAATCGAACATGACGATGTCGTCCACGCGATTCAGAAATTCGGGCGCAAATTTGCGTTCGAGAGCTTTGCGAATGACGTCGCGCGAATATTTTTTGTCGGCTTCGGCGTCGCCCGTTCCCAGGTGGAAGCCGACGCCCCGCCCGAAATCCTTCAGTTGGCGCGTGCCGATGTTGGAGGTCATAATCACGATCGTATTCCTGAAGTCGATTCTGCGTCCGAGACTGTCGGTCAGGCGACCTTCGTCCAGCACCTGCAGCAGCAGGTTAAAGACATCGGGGTGTGCCTTTTCTATCTCGTCGAGCAGGACAACGGAGTATGGTTTGCGGCGCACTTTTTCCGTCAGTTGACCGCCTTCCTCGTATCCGACGTATCCGGGAGGGGCGCCTATCAGCCGCGACACGGCGAATTTTTCCAGATACTCGCTCATGTCGATCCGTATCAGGGCGTCTTCGGAGTCGAACAGGTATTCAGCTATTTTTTTAGCGAGCAGCGTCTTGCCTACGCCCGTGGGGCCGAGGAACATGAACGAGCCGATCGGCTTGGAGGGGTCTTTCAGCCCTACGCGGTTGCGCTGGATGGCTTTCACGGTTTTGTCGACGGCTTCGTTCTGACCGATGACTTTGCCTTTCAGCGCTACGTTCATTTCCCGCAGGCGGATGTTTTCCGCCTTGGCAATGCGCTGTACGGGGATACCTGACATCATGGCGACTACTTCGGCAATCTGCTCGGCGTCTACGACTTCGCGGTGTTCCGAGATGTCTTTTTCCCATTCCTGCTTGGCGTTTTCAAGTTCGGAGAGGTATTCACGTTCCCTGTCGCGGTAGCTGGCGGCGAGTTCGAAGTTTTGCGATTTTACGGCAGTAAGTTTTTCGTTTCGTGTCTGTTCTATTTTGGCTTCGAGTTCTTCGATGCTTCGCGGCACGACGATATGCGAGATGTGCACGCGCGAACCGGCTTCGTCCATCGCGTCGATGGCTTTGTCGGGGAAGTTGCGGTCGCAGATGTAACGGCCTGTCAATTTGACGCATGCTTCGAGCGCGGCGTCTGTATAGATCATGTTGTGATGGTCTTCGTACCGTTCCTTGATGTTCCTGAGTATCTGGAGTGTTTCTTCGGGGGTGGCGGGGTCGACGATCACCTTCTGGAAGCGCCGTTCGAGCGCGCCGTCTTTTTCGATGTTCTTGCGGTATTCGTCGAGCGTCGTGGCGCCGATGCATTGCAGCTCGCCCCGGGCAAGGGCGGGCTTGAGCATGTTGGCAGCGTCCATCGAGCCGGAGGCCGAACCGGCGCCGACCAGCGTGTGTATCTCGTCGATAAACAGGATGATGTTCGGGTTTTTAGACAGTTCGTTCAGTACTGCCTTGATGCGCTCTTCGAACTGGCCGCGGTATTTGGTGCCGGCCACGAGCGAGGCCATGTCGAGGTTGATCACGCGCTTGTCGAACAGTGCGCGCGATATTTTGCGCTGTACGATGCGCTGGGCCAGCCCTTCGACGATGGCCGATTTTCCCACGCCGGGTTCGCCTATCAGGACGGGATTGTTTTTCTTGCGCCGGCTGAGGATTTGCGCCAGCCGCTGGATTTCCGTTTCGCGTCCGACGATCGGGTCCAGTTTTCCTTCGGAGGCGGCGCGTGTCATGTCGGTGCCGAAATTGTCGAGCACGGGCGTGTCGTTCGACGGTTTCGTCTGCGACGCGCCGACGCCGGACGTCGACGGGTCTTTGCGCGAGGAGGCAAATGATTCGTCGTCGTCCTCATCGTCGTCCGTAAAGCCGTCGCGGATGGTTTCGACCCTGTCGTTCAGCAGCCCGGCCCTGCTTTCCATTTTGTTGAACAGCAGGTCGTAGTGCACGCCCTTTTCGCCCAGCAACTGCGTGAGGCGGCTCTCTTCGTTTCGCAGGATGGCCATCAGCAGATGTTCCGTGCCGATATATTCGCTTCGGAACAGGCGCGATTCGAGTACGCACATGCGCATCACGTGCTCGACGTTGCTGTCCGGGAAAACTTCCTGCGGAAGCTTCGACGAATCGCCCGGCTGCGCCTTCACTTCCAGTTCGATACGGCGCCTGAGCGACGGAAGGTCTACCTTCAGTTCTTCGAGCATCTTCACCGCCCGGCACGTCCCTTCGCCGATAAGTCCCAGCATCAGGTGTTCGGACTGCACGTCGTGATTTCCAAGCCGCGACGCTTCTTCACGACTGCGGCTCAACGCGCTGATCAGTCTTTTTGAGTATTTATTTTCCATTGCTTTCATTAATTCTTCTTCCTTCGTGTACAAAAGTAGGATACTTTTTCTTTTCGTACAAACTTTGTGCCATTTTTTACCGGGCAGAGGCGTAAAGAGCCGAACGGGGCCTGACTTTACACGGTTTATACTGTTCGCGGCACGGTTTTGCGCATTGC
>JAIRZY010000080.1 GCA_031266995.1 Tannerella sp.
GGGAAACACGGAGAAGCGACAGAGAATCCTTGAATCTCAAATATTGAATATTGAATTTCTTCCCCTTTCGTGTTATTTGGAAATATAATCATTATCTTTGCGGCCACAAATGATAAATAAGGTGTTCGATAACGGCAAAATGTCAATTGAAAATAATGAGTAAAACAAATCGCTTTAACACGACGAGAGGTCTTTATGATGCATCGAACGAGCATGATGCATGTGGTGTGGGCATGATAGTACAGGTTCACGGCGAGAAATCGCACGCGATCGTGGAGTCCGCCCTGAAGGTACTTGAGAACCTGCGCCACCGCGGTGCGGAGGGTGCCGACAACAAGACGGGCGACGGCGCGGGCATCATGCTCCAGATCCCGCACGAGTTTATTCTCCTTCAGGGGATTCCCGTGCCCGAAAAGGGGAAATACGGTACCGGCCTGATCTTCCTGCCCAAAGACGGGGCGCAGCAGGACGGCATCCTGAGCATCATGATCGAGGAGGTCGAAAAGGAAGGTCTCTCGATGATGCACATGCGCAAAGTCCCGACGAACCCGTCGATCCTCGGACAGGATGCCCTCGCCACGGAGCCGGACATCAAGCAGGTCTTCATCACCGGATGCAGCGACCAGAACAGGCTGGAACTGAAACTGTACATCATCCGCCGGCGAATCGAGAAACGCGTCGCCTGCAGCAGCCTGCCCTCGAAGGACGACTTCTACGTGGCCTCGCTCTCGACGCGCAACATTGTGTATAAAGGCATGCTGGAGACGATGCAGTTGCGCCACTACTACCCCGACTTGGTGAACAGCTACTTCACCTCGGGTCTGGCGCTCGTTCATTCGCGCTTCAGCACGAACACCTTCCCGCGCTGGAGCCTCGCCCAGCCCTTCCGCCTGCTCGCACACAACGGCGAGATCAATACCGTCCGCGGCAACCGGGGATGGATGGACGCACGCGAAAGCGTCCTGACGCTGCCCACGCTCGACAATATCGGCGACATCCTCCCCATCGTGCAGCCGGGAATGAGCGACAGCGCCTCGCTCGACAACGTGCTGGAGTTCCTCATTGCCTCCGGCATGAGCCTGCCGCACGCGATGGCGATGCTGATCCCCGAAAGCTTCAACGACAAGAATCCCATCACTGAAGACCTGAAAGCCTTCTACGAATATCATTCCATCCTGATGGAGCCGTGGGACGGCCCCGCAGCCCTGCTTTTCAGCGACGGACGCTATGCGGGCGGGATGCTCGACCGCAACGGGCTGCGCCCGGCGCGCTATCTGGTGACCGCCGGCGACATCATGGTCGTATCGTCCGAAGTGGGCGTCATCGACTTCGAGCCGGGCGAAATCAAGGCGAAAGGCCGCCTGCAGCCCGGCAAAATCATTCTCGTGGATACCGAAACAGGAGTGATCTATTTCGACCACGAACTCAAGAAACGGCTCTCGGAAGACCGCCCCTATCGCAAATGGCTTACGGACAACAGGGTCGAACTGGACGAACTGCGTTCGGGACGCCACGTGCCAAGCTCCGTCGAAGGCTACGGACGGCTGCTCCGCCTCTTCGACTACAGCCGCGAAGACATCGAGCGCATCCTCATCCCGATGTGTACGGGCGGCGCCGAACCCGTCGGGTCGATGGGCAACGACACGCCGCTGGCCGTGCTCTCGTCGCACCCGCAACTGATGTACAACTATTTCCGCCAGCAGTTTGCGCAGGTCACCAATCCGCCCATCGACCCCATCCGCGAGGAACTGGTGATGAGTCTGGCGGAATATATCGGGACGGTCGGAGACAAGATACTCGTCCCCAACGAATCGCACTGCAAGATGGTGCGCCTCCCGCATCCCGTCCTGAGCAATACGCAACTCGACATCCTGTGCAACATCGGCTACAAGGGTTTCCGGTGCGTCAAGCTCTCGATGCTCTACGAAGTGAGCCGTGGCAGCCTGGGGATGGAACGCGCGCTGGACCAGCTCTGCAAGCAGGCCGAACAGTCCGTCAGGGAAGGCCGTAACTACATTATCCTGAGCGACAGGAATGCGGACGAGAAATACGCCCCGATACCGTCGCTGCTGGCCGTCAGCGCCGTGCACCATTACCTCATTTCGGTGCAGAAGCGTGTGCAGACGGCGCTGATCGTGGAGACGGGCGAGATGCGCGAGGTGATGCACGCCGCGCTCCTGCTGGGCTTCGGCGCCAGCGCGCTGAATCCCTACATGGCGTTTGCCGTGATGGACGAACTTGTCCGGAACAACGAGATACAGCTCGATTACGGAACGGCCGAAAAGAATTACGTCAAGGCGCTTTGCAAGGGCCTGTTCAAGATTATCAGCAAGATGGGCATCAGCACGATACGCAGCTACCGCGGCGCCAAGCTGTTCGAATCTGTGGGACTCAGTCCCGAACTGGTCGACAAGTATTTCGGGAGCACGGTGAGCGCCGTGGGCGGCGTCCGTCTGGAAGAGATTGCCGACGATTCGCGCCGGCTTCACGAGACGGCATTCAAGAGCGCGCCGGAGGGCGTCCTCTCATACCGGGGCATACTCAGCTACCGCAAGGACGGGGAGCGACATGCGTGGAATCCCGAAACGATTTCATCCCTCCAGTTGGCCACCCGGCTGGGAAGCTACAGTAAATTCAAGGAATACACGCGCCTGGTCGACGAAAAGGATGCGCCGGTGTTTCTGCGCGATTTCCTGACATATAAAAAGAGGCGTCCCATCCCGATAGACGAGGTCGAACCCGAGAGCGAAATCATGAGACGCTTCGTGACGGGCGCCATGAGCTACGGTTCCATCAGCCAGGAAGCGCACGAGACCATCGCGATGGCGCTGAACAGCATCCACGGCCGCAGCAACACCGGCGAGGGCGGCGAAGACCCGGCGCGCTTCAAGCCGCGCGAAGACGGGCTGTCGCTCCGCTCGGCCATCAAGCAGGTGGCTTCGGGGCGGTTTGGCGTGACGGCCGAATATCTGGTAAATGCCGACGAGATACAGATCAAGATCGCACAGGGCGCCAAGCCGGGCGAAGGCGGCCAGTTGCCGGGGCACAAAGTGAACGTGATCATCGCGCACACAAGACATTCCATCCCCGGTATCTCCCTGATTTCGCCGCCGCCACATCACGATATTTACTCGATCGAAGACCTGGCGCAACTGATTTTCGACCTTAAAAACGTGAATCCCGATGCCGAGATCAGCGTGAAACTTGTCTCCGAGAGTGGCGTGGGCACCATTGCCGCAGGCGTGGCGAAAGCAAAGGCCGACCGGATCATCATTTCGGGTGCCGACGGTGGGACGGGGGCTTCGCCTGTCAGTTCGATACGCTATGCCGGCACTCCTCCCGAACTCGGCCTGTCGGAGACGCAGCAGACGCTGGTCATAAACGGCCTCCGCGGGCAGGTGCGCCTCCAGACGGACGGACAGTTGAAGACCGGCCGCGACATCATCCTGATGGCGATGCTGGGCGCCGAAGAATACGGGTTTGCCACGTCGGCGCTGATCGTGCTCGGATGCGTGATGATGCGCAAATGCCACATGAACACCTGTCCGGTGGGCGTGGCCACGCAGGACGAAAATCTGCGCAAACGCTTCCACGGACGACACGAATATGTGGTGAATTTCTTCACCTTCCTGGCGCGTGAAGTACGCGAATATCTGGCGGAAATGGGGTTTGCAAAGCTGGAAGACATCATCGGGCGGACCGATTTGCTGGAACGCAAGCCGCTGACGGGGAACAGAAAACACGATCTGCTGGACTTCGCCGGCCTCCTGCACTTCCCCGTGGAGGGACACACCTTCGCCGTTCGCCGTACCGCGAAGCAGATACACCGCATCACGGAAATAAAAGACCGCGACATCATTCGCCAGTCGAAGGACGCCATTGAATCCCGGCAGGCTGTCTCGCTCGACTATGCCATCGCCAATACCGACCGTGCGGTGGGCGCCATGCTTTCGGGCATCATCGCCAAGAAATACGGCCATGCGGGATTGCCGGACGGCACGCTGAACGTGCGCTTCAAAGGTTCGGCCGGGCAGAGCTTCGGCGCTTTTCTGGCACATGGCGTCCATTTCCGTCTCGAAGGCGAGGCGAACGACTACCTCGGCAAGGGACTGAGCGGAGGGCGCATCAGCGTGATGCCGCCGATTCGCTCCACCTTCGTGGCGACCGAAAACACCATTGCCGGCAATACGCTGCTGTATGGCGCCACGAGCGGCGAGGTGTATATCAGCGGGCGTGTGGGCGAGCGTTTCTGCGTCCGCAACAGCGGCGCCATTGCCGTAGTGGAGGGCGTGGGCGACCACTGCTGCGAATACATGACGGGCGGGCGCGTCGTCGTCCTGGGCGAGACGGGGCGCAATTTTGCGGCCGGGATGAGCGGCGGCGTAGCGTATGTGTGGAACAAGAAAGGCAATTTCGACTTTTACTGCAATATGGAAATGGTAGAATTGTCGCTGATCGAGGACAATATCACACGGAAGGAACTGTATGAACTGATAAACAAGCATTATCAGTATACCGGTAGCCAACTGGCGTGGAAAATGATCGGGCAGTGGGACAACTACGTGGAAGAATTTATCAAGATCGTTCCGATCGAATACAAGAAAGTGCTGCAGGAAGAACAGATGAAGAAACTGCAGCAGAAAATTGCAGAAATGCAGCATGACTACTAAAATGAAAAGAAAATGGGAAATCCGAAAGCGTTTTTAACCGTCCCCAGACAGGAAGCGGGATACCGTCCGGTCGAGGATCGAATCAATGACTTTGGCGAAGTGGAGCAGACACTGAACAGCAGCGACCGCCGCACGCAGGCTTCGCGTTGCATGGACTGCGGCGTGCCGTTTTGTCACTGGGCGTGTCCGATAGGCAACAAACAGCCCGAATGGCAGGACATGCTGTACCGCGGGCGCTGGAAAGACGCCTATCGCGTGCTGGAGCAGACGTGCGACTTCCCGGAGTTTACGGGCAGGATATGTCCGGCGCTCTGCGAGAAAAGCTGCGTCCTGTCGCTCAGCATTCATGAGCCGGTGACGATTCGCGAAAACGAGGTGGCGATTGCCGAGATGGCTTTCCGGGAGGGTTTTATCCGGCCGGTCGCTCCCGTCCGCAACGGCCGGACGGTAGCGGTGATCGGAAGCGGCCCCGCAGGACTGACCGTGGCCAATCAACTGAACAGGAAAGGATTCGAGGTCACCGTGTTCGAGAAGGACGAGCGGCCGGGCGGACTGCTTCGTTACGGCATCCCCAACTTCAAGCTGGGCAAGACCGTCATAGATCGTCGCATCCGGCTGATGGAGGCCGAGGGCATTCGGTTCAGGACGAAGACGAAGGTGGGCAGAGATATTTCCGCGAACGAAGTGGCCGGTGCTTTCGACGCGGTGTGTATCGCCATCGGATGCGAGGTGCCACGCGATCTGCCGGTCGAAGGGCGTAGCCTGAAGGGAATTCATTTCGCAATGGACCTGCTGGCGCAGCAGAACCGTGTCCTGCAGCAGATGAATGTGCCGAAAAAAGAAATGATTCTTGCGAAAGACAGGCACGTGCTGGTCATCGGCGGCGGAGATACGGGCAGCGACTGCGTCGGCACGTCGAACCGCCACGGCGCGGCAAGCGTCACGCAGATAGAAATCCTGCCGAAACCGCCGGTCGACTTTAACCCCGAAACGCCCTGGCCGATGTATCCGCAAATATTGAAGACGAGCAGCAGCCACGAAGAGGGGTGCTCCCGCCGCTGGGGACTGGCGACGAACAGGTTTGTCGGCGAGCGAGGTGTCCTGCGTGGCGTCGAAGTCGAGGAAGTGGAATGGACGCCGGCAAAGGACGGCGCACGCCCGTCGATGAGGCTGACGGGGAAAAAGGAGGTATTGCAGGCCGACCTCGTATTCCTGTCGATGGGGTTTGTGAATCCTGTGCAGGAAGGTTTGCTGGCAGAACTTGGCTTGCAGACCACCGAACGCAAGACCGTCTCCGTCGACGCGGCCGGACGGACTTCGCGGCCGGGCGTGTTTGCCTGCGGCGATGCGGCGTCGGGTGCAAGCCTCGTTGTCCGCGCCATGGCGTCGGGACGCGCGACGGCTACCGCAATCGAAAAGTATGTGACAGGAAAACAGATGTCTGACAGTTTATAATAAGAAAGGGATCAATATCATGTGCGGAATAACAGCAATATTCAATATTCACGGCGAAGAATCTCTGGACGACCTCCGGACGCAAGCCTTGCAGATGAGTAAACGGATTCGTCACCGCGGCCCGGACTGGAGCGGTATTTACACGGGCGACAGGGCCATTCTGGCGCACGAACGCCTCTCAATCGTCGACCCGGCTTCGGGCAAGCAGCCGCTGGTCAGCCCCGACGGCAAGGTCATCCTCTGCGTCAACGGCGAAATATACAATCACTTGGAAATACGCGAACGGCTGAAGGGCCGGTATAACTTCCGGACAGGTTCCGACTGCGAAGTGATTCTTGCGCTTTATCAGGAAAAGGGAATCGATTTTCTGGAAGACCTGAATGGCATCTTCGCCTTTGCCCTTTACGACGAAACGAACGGCACGTTCCTGATCGCGCGCGACCCGGTCGGCGTCATTCCGCTCTACGTCGGGACCGATGACAGGGGACACGTCCTGGTCTCGTCCGAACTGAAAGGCTTGGAAGGGTTTACCACGCAGTACGACCAGTTTCTGCCCGGATATTACTGGTACAGCAGAGATCCCGCGCCCGTCCGCTGGTACACGCGCGACTGGATGGACTACGAAAACGTGCGTCACAACGCGAGCGACAGGACCACCCTGCGCGAAGCGCTCGAAAGTGCCGTCTATCGCCAGTTGATGAGTGACGTGCCTTACGGCGTCCTGCTTTCAGGCGGACTTGACTCGTCCATCATCTCGGCAATCGCCAAGCGGTTTGCATCCAAGCGCATCGAATGTGGACAGAAAACGGATGCATGGTGGCCGCAGCTCCATTCGTTTGCTATCGGGCTGGAAGGCTCGCCCGACTTGGTTGCCGCACGAAAGGTCGCCGCGCATATCGCCACCATTCACCACGAGATACACTACACGATACAGGAGGGCCTCGACGCCATTCGTGACGTGATCTATCATATTGAGACCTACGACGTGACGACCGTTCGCGCCTCGACGCCGATGTATATGCTGGCGCGTGTGATCAAGAGCATGGGAATCAAAATGGTGCTCAGCGGCGAGGGCGCCGACGAAGTGTTCGGCGGATACCTGTACTTCCACAAGGCTCCGGATGCGGAATCATTTCACGGCGAGACGTTGCGCAAGGTGAGCAAACTGTATCTGTACGACTGCCTGAGAGCCAACAAGAGTCTGGCTGCCTGGGGAGTGGAAGGCCGCGTACCGTTTCTCGACAAAGAATTTCTGGATGTGGCCATGCGGCTCGATCCCGCCTCGAAAATGGCACCCGGCAAGGTGATCGAAAAGAAAATCCTTCGCGAGACGTTCGAAGACATGCTGCCCGAAAGCATCGTCTGGCGGCAGAAGGAGCAGTTCTCCGACGGCGTAGGCTACAACTGGATCGACACGTTGCGGCAAGTCGCGGACGAACAGGTCAGTGACGAACAGATGGCGCAGGCCGCCACGCGCTTCCCCGTCAATACACCGCAGAACAGGGAGGAATATCGCTACCGCGCCATCTTCGAAGAATATTTCCCGAGCGAGAGTGCCGCACGGTCGGTGCCGTCCGTCCCCAGCGTAGCCTGCTCGACGGCCGAAGCACTCGCCTGGGACCGCTCCTTCCGCAACATGAACGAGCCGAGCGGACGGGCAGTGAAGGATGTGCATCTCGACAGTTATTGATTATTCGAAGATGTAAGAAATCAAAAACTCGGAGATCCCAGAATTCAAAGATTTTAAAATACAGTTATTCCGTCATTCAGTCACTGTTTTGAACTATCCTCAGTGTCAATGTCACGGCATCAAAACCCTCCCGTCCACCGGCAAAAACTCCTTTTCCTCCGGTTCGCGCGTGGGATTGCCGAACGGCATCTGGGCGATCAGTTTCCATTTAGGGTTGATGTGCCACATTTGTGCTACTTCCCCGTCGATAAGCGGATTGTAATGTTGCAGCGAGGCGCCTAATCCCAGGTCTTCGAGCATCGTCCAGACGGCAAACTGAAGCATCCCGGACGTCTGTTGCGACCATACGGGGAAATTTTCGCTGTACAGCGGGTGGGCTTTTTGCATGCCTTCAATAACTTCCATGTCCTCGTAGAAGAGGACGGTTCCATATCCGGCGGCGAAATGCGTATCGATTTTGCTTTCGGTGACGGCAAAATGCTCGGGCGCCACGATTTTCTGCAGTATATCTTTTGCCGTGATCCACAGTTTTTTATGTTCATCTCCCAGAAGCAGTACTGCGCGTGACGACTGGGAATTGAAGGGCGAGGGGACATGCATTACGGCAAACTCCACGGTTTCCCTAATTTTATCGTCCGATATGGAAGTGAGAGTTTCTATATCATTATCAATGTCGTAGTAACTCCTGCGGTGCACAATGGCTTCTCTAAAATATCGTTTCAAGTCCTTGTTTTTTTGGTTAAACTATAAAATATTTGTACTCGGAATGTCCAAGCAATTGCAAATGTATAAATTTTTTTTGAAACACAGGATGGCAGTATGCATTTTAAATTGTCGTATCAAGTATATTGCCGCACGGCGCCGTTTTGTGCAGGGATGTAAAAATTCAAGATTCAAGAATTTTCGATACGGACAACTGTTGTGTCAATGTGCAGAATCATACTCCCACCCCTTGCAAAGTATATTCCGGATTTTTACGCAAAAATTTGTTCCGTATGCCCATATATTATAATGTATAGGCCGAAAAAATACTTTTGAATTTTGAAGAAAAAAAGATGGAAAAAGTTTGGCGGTGTGAAAATAATGCGTACCTTTGCATCCGCGTTCGAGAAAACGAGGTTTTTTCGAACTGCTTAGCGAGCGTTCTTTGAAATATTTACATAGCAAGATGTAGTACAGGGAAAAAGATCCCTCTGCTGCTGCGGTTGAGCCGGCGACGCGGGCTTGATGCGGCGGGGGAGGGAAGAAGTACCGTCAAGAGGAAGAAAAGAAAAAGGACAGGAAAACGGACATTCCGGA
>JAIRZY010000220.1 GCA_031266995.1 Tannerella sp.
CAGATTTCTTCCCACTGCATTTCCTGAATAAAGCGGTAGTAGACGATTTCCTTCTGGCGCGGACTGAGGACGGAGAGAAACTTTTCGACCATCTCGCGGTGGCGCGCATAGCGCTCGTGGTCAATGTATTCTTCCTCCACGGTAGGTTCGAGCAGAAACGGCGCTTCGGCGGCGGCGCCGCGCTCGTACATGTCGTTTCTGGACAGATAACGCAGGAGACTGTTTTTGAGCGCGACGAAGAGGTAGAGCTTCACGTTGTCGGGCGCAGCAAGCCGTTGCCGGTCGCGGTAAAGGGCGGTAAAGACGTCGTGAATACAGTCCTTCACCGCCTCGCCGTCGGGCGTAAAATGCAGCCCGTAGCGGTAAAGGCTTTCGACATACGTCCTGTACAGCCAGGCGTATGCCTCACTCTCGCCCGCCACAAACCGGCTCCACTGCGCTTTGCTTTCCATCTCGCTCATAACAGATCGTGTCTTCCAGTATTGACGCTGCAAATATAGCAAATAATTGAAAACAGGAAACGCCGTGTGGCGGTCGGCGGCCATACGTTCGCCGTGCCGTGCATCGCGCACCGCCCGCATTCCGGAACGGAAACGGGGGTGGCACGGGGTCTCGGCCGCGCGTCCGGACTCCGCCCTCACGGGCGCGGATCTGCCTCGCGCCGAGGCCGGTAGCTTTCGTGCCGCCGGCCCGGTATGGCGGCGCGCGCCGCCTTCACTCAGGACGGCGTCGCCTCGCTGCCCCTGCCACGCTTGTGGCTCTTCCTGCCGCGGAGGATAAGCTCGCGGGGCGTGCAGCCGAAATGTTTCTTGCAGAACCAGTTGAGATGCGTGGCCGAACCGAAGTTGAACTCCCGTATAAGGTCGGAACATGTCACCTCCGGGTCCATAGCCCTTACCTCCATTCGCCGGGCGACCTGGGCCATCATCCACTGCCGGGGCGAGGTGCCGAAGACGGCCTTGAACTTGCAGTCGAACATGGTGCGCCCCATATTCGCCAGGGCAGCCAGTTCGCTGATGTTCTTCACCTTCATGAAGCTGTTCATGATGACGCCCCTGAAGTCCGACTCGCCCGCGATCTCGTGAAACAGCCGCATCGTATCTTCCACGCTGTAAAACGCACGGAGGATCAGAAACAGCTCCTTCTCCTTGATTTCGTGCAGGTGCTCGCAGTTCAGTCCCTCGTCCAGATACATCTTCATCGTGCTCAGGAAATTATCCAGCGGATAGCGTACCGGGATGGAACTCAGCGACTCGATGGTTTCGCTCTCGTCGAGCATCTGCTGCACATAGCGCTTGTCGCAAACCCACTGCATCACTGCGAACGAAAAGAGTATCAGCTCGCTGTCCTGCATCACTTCGTACGAATACGAACGCCCTTTGGGTATCAGCATTATCTCCTTCGAGGTCAGCTTCCTTCTCGCGACTTCCGCCGTGTGAAAATGAATATTTCCCTCCAGCAGGAATACAAGACAGTGACCCTTGTCGGTGTGAAACGGAATCGTACCGTCACTTTTCACCTTCAGGTGCCTGAAACCGGACGATTCGTCCGTGATGCGGCTGATGCAGCCCGCGCGCTCTCCATTACAATTAGTCATAGCGTTTAATATTATAAATTCAGTTTAATATCTGTCCATTACGTTCGGTATACACACGCGGCGCGCGATGATTCCATCGCGACATTCGCCCGTTCCGGAACGCCTCGAATGTTGAATTTTTCCGGACCGGAACACTCCGCATACCGCGCCGTCACGCGTCACGGACGCAGCGCGGGCACGCGCCGGCCGCCCCCGTTCCGCGCTGCGACGTATGCCGCAGCCCGCGCCGAGGAACGACCCTCCGCGCAGGGCGCACAGATTGAAATACGCATTTAAGTGATTATAAGGCAGCCGTAACCATCCTCTCTCGGTTAATATTTCCATGCAAATATTAATGCCCGTCCGGGAGGCTGTTACTGTATGAACACGTATATTCGAATCAATGCGAAACATTCTGCTTGTTTTGTTGAATGACGGGGACAAAAGTAGCATATTGTTTTGGAACGGCAAAAAAATGGGAAACTAAAATAAGACTTGCAAATTTAAAAATTAGATGCACCGCCGTCTCCCGCCGCACGCCGCCGTTCCCACCGCACGCATTGAAGATTTTAAACACCGGAACGGGAGAAATGGAAAAATGCGGCACACGCCGCCCTTTGCCCCTCAGAATCCGAAAACATTCCTCGAAACCCAGAAAACGAGCACGAGAACCAGATAACTGCGGATAGCGACCGGATGCTGAATCAGGAAAGGAAACGGCGACCGCGGGTAGGCGTAACGGACGGCATAACCGGAAAGCAGTAATAAAATATACAGTACCGACGGGATTAACAGCGCATTGTGAGCAGTCGCGCCGTGAAAATCAAAGTGCAGCATGTCGTGAATCGCCCTCTGCGAGCCGCATCCCGGACACTTCAGCCCCGTAGCCAGCAGGAAGGGACACTTGGGAAACCACACGCTTTCGCCCGGATCGTAGTAGAAATAGACAATGCCGCCCGTCAGGACAAAAACAGTGACCAGGGCAAAGGCAAACCTCTTCCGGGACATGGCGTTCCGCATCTACAATTCCGAAATAATGCCCACCAGCATGAAAAAAAGAAGAGTGATGGCATACAGCACGCCGCCGATAAGTACCGCCAGCGCCGACCACATCGCCCACTTTTTAGCACGCTCCAAGCCATCCGCGCCTCCTCGTAATTACCCGTCAGATAGGCCGAATTGACTTTCGACGAATGGACAAGCGACACGATGCCCAGCGGCATGCAGCAGCAGATCGTCGTCAGGATAGCCCACACCATATAATTATCGGGCATCGGCGGGCGAACGGCCGGATTCCCGAACGCCGAATAAAGGCTGTACGAACCCGCCTGCGGCTGACCGCCCGGCGGCGGCATATTGGGCTGATAGAGTGGGGGAGGCGGAACCCTCTGCTGCGTCACCGCGAAAAACGGCTGCAGCTCGGGCAGCATACGGGCTTCGACCCAGTCGGGCAGCGACTTGTTCCACACCGGCGTATCAGGTCTGACCGGCGCATGTTTCAGCGTAGCCAGCGAAAACGGCCCCTTCTTGACGTTGCCGTCCATATAGTAATACAGTATATCGTCCATAACGTACATAAAAATGTTTCCCATGTAACACTGATACATGGGAAACATTACTGTCAATATGCAACCGTTAAAAATTAACTGTTCAGATATTCGTCCGCTATTCCGCCCGCAGCGATGATGACAGCGAAAATCGTATAAAGCACAATGACAACAACCCCTGCAATAGCCGACCATATCGCCCATTTCTTTGCATCGGCGGATGCCTTTACCGCTCCTTCATAGTCGCCGAGATTGTATGCCGAACTCACTTTCGTCGCGTGGATAATCGAAACGATACCCAGCGGCAGACAGCAAAGCACCGTCACCAGAATAGCCCAGATCAGATTGCTTTCAGGCATTGGCGGCGGGACGTTTGCCCCTCCGAACGTCCTTTCCTGATAGGCGGGCGCGGGCTGCGACGCGGGTGGCGGTGGCGGCGGAGCCTGCGTTGCGAATAATCCCTGCAGTTCCGGCAGGGTACCGGCTGCTGTCCAGTCGGGCAGCGCGCTGTTCCACACAAGAGTGTCTGCCGCAATTGGCTCGCTCTTAAGTGCTTCCAAAGAGAAAGGCCCTACTTTGGTCTCTCCCCGGAGATAATAATAATCTTTTTCTTCCATAATATCAGCTAATTTTTTTTGTTAGTATCGCCGCAAAGGTATAATAATGATATTTTATAAACAAAATTATTTCATAAAAACAGGCAATAAAATAATTTTCTTTACTCATTTTGTTATTTTCCGGGAAATAATTTCCAGTACATACACAAGCATAAAGCCGATGACGGCCAGCGCAATGGCTTCCCAAAGCAGTTGGTCGGGCCAAATATTGTTTTCTACCAGAGGCTTCACGACACCGTGGCGGTCGGTGAACGTGGAAACAGTTTCTTTCCACGGCCAGACCTTGTTGAGCGAGCCGAGCATGAAGCCGCTCAACACGGCAATCGTGACGTCGTGATACCGGCGAAGCAGGAACGAAAGTATCCGCGAAAAACTGACGATTCCGACGGCCGCGCCGCACATGAACGTAATCAGTATGCTTATCTTCAACTCTTTCACCGCCTCCATCATGTAGAAATACTTGTCCAGGAGCACCAGCACGAAACTGCCGGATATGCCGGGCAAAATCATCGCGCAGATGGCTATGGCTCCATACATAAATATAAACGGCAACGCTTCAGGCGTATTCATGGGGACGGCCACGGTGATATAATAAGCGACGGCCGCACCGGCAATGAAGCCTGCAATACTTTTCCAGTTCCATTTCTTCACGTCTTTCACGACAAACCACGTGGACGCCAGCACCAGCCCGAAGAAAAACGGCCACACAAGTATCGGATGATTCTCGAGCAGATAGGTGATGAGCCTGGCCAAAGACAGAAAACTGATGCCGATTCCGAAAATAAGGGCGAACAGGAAATTGCCGTTTATGGCTTTCCAGAACGATGCTATTTTGAGGGTAAACAGTAGCTTGAATGTTTTCGGCCCGATGCTTTTGATAGAATTGAGCAACTCTTCGTAGATGCCCGAGATGAAGGCGATGGTGCCTCCCGAAACGCCCGGGACGACGTCGGCGGCGCCCATGGCGATCCCTTTCAGGGTGATGATGCCGTAATCTTTGATTGTGCGGTTCATTAATTGTTGTGATATTTTTCAGTTAGATAATTAGTCGCCAGTTGCTTCGAAGATACGCTCCAGTTCTTTACCGGATAAATGTCGTCTGTATGCAGAAAGCGCATGCCGTCCCGTTGCCTGCCCTCGTCCGGAAAATGCTGCTTCATGCTGTCTGCAAGGTTGTCGGAGTGGCGGGCTGTCATGGCGGGCGTTTCGTCGGCATCGCACTGATACGCGGGATATTCGAGCAGGGGCGAAGTCATACCATCCGCCACTCCCTCGTTGCGCAGGACTTCAAACAGATAGCAAACATCCTCAAAATCACCCGGTACGGGATATTCCGAGGCAATCGCATGAATCAGTTCGTCCGTATCTTCCTGTAGCTCGGTCGCATATATGTCGCGAAACTCTCTGACTGCCTTTGCAAAAAGGTCGTTCTTGTAGAAGCAGAAAGCACGGAATATTTTGATTTCCAAATCGGAATCGTCGCATGTGATGGCGAAATTCAGCGACTCGACGGCTTTATCGTAGTCATCCACTTCGGCATGTAAACGACCGGCCATATACCAGTAGTCGGCGAAGTAGGGATCGCAGTCGAGCAGTTCATTGCAAATGAGAAGCGCTTTGGCCGTAAGCCCCTGCATTTCCAGCAGGTAGCAATATTCTTCATTCAGTGTCTGATTGTCGGGAAAGAGAGCAAGTCCCTCGTGAATCAACTTTTCCAGTTCGTCCTGTTTATCTCCCAGGCTGCCAAGTACCGATGCTACATATTCGTACACTTCTTCCACATCTTCGGTTTGCTGCGTCCGCTTCTGTTCGATGATGCGCCTGACTTCGTCGAAGCGATCCAACGCGCAGAGACATTCCATTTTGAGCAGTTCCAGTTCCCCTTCACCGTCGCGTCCGGTCTGCATGATCCATTCGAGCGCATCTTCATACTGTTCTTGGAATATCAGCAGCTTACATGTCCGGAATTTCAGATCGGGATTTTCAGGATGCAGTCTCAGTCCGAAGGTCAACGCTTTTTCGTACCGGGCTAAATCGTTTTCGCGTTCGAAATAATCCAGCAATTCGGCGACTTCGTCGGCGTCGAAATAGATTTTCGTCCCGCTGCCGTCCATTTGTGCATATCGTTGCAATATGTCTTCTATATCTTTCATCTGCGATTATTTACTTGTTATTTATTGATTTTGTTCCAGGTATCTTTCAATGAAACGGTACGGTTAAAGATGAGCTTGCCCTCTCTGCTGTCCGGATCCAGGTTGAAATATCCGATGCGCTGAAACTGGAAATGATCGTAGGGTTTGGCATGCGCCAGATCTGCTTCCACGTAGCAGTCAGGCAGTATCTTCAGCGAATCGGGATTCAGCAGTTCACTGATA
Source organism: Tannerella sp. (assembly GCA_031266995.1). Taxonomy (GTDB): domain Bacteria; phylum Bacteroidota; class Bacteroidia; order Bacteroidales; family Tannerellaceae; genus Tannerella. The sequence continues at coordinate 6,116 of JAIRZY010000220.1, forward strand.
TCCCGGTCTTTCTCTTCCATCGGATTTTCAACGGTGAACAGGCGGTCGTAAAGGCGCACCTCGGCCGGCAGCGCGTGCGGAACCGAAACCCAGTGAATAGTGCCCTTCACTTTGCGATTGCTTTCGGGCATTCCGCTTTTCGTCTGCGGATCGTATTTGGCATACACTTCTTCGACTTCGCCACCGGCATTTTTCCGGCAACCCGTACATTTTATAATATAGGCGCAGCGCAGGCGAACGTCCTGCCCCGGAGTCAGGCGATGGTATTTGCCGGGAGCATTTTCCATGAAATCCTCCCGTTCAATATACAACTCGCGCGAGAACGCGATTTCGTGCGTACCGGCCGACGGGTCTTCGGGGTTGTTAACGGACTGCATTATTTCCGTCTGACCTTCGGGATAGTTGGTGATTATCAGCTTGACGGGATTGATTACCGCGGCGACGCGTCGTGCCGTGACGTTCAGGTCTTCGCGCACGGAGTGTTCGAGCAGCGCCATTTCGACCGTGCCGTCAAACTTCGTATAACCTATTTTATCAGTAAACGCCTTGATGGAAGCCGGCGTATAACCGCGACGGCGGAACCCGCAGATGGTCGGCATGCGCGGGTCGTCCCAGCCGTTCACGAGGTTTTCCTTCACTAACTGAAGGAGCTTGCGCTTGCTCATGACGGTGTAGGTCAGGTTCAGACGATTAAATTCCGTCTGTCGGGGGCGGTAATCGGCGTCGCCTTTGAGCAGGTCGATAAAATAGTCGTACAGCGGACGGTGCACTTCAAATTCGAGCGTACACCATGAATGTGTAACGCCTTCAAAATAATCGCTCTGCCCGTGCGCAAAATCATACATCGGATAGACTTTCCATTTCGTGCCCGTACGGTGGTGGGGCGTATCAATGATGCGGTAAATAATGGGGTCGCGGAAATGCATGTTGGCCGAAGCCATGTCGATTTTCGCACGAAGGGTCATGCTGCCCTCTTTATATTCTCCGCGATTCATTCGAAAAAAAAGATCCAGGCTATCTTCGGCTGCCCGGTTGCGGTAGGGGCTTTCGATTCCCGGCTGAGTGGGTGTCCCTTTCTGCTGCGCAATGGATTCCGAGCTTTGCTCGTCGACGTAGGCATGGCCTTTTTTTATCAAATCGACAGCGAAATCGAACAGTTGCTGGAAATAATCGGAAGCGTAATACACGTTCACCCATTTGAATCCCAACCATTTGATGTCTTCCTGAATCGAATCTACGTATTCGACGTCTTCGCGCGAAGGATTTGTGTCGTCGAACCGCAGGTTGCACGTGCCGCTGTATTTTTCGGCAAGCCCGAAATCGAGGCAAATGGCCTTGGCATGACCGATGTGCAGGTAGCCGTTCGGCTCGGGCGGGAAGCGCGTCTGAATGTGACCGCCATTTTTCCCTTCCGCCAAGTCATTGATTACCATCTGTTCGATAAAGCTCACACTTCTTTTGTTCTCGTCACCGGACACCGTATTCTCTTTCATGCGATAACTGTGATTATTATTTCGCGGCAAAGATAATATAAAATTTTAAAGATTCGAAAATTCAAAAGTTCAAAACCCGGGTTAATTCTTTTTTTGAGATGCTATTATACCGAGGCAAACGCATTATAATCTTGGCTGCCCCAGGCTCCCGTCGGGGCGCAAACCTGACTAAGAAATACCTCCCAGGTTCGGAACGGATTCCGACCGGAAACATTGTTTCTATGCAGAACCGGAACGGATTCCGACCAGAAACATTGTTTCTACGCAGAATCGGAACTGATTCCGAACAGAAACATTGTTTCTATGCAGAACCGGGACGGATTCCGAACAGAAACATTGTTTCTATGCAGAACCGGGACGGATTCCGAACAGAAACATTGTTTCTATGCAGAATCGGGACGGATTCCGATCAGAAACATTGTTTCTATGCAGAACCAGGACGGATTCCGAACATATTCATCTCACTGTTTTACCTCACATGGAGTATAATAGCACTTCAAAAAAAGAATTAACCAAAACTTGCGACATTTAGGATTTTCGAAAAATATAACCTGAAAAAACTGATACATCACACAAATGATATTATTTTTGCAGGACGTTACAGTAAAAATCATGCCGAATGCAGCATTCCGGATATGATATGCATCATGAGGATATATGCAGCGGTTACAAACGCAGTGTGCAAACTAAGATGATAAATGAAACGCAACTTGTAAAAGGTTGTCTGAGTGGAGACAGAAATGCTCAACGCGCATTGTATGACATGTACTCCCGAAAGATGCTGGGGATATGTATGCGCTACGTTAATAACCGGGAGGTCGCGCGCGACTTGCTTCAGGATGGTTTTGTCAAAGTATTCACTTCGCTCCCGTCGTTCGAGGGAACGGGGACGCTCGAGGCGTGGATGCGGACGATTTTTGTGAATGAATCACTCGGTTATCTGCGTCGCACGGATATTTTGAACAGGAGCGGGGATATCGACATGGCGAACGCCATACAGGACGAAAGCGAATCCGCCGTCTCGAAAATGTCGGCCGACGAACTGATGGCGATGGTCGGGAGGCTTCCGGCGGGTTTCAGAACGGTCTTCAACATGTATACCGTAGAAGGCTACTCGCATAAGGAAATTGCGAACACGCTGCATATTACAGAAAGCACGTCCCGCTCGCAATACGTAAGAGCGCGGAAATTATTACAGGAACAGATAAGAAACGCCGGATATCATCCGGGATATTTATATGACTGATATGGATAAGAGAGATAAGTGGGACGACATCGTCCGCATGAAGTCCGAGAGCTTCGAAATGGAACCCGAACCTGAAGACTGGGAGGCCATTGCGGAACGTCTGTCCCGGAAGAAAAAGAACGCATTGCCGGAATGGTGGCGCTATGCCGCCGCAGTCGCCGCCCTGTTCGTGCTGGCGGCAGGCGGGTATTATTTGTTCCGGCCGCAGGCTCCGTCCGCTTCTTTGACGGCGGAAACACCGGCAAATGGAATAAATGTAGAGCCTGAAAATGTCATCGGCCGCGTCACGCCCGATACGGCCGTCGCGTCACGGCTGCTCGCAGTGCTTCCTGCCGCGGAAAAGACCGTCAGCAGTCAAACGTCTGCTATACGGGAAGCCGCCGTACTGCCGGAAGCCGGAAACGAAACTGCGCCGGAAATACCTTTCATTGCTGAAAACAGGGAAAAGGAAACCGGCCGCGAGGCGAACGGTTCCGGCCGTGCGCCGCAAACGCCGGAAGAAGACAGCTTCGCCGGCGACAAGCTGCTTATAGTCGACGCCGCGCCGGCGAAGCGACACAGCAGGCGCTGGGGCTTCGGAGTAGGAGGGGGGAGCTATTCGGTAGGGAACACAGGCGCGGGCAGTAACGTGATGCCTCTCGGCGCGACCGGCATGCACAGCCTGAATGCCGACTACAGTCATATTCTGACGCTAAGAGAAATGAGCGCGTCTGCCGAAACAAAGCATAACGTCACGCATCAGCGGCCGCTGTCGTTCGGCCTCGGCGTCGGATATGCCCTGAACAACCGCTGGACGCTGCAGAGCGGCCTTTCCTATTCGATGCTCACTTCCCGGTGGGATGTGCTGGGCGTCAACAGCGGAAGGGCGAAGCAGCAACTGCACTTCATCGGCGTTCCGCTCGCCGCCAACTATACGGTTGTCGAATGGAACCGATTCCGGCTCTACACGGCGGTCGGCGGAACGGCAGAGTGGAACGTCAGCGGACGCATTAAAACAAACTATTACGACTATAACTCCGGCTCGTCCCTCGACACGCGCGTCGAATCCGTCCGCATGAAAGAACTCCAGTTTTCCCTCAACGGACACGCCGGCGTCAGCTATCCGCTGCTCCGCTTTCTGAACGCATACGTCGAAGGCGGCGCCGATTATTATTTCAGGAATGGAAGTTCTCTTGAAACCATTCGTTCGGATAAACCTTTTCAACTATCTTTGCAGGCGGGAATTCGCTTCGGCTTCTGAGGAAAATGATGTTTTTAAAATTATAATATGATGAAAAAAGAATTATTTAGCAGTTGTAAATTGATTGGTGTTGCGCTTGCCGCGACCATGCTGTCGTCCTGTCTCGAGGGCGGAGGCAATACGACTTCCGGCCAGGTGGTCGGCGTCGTGCGCTTTGATTTGAATTCGGGTAAAAACGTACTGGACATTTCGGCATACGATTCGTTTCATTCGCTGGCCTTCAGCAATAAAGAAGAAGGCACATGCTGTTATGTCTACTACGAACTGGATTACGAAGACCCCGAGAACACGGCCGAAAAAATCGCGGCAAACGGCTATTATACGGTGACGGTGCTGGCTCAGGAAGAAATAAACAGATTTTACATGCTGTCCGAAGCCGATACCGTGTCGGTCGCCTTGCCGAACGAAACGCCGCTCAAGGATCCCGTCCCGCAGATTGGCGGATACGTCAAAGGCATACTGTTCCTGGGGCATCTTCTGAATGCCCGCCCGAAACAGGTCACGGACTGGAGGCTTTCGTATGACCGGGAACACATGTCCGTAGATGAAAACGGCGAAAATGTGTACGACGTATACCTGCGCGCCACGATCAGAAGCGAGGGTACCACGACGGCGGAAGACATGTATGAGACGAGCGCATACGACATGACTCCGTACATCGAAAACGCGGCGCGACTGGAAAAAAACCTGGGAAAAGACAAGGTGAGTATCCGCGTCAACTACGTTTCGGATATAAATGACGACGGCACGGTGGTCTGGGACAGGGCGGCAAACAAGATCGATCTCGGCGTGCAGATGATTATTCCCGAGACCGTCGGTAACAGCCTGAACTGAGACGCATCGACAGTCCGCAGGCTTGCCACGGGGCAGGTTACAGCGCGGCATATATTTTGTGCCGGGATATAAAGCGTCAGTTATCAACACAGGGAGAATGTGAGAACGGGGCCGCAGAGTGGCGGACCGGTTCATTTTCACATTCTCTTTGTGTTTTTCTGTATCCGTATGTACTCTCCTTTCGACGGTGCGTCTATAATACGGCGGCGCTCCGGACCGGTACAAACGCGATATAAATAGCATATATTCATTGACAGCCGGATAATACCCGGTCGAATAAACGGTTAATATTCAAATATTCACATATAAAAACAGAGCGAGAGCATAAATTTTTTATAAAACTGCGAGGATATTAAAAATCAACTTTGTATATTTGCCGCAGGAAACACGGAGAATATGAGTGAATATATTTGGCAGCAAAAAGGATGGCCCTATCTGACGTGGAACAACAAGGAGTTGCTGCACGTTCTGGGCGAAGTGCGAAACCGTCAGGGGCGACTGGCCGGCAAGGCAAGCCTTCTGGGCGTGGATTTCAAAAAGGAAACACTCCTGAAAAGCATCACGACGGATGTGATCAAATCGGCCGAGCTGGAAGGCAGAGCGCTGGACATTAATCTGGTGCGCGCCTCCGTAGCCGGCCGCCTGAAAATCCGCCTCACCGAACAGATACAGACAGACCCCCGCATCGACCGGATGGTGCAGGTCATGATCGACGCCCTGCAGAACTACCGCCAGCCCGTCAGCGAAGAGACCGTCTTCAGTTGGCAGGAGGCGCTGGGACAGGACGAAAGCAACGCGGCGCGCTTTTACCGCAGCGCTGCCGTCTTCGAACCGGAAGCGGACGGCGACGGACTGTTTTACATTCAGAATCCGGCAGTCATCCCGGACGAGATGCGCCGCTTCCTGAAATGGTTCAACACGATACACCCGACCGACCCGCTCATCAAAGCCGGCGTGGCACACCTGCGCCTCACGTTCATACATCCCTTTAATGAAGGCAACGGATACATCGCCCGCATACTGACGGACATCTTCCTGACGCGCGCCGACGGTTTCCCGCAGCACCTGTACAGCCTCTCGGCGCAGATAAGCAAGCAGCGGGAACTCTACAACCGCGTCCTCAGGCGGGCGCAGAACGGAAATCTCGACATTACCGAATGGCTGCTGTGGTTCCTCTACTGTTTCGAAACGGCGCTGATTGAGGCGGAAGACATGCTGACACACACGCTCGAGAAATCGAAGTTCTGGGAGAAATACCGCCTCATCCGTCTGAACGAGCGGCAGGTCAAGATGATAAACCTGCTCTGGGAACGTTCGGACTGCAAGTTGACCTCGTCATACTGGGCAAACCTCAATCTCTGCTCGCCCGACACGGCGCTGCGCGACATTCAGGATCTGATAAACAAAAAAATACTGCACCGCAAAAGTAGCGGCGGGCGAAGTACCTGCTATGAGTTGAATTAAATTCAAAAAGTCAGGGATCAAGTCCGCTGCGTACACTTCGAAGCAGTAGCCGGATGTCGGCGTCACTGACTTTTTGAATCCTCGAATTTCCGAATCCTTGAATTATTCGAAAAACGACCGTACCGCCGTCACGTTCCCCACGCCCGGATTGTAGGGCATCCGCCACACAATCTGATTGGTCGAGTCGACCTCGAGCAGCTTCGGCTGCGATTTGTCGGCGCTCTCCATGTCCGAGTTGGCGATCAGCGTATTTCCGTTTTTGTAGCGGACGAGTTCGGAGACGTGCAGCAACGCGCCCCAGTTAAGCGACGTCGTCTCGACCGTCTTGACGATCTTCTTCGTCGCAGGATTTATTTCCAGAAAACGGCGCGTGTCGCCGCACGACACGATCCAGTTGCCGTCGTCCGCCAGCGTGACGGAATTGGGCGCGCCGCTGCACAGGATGCTTTTCAGGTAGCGCCCCTCTTCGCTGATTTCGGAGATTTTGTGCTTGTACGTCAGCGGCACGAGGTAGGTGTTCTGCGGCGTCTTGCAGATCCGGCGGAACTGGCGATCAATGTCGAACGTCGCCGTGTTGAATTTCACTTCCTTCACCGTCTCGCCCCGTTCGTTCAGCTCGACGATTCGGGCCGGCATGCCGCTGATGGCTACCAGGTAGTCGCCCGAGGCGAGGACGCTTGCCGAATACGCTTCCTCGTTTTCGCGCGCCCTGTAGTCCCAGACCGTCGCGCCGTCGCGCCGGATGAGCCTCACGCCCTGCCTGTAGGCATACAGGATATCGCCGCTGCCGGTTATGTCCACGTCATTACATTCCTCGTCCGGCGCAAGGTCGTGCGTCCATTCCACTTCGCCGCTTTTCTTGTCCACAATCGCGATTTGCTGCCATCCGGCGCCGCCGATCAGCAGTTTCTCCTGTTTCGAGCAGGCGCAGCACAGCATGAGCGCCGCCAGGCAAATCATCTTCTTTTTCATCATTTTCTTTATCCTTTCATTAATATTACTCTGTCACGGGGCGGCAAAAATACGATTTTCCTTCCGAACGGCAAAAATCCTGTATGACATTCTTTGCAATTGCATTATTCTTCGTATTTTTGCCAGCTCAAAGGACAAAACTATGTTTAAGGAGATATTCTTGCGACTGACAAGTATGATTTTCAAACCGTCGGAAGCGTGGACCTCGGCGCCCCGCGAAGACGACGGGCACGAGGCGTTTCTGTCGCGCTACGTCTACCCGCTGATCGGGGTGATTGCGCTGGCGGCCTTTCTGGGTGTGCTGTTCAATCGCAAGGAGTTTGACTTCGTCATTGCGCTGAAGTCTGCCATAATGGAACTCGTCTCCTCGGCCGGCGGCTTCTTTCTGGGCGCCTGGCTGCTCGGCGAGATCTGGCGGAGCGTGTTCAAGCGGCCGAAAGACATGAAGCTGTGCCGCTACTTCGTCGGATATGCCTCATCCCTCATGTTTCTGCTGAGAATCGTACTGTCGCTGCTGCCGGAATTTTTCTTCCTGCACGTCATTGTCCTGTATACGGCCTATATCATCTGGGAAGGCGCCGTCCCGTTCATGCTGGTGCGGGAGAACGAGCAGTTGAAATTTACGATATACGCATCTCTCGCCGTCATGCTCAGTCCGACGGCGATATACTTCGGGCTGTTCCTGCTGATGCCGGGCATGCGCTTCTGAAAAAACGTAACGCGACAGGAATTGTGGGAAACAGCAAAGCGAACAGCAACATACTGATCAAAAACAAGCGGGCGACGTTCGACTACGAACTGCTCGAAACGTTTACGGCCGGGATCGTACTGACGGGCACGGAGATCAAATCGCTCCGCGCAGGAAAGGCCAGCCTCGTAGACACGTACTGCGTCGTCGAGCGCGGCGAGGTGTGGGTAAAGAACATGTATATCGCCGAGTACTTCTACGGCACGTACAACAACCATTCGGAGCGCCGCGAACGGAAGCTGCTGCTGAACCGCAAAGAAATCCGCCGCCTGGAAACCTCCGTCCGCAACAGCGGCTTCACCATCGTCCCGACACGTCTGTTTATTAACGAAAAAGGCCTTGCCAAAGTCGCCGTCGCCATCGCCCGCGGGAAAAGGGAATACGACAAGCGCGAATCGATCCGCGCACGCGACGACAAACGCGAAATGGACAGGGCATTCAAACACTGAACCTGTTTTCTTATGGAAATCGAAAACGACAACCGCACAGCGTCCGTATACGAACGCTTCGGCCGGCTGCTGGAAGAGCGCATCCTGATTCTCGACGGCGGCATGGGCACGATGATACAGAAGCACCGGCTGACCGAGGCCGACTACCGCGGCGAGCGCTTCGCCGCTTTTCAGGGGCAGCAGAAGGGCAACAACGACCTGCTGTGCATCACGCAGCCGGACGTGATTCGCGACATTCACCGCCAGTACCTCGACGCCGGTGCCGACATCTTCAGCACAAACACGTTTAACGCCAACGCCATCTCGATGGAAGACTACGGCATGCAGGCGTACGTGCGCGAAATCAACCTCGCCGCCGCACGCCTCGCCCGCGACCTGGCCGACGGCTACATGGCCGACCGTCCCGGCCGCACGGTCTTCGTCGCCGGCTCCGTCGGCCCCACCAACAAGACGGCCACCATGAGTCCCGACGTCGAGCGACCCGCCTTCCGCGCCGTGACGTACCGCGACCTCTACGACGCCTACGCCAAACAGGTCGGCGCCCTCATCGACGGCGGCATCGACATCATCCTCTTCGAAACCGTCTTCGACACGCTCAACGCCAAGGCCGGACTCGATGCCGCCTCGCAGTGCATGGCCGACCGCGGCATCCGCCTGCCGCTGATGCTCTCCCTCACGCTTTCGGGGCAGGGAGGGCGCAGCTTTTCGGGACAGACGCTGGCCGCCTTCCTCGCCTCCGTGCAGCACGCGCCCGTCATCAGCGTCGGGCTGAACTGCTCGTTCGGCGCAGCCGAAATGAAGCCGTACCTCGAAGAGCTGTCCGCGCTGGCGCCCTGCTACGTCAGTGCGCATCCCAACGCCGGACTGCCGAACAGCTTCGGCCAGTATGACGAAACGCCCGCGACGATGGCAGAGCATATCCGCGCCTTCGTCGACGGCGAGCTGGTCAACATCGTCGGCGGCTGCTGCGGCACGACGCCGGCACACATCGCGCGCTATCCCGGCCTCGTCAGCGCCCGCCCGCCGCGACGCCCGAAGCCCGCGCCCGACAGCCTTCGCCTCTCCGGACTGGAAGTGCTCGAGGTGAAGCCCGAAAACAACTTCGTCAACATCGGCGAGCGCTGCAACGTCGCCGGCTCGCGCCGCTTTCTGCGCCTCGTCAGGGAGGGGAAATACGAAGAGGCCCTCTCCATCGCCCGCAGGCAGGTCGAAGACGGCGCGCAGGTGATCGACATCAACATGGACGACGGACTGCTGGACGCCACGCGCGAAATGACCGTCTTCCTCCACCTCATCGCCTCGGAACCCGACATCGCCCGCGTGCCCGTGATGATCGACTCCTCGAAATGGGACGTCATCGAGCGCGCGCTCTGCTGCGTCCAGGGGAAGAGCATCGTCAATTCCATCAGCCTGAAGGAAGGCGAAGACGTCTTCCTCGCGCGCGCCGCCCGCATCCGCCGCCTGGGCGCCGCCGCCGTCGTGATGGCCTTCGACGAGGAGGGACAGGCCGACACGTTCGAACGCAAAATCGCCGTCTGCCGGCGCGCCTACAGCCTCCTGACCGGACGCGCCGGATTCCCGCCGCACGACATCATCTTCGACCCGAACGTGCTGGCGATCGCCACCGGCATGCCCGAGCACAACGGCTACGGGCTGGACTTCATCCGCGCCACGGAGTGGATCAAGCGCCACCTGCCCGGCGCACGGGTGAGCGGCGGCGTGAGCAACCTCTCCTTCTCCTTCCGCGGCAACGACTACCTGCGCGAGGCGATGCACGCCGTGTTCCTCTTCCACGCCATCCGCGCGGGAATGGACATGGGGATTGTCAATCCCTCATCGTCCGTAAACTACGAAGACATCGACCCGCCGCTCCGCGCGCTGCTCGAAGACGTGATTCTGGCGCGCCGCCCCGAAGCGGCGGACGAACTCGTCGCCCGCGCCCAGGAGCACATGCAGCAGCAGGCGGGACAGGCCGACACGGCGGCGCGCGACGCATGGCGCAGCCTGCCGCCCGGCGAACGCCTCGAATACGCGCTGACGAAGGGCATCGGCGACTTTATGGAGACCGACATCCGCGACGCGCTGGCGACGTACGACCGCGCGGTCGACGTCATCGACGGGCCGCTGATGAGCGGCATGAACCGCGTCGGCGAGCTGTTTGGCGCAGGGAAGATGTTCCTGCCGCAGGTGGTCAAGACGGCGCGGACGATGAAGAAAGCCGTCGCCCTGCTGCAGCCCGCCATCGAGCGCGAGAAAGCGGAAGGCGCAGCGGCGAAAGCCGGCAAGGTCGTCTTTGCCACCGTCAGGGGAGACGTGCACGACATAGGGAAAAACATCGTTTCCATCGTCCTCACGTGCAACAACTACGAAGTCATCGACCTCGGCGTGATGGTGCCGGCCGACCGCATCGTGCGCACGGTGATGGAAGAGAAGCCCGACATCCTCTGCCTGTCGGGACTCATCACGCCGTCGCTCGACGAGATGGTACACGTGACCGACGAGATGCAGAAGGCCGGCCAGCACATCCCGATCATGATCGGCGGCGCGACGACGTCGAAAATATACACGGCCCTGAAGATCGCGCCGCGCTACGACTATCCGGTCGTTCACGGCGCCGACGCGTCGCAAAGCCCCCTGCTGGCCTCGAAGCTGCTCAATCCCTCGACGCGCGAACGCTTCGTGCGCGAGCTGCACGATGAATACGCGCGGCTGCGCGACGCCTCGCTCGCGGAACGCGCGGAGCTGCTGCCGCTCGCCGAAGCGCGGGCGCGCCGGCTGCCGGTCGACCGCGACGGCCCGGCGCCGGCGAAACCGCGGCAGGAGGGAGTGCACGAGGTAGCGATCGCCCCGGCCGACGTCGCGCCCTACATCAACTGGACGCTCTTCTTCGTCGCCTGGCGCATGAGCGGACAGTATGCCGGCCTGGCCGCGCTGCACGACTGCGACGCCTGCCGCGCGGCATGGGTCGCCTCGCAGCCCGCCGCCGGGCGCGAGCGCGCCGCCGAAGCCGCACGGCTGATGGCCGACGCGCGGGCGATGCTGCACGAACTGATCGGGGAGGGGAGCTATCGCTGCCGCGCGCGCTACGGATTCTTCGAAGCCACGACGCACGGCGACGACATACATGCCGGCGGCGAGGTGCTCCCGATGCTGCGGCGGCAGACGCCCGTCGACGGCCTCTGCCTCTCGCTGGCCGACTACATCCTGCCCGACACCGCGGGCCGCACCGACCATCTCGGCGCCTTTGCCGTCACGGCCGGCGCCGGGCTTGACGGCCTGCGGGCGCGGCTGGCAGGCGACGGCGACGACTATCGCCTGCTGCTGCTCCAGACGGTGAGCGACCGCCTTGCAGAGGCAGCGACCGAGTACCTGCACGCCCGCGTGCGCCGCGAATACTGGGGCTATGCCGCCGGCGAGACGCTCACGGTGGCCGACATGCTCCGCGCCCGCTATGCCGGCATACGCCCCGCCGTCGGCTACCCCTCGCTGCCGGACCAGCGGCTGATCTTCACCCTCGACCGCCTGCTGCAGATCACCCGCCTCGGCGTCGACATCACCGCAAACGGCGCCATGACGCCCACCGCCACCGTAGCCGGCCTCTTCTTCGCACACCCCGCGGCGCGCTACTTCATGATCGGGCGCATATCGGACGAGCAACTGCTCGACTACGCCGCGCGATGCGGCACAACGGCAGACAGTGTGCGGAAATTCCTCGGGAAGAATATTCAGTAATTCAATCTTCAATAGAAGGGTTTTATTTAAACACGGAGACACGGAGGACACAGAGAAGAAAGAAACGCCCGGCGCGGTCTGAAGACCGGTATCGTCAGCCTAATATCCGACGCCGTATGGCGTCCGACGTGGATAACCCCGCAGCAAGCGAAGCGCAGCCCGGGGTTGCAGACGCCCCCTCGCCTTCCGAACTGCGTCAGCAGTTCAACCCGCTACCGGGTTGCAGAGACGCGAAGCATCGCGTCTCTACCCCGGGCTGCACTGCCGCTTGCAGGGGGTTATCCAAATCGGACACCTTCGGCGTCGCCCGGCATAATCACGCAGCTTTACGCCCTTATCCCCCGTGCGCCGCCATGCCTCGCCCGCCGCAGTCTCCGTACCGGCACCGTCAACTTAAGGACTGACGCCGTATGGCGTCCGATGTGGATAACCCCGCAGCAAGCGCAGCGCAGCTCGGGGTTACAGACGCCCCCACACCTTCCGAACTGCGTCAGCAGTTCAACCCGCTACCGGGTTGCAGAGACGCGAAGCATCGCGTCTCAGCCCCGGGCTGCGCTGCCGCTTGCAAGGGGTTATCCATATCGGACACCTTCGGCGTCGCCCGGCATAATCACGCAGCTTTACGCCCGCATCCCCCGTGGAAATTTAAGATTCAGGATTCAAGAAAAGATATGGATTCAAACACGGAGGCACGGAGGACACGAAGCGGAACGCCGCTCGGGGTAGAGACGCAATGCATTGCGTCTCTACGGGCGCACCTGTGATGCGGCCGGGCGAACGGGAGACGGATTGCTTCGCTTCGTTCGCGCGAACGTCATCACTGCCTCCGGGCCTCATGTATTCAACCTTAAGAATAATATGATAAACCTTAAGAATGATATGCTCTGCCTTAAGGA
>JAIRZY010000183.1 GCA_031266995.1 Tannerella sp.
GGATTGATTTATGAACGAAACAATCCCGCTGCTCGTTGCCGTCAGCGTTATTTCGTCACCCTGTGTCGCCTGTATCTGCCCGCTCGTTTTTATCACGTGGGAGAATACGCCCGGCGCAATGTCCTCTGTCTCCAGTCCGGCCGCTTCGGCCTGCGACGCGGAGAAATGGATCTCGTCGTCGTGCGCCCCGTCCGCATCGTTATGGGCGGAATGGTCGTGCCCGTCGCCTTCAAAATGTTCGTGATCGTTTTCCGTCGCATGGTCGCGCTCCTTGTGTTCGTTACTGCAACCGCAGGCAATCATGGCTGTTGCAATGAAAAGATATATAATGTTTTTTTTCATTTCTGTTGTTGTTTGATTAATTGTAAATAGATTGTTTTTGATGCCCCGTCTCCACCGGACGTGATCCGGCGGATTCTATGCTTTACGCGGAAAGGTTATATACATTAAATATAACCGTCATTCAAACATCCCGGAAACCGGGTTCTGAAGATTTTTGAATCTTGAATTTTGAGTGTTCCCTCGTGCAGCAGATCGGGATTGGGAAGGGGATACGGCATACGCGCGAAAACAGGACATTCCCCGTTTCTGCGACGTGTTATCCCCTAAACGGAAAGGCAGGGAGGAGCGCGCAAACCGTTGTCCCGGTTTGCGTAAGCAGAATGGTAAAGGCACGCATCCCATTCACCGTATTCAGGCGGTTCGTCCGCATGACCGGCTTCGCAGAGCGATATGACCACCGTCAGGCAGAGCATGGGGAAGAGGTGCGCATGTGGATGATGATCCTGGTGGCAGGATGCCGCCTTGCATTTTGTGTCGTTATGCTCGAACGAAAACAGATAGCTGTCTTCGACGGAGCATGTGTCATGATGCCCGGATTCGTCCGAATGATGGTGCGGACATTTGCCGGCGCCGGCATCGTGATGCCCGTCATCGCTGCATACCGCCGCAAAGCAAATCGCCTCCCCGTGATGATGATGGGGAAAGGCATGCATCACGACCAGTACGACGGAAGCGAATGCAACGGATAAGATGGCAAGCCTGCGTTTCAGCATGTTTCGACAGTAAAAATCATTTTCGCTGCAAAGGTACGCTAAAGAAGACAGATATGCAAGTTTCCTGTGCAGGTTTAATGATTATTCTCCTTTCATTCTTTACAATTTATCATCTTTGCCGCCGAATTTCATAAGGCATAATTAAAAGGGACTTCTGCCGCAAGTTCCGGGAGACCTGCCACCGTGAGTGGCAACCTTGTCGGAAATTCCGGGAGACTTGCCACCGTGAGTGGCAACCTTGCCGGAAATTCCGGGAGACTTGCCACCGTGAGTGGCAACCTTGCCGGAAATTCCGGGAGACTTGCCACCATGAGTGGCAACCTTGCCGGAAATTCCGGGAGACCTGCCACCGTGGGTGGCAACCTTGCCGGAAATTCCGGGAGACTTGCCACCATGAGTGGCAACCTTGCCGCACGGTGCGCGAGACTTGCCGCAAGTTCCGGGAGGGCCAATGGACATTTCGGGATTAAACGCCGAACGTTCGTCGGCACATATTCCCCATTAATACTTGCAGCCCTCCGCGTAATTTCTTTTCTTACACGGATGGCTGCGAGCTATGCGGGGAAAAGGAATCTTTGAATCCCCGTATCTTTGAATCTTTGAATTTCACTCAGCACGTGATGTTCAGCTTCCGCAACACCTCGCGAATCTTTTCGTATGTCAGTATCCGCGTCGGCACGAGAGGGAGGCGCAGCCTGTTTTCGATGAATCCCATCATGCTCAGCATGCTCTTCACTCCGGCCGGGTTGCCGTCTACGCCGAGCAGTTCGAACAGTTCTGCGAAACGCGAATGGATCACGCGCGCATTTTCGTAATCGCCCGCCAGCGCCAGCCTGACCATCCGGCTGAACTCCTGCGGGAAAGCGTTGCCGATCACGGATATTACGCCGACGGCGCCCAGCGCGATCAGCGGGAACGTGATACCGTCGTCGCCGGATATGACCTGAAAGTCTGCCGGTTTGTTTTTGATGATGTCGTCCATCTGCGCAATGTTGCCCGAGGCTTCCTTGATGGCGATCACCGCCTCACATTCGCGGGCGAGGCGGAGCGTGGTCTGCGCCGTCATGTTCATGCCCGTGCGACCGGGCACGTTATATAGCACGAGCGGCAGCGGCGTGACTTCCGCCAGCGCCCTGTAGTGTCGGTAGATTCCTTCCTGCGAAGGCTTGTTGTAGTAGGGCACGACCGACAGGATGGCGTGGATGCCATTGAAGTTGCCGTTTTTCAGCGTGTCTGCCAGCGCGCGCGTGCAGTTTCCGCCTACGCCCCGCACGACGGGCACGCGACGGCGCACCTGCCCGACCACGCGGCGCACGATCTCTTCCTTTTCGTCGCCGGTCAGCGTCGGCGTCTCGCCCGTCGTCCCCAGCACGACCAGATAATCCGTCCCGTTCTGCACCTGATATTCGACCAGGCGCGTCAGCGCGTCGTAATCCACGCTTTCATCTTCTTTAAACGGTGTTATCAGCGCAACACCCATCCCTTTCAAATCCATATAATTGTGTTATTCTGTTTCGGAGGCTAAAGCAGGCAGATGCTACTGTCTGGAGCGAATGATCTGTAAATAGTTTAATATTTGCTTGAACAGAAACGGTATATCGTGCACCTCATCTTTCATGACAATAGAGAGGTCATACATGTCTCCGTCCGACGCATACTTGGCGCCGACCTTGAAGGCCGCCGGGTGCTGCAGCGCCAGATAGCGCATCACGACCTGTTCGCGGCCGGTGAAGTCGATCAGTATGTCGACCGAAAGCCCGTTCAACTGGTTGCGGACGTTCTTCCGCGGGAAGCCCCAGAAGTCCACATCGCTGTCGGCCTCGACCAGCAGGTAGGCGTAGTCCCATATCGGCGTCTCGTCCTGTTTTTGTATGTAGACGCAGACGTGCACCGTCTTGCCCCGCTCTTTCATGAGGTTGATGCAGGGCGACACCATGTTCCAGTCCCGGGCTTCGCACAGGAGAAGCACATACCGCACGTCGTCGAACGAACGGTAGCAGTGCGCACGCGAGGCCGCCGCTCTCGACAGGGTGCGTATTTTGTTGTTGATAAATCGCTTCGAAAGTATCATGCTTCAATCCATTTTAAAAATTCGTCTTCATTAATCAGTTTGACGCCAAGCTTCACGGCTTTTTCCCGCTTGGCCGGCCCCATGTTTTCGCCGGCGAGGAGGCAGTCCGTATGTCCCGACACGGCGCCTGTGTTTTTCCCGCCGCAGCGTTCGATCATCGCCTTGTATTCGTCGCGCGAATGGTGTGCAAACGTGCCGCTGATGACGAACGTCAGGCCTGCCAGTTTGTCCGAGCGTTCGGACAGGACGTCTTCCCGCAGGCTCATCTGCAGGCCGGAGGCTTTCAGGCGGCCTGTTAACGTGCGGTTGCGCTCGTCGGCAAAATAGCTGACGACGCTCTTCGCGATGTGCTCGCCCACTTCGTCGACGGCCAGCAGCGATTCCACGCCGGCCTGTTCGAGCCGTTCCATCGACGTGAAGGCGTATGCCAGCCTCCGGGCGACGGTCTCGCCCACGGAGCGGATGCCCAGCCCGAACAGGACGCGCTCGAATGGCGCCTGCTTCGAGGCTTCGATGCTTTCCATCAGGTTGGCGGAGCTTTTCTCGCCGAAACGCTCCAGGGCGTACAGGTCGGTCTTTTTCAGCGCGTACAAGTCGGCCACGTCGCGCACGCAGCCATGTGCATACAGCGCCTCTACCGTTTCCGGCCCCATCTTTATGTCCATTGCGCGGCGCGTCACGAAGTGTTCGATTTTTCCCTTTATCTGCGTCGGGCATCCCCATTCGTTGGGGCAGTAGTGGGCGGCTTCTTCTTCGGCACGCACCAGCGGGGTGTCACATTCGGGGCATTTTCTGATAAATACCACCTTTTCGCCCGTCGGGGCGGTGCGCGCGTCGAGGTCGACGCCTGTAATCTTCGGGATGATTTCGCCTCCCTTTTCTACGAATACGCGGTCGCCGATGTGCAGGTCAAGCCCGGCGATGATGTCGGCGTTGTGCAGCGAAGCGCGCTTGACCGTCGTGCCGGACAGTTGTACGGGGACGAGGTTGGCGACCGGCGTCACGACGCCCGTGCGTCCGACCTGATAGGTCACGGCGGTCAGTTGCGTCACGGCCTGTTCGGCCTGAAACTTGAAGGCGATCGCCCAGCGCGGACTCTTTGCCGTGAATCCCAGGGAGCGCTGCTGGCGCAGCGAATTAACTTTCAGCACGATGCCGTCGGTGGCCACGGGCAGGCTCCGGCGCGCTTCGTCCCAGTGGGCAATGTAGTCGAACACGTCCTGCAGCGAATGGCATTTGCGGATGACGCCGGGGATCTTGAAACCCCACGCGCGGGCGGCCTCCAGATTGGCATAGTGCTCGTCGAAGGGCAGCGATTCGCCCAGTACGTAATACAGGCAGGCATCGAGCTTTCGCGAGGCGACGATGGCGGGATTCAGTTGCTTGAGCGTGCCCGAGGCGGCATTGCGCGGGTTGGCGAACAGGGGTTCTTCCTGCGCCTCGCGCTCCCTGTTCAGGCGTTCGAATTCGACCCGCGGCAGCAGGATTTCGCCGCGTATTTCGAACAGGGCGGGATAGCCCGTGCCGCGCAGTTTCAGCGGTATCGAGCGGATGGTGCGGACGTTGGCCGTCACGTCGTCGCCCCGCGTCCCGTCGCCCCGCGTGATGGCCTGCACCAGGCGGCCCTGTTCGTATATCAGCGAGATGGAGGTGCCGTCGTATTTGAGTTCGGCCACCAGCTCGAACGGCTCGTTGAGCGCCCGCGCCGTGCGGTCGTAGAAATCGCTCACCTCGCCTTCCGAGTAGGTATTGCCCAGCGAAAGCATCGGATAGCGATGTTCTACCGGCGCGAAGGCACGTGACAGATCGCTGCCCACCCGCTGCGTCGGCGAAAACGGGTCGGCATACTCCGGATACTGTTCCTCCAGAAGCTGCAGCTCCGCCATCTTCCCGTCGAAGAGGCGGTCGGATACGGTCGGCGCCGAAAGAACGTAGTATTCATGGTTATACTGTTCCAGTTCCGTCCGGAGCGCCGTGATCTTTTGTTTAATTTCGTTCATACCGTCGATATTGGATGCAAATATACGGTATAAATTCGAAATTCAAAGTTCAATGATTCTTGAATATTGAATCTTAAATTTTAAGGAATGAATATGGAATCCTGCGGAGATGTGTTTTTGTCCGCCCGGGAAAGGCGGTCTGTCCCGCCCGGGAAAGGCGGTCTGTCCCGTTCGGGAAAGGCGGTCTGTCCCGTTCGGGAAAGGCGGTCTGTCCCGTTCGGGAAAGGCGGTCTGTCCCGCTCGGGAAAGGCGGTCTGTCCTGCTCGGGAAAGGCGGTCTGTCCCGCCCGGGAAAGGCGGTCTGTCCCGTTCGGGAAAGGCGGTCTTGCTCGCTCGGGAAAGACGGTCTTGCCCGTCCGGGCAACGGTGTCTTGCCCGTCCGGGCAAAGGTGTTTTGCCCGCTCGGGCAATGCGGTCTTTCCCGCTCGGGCAATGCGGTCTTGCCCGCCCGGGCAACGGTGTCTGGCACGCCCGGGCAAAGGGGTAGTGCCCGCTCGGGCAATGGTGTTTTGCTCGCTCGGGCAATGCGGTCTTGCCGGCCCGGGCAGGGAGTGCATGAAAAAAACCGGAACTGTCGCAGCTCCGGTTTTCGCATATAAACCAAGCATAAGAAAAGAATCTATCTGATGTCGGCAGTATAGGTTGCCGCACCGATCTCTGTGCCGTAGTGATTCGCGCCTAAGGGTTTAAAACTGATCTTTCTCTCCACTTCTCCCTCGAAGGTGTTAAACTTGACCGTCAGCTCGATTTCGTCTCCTCCCGGTATGAGGTCAGAGAGGTCGAAGGCGACGATGCCTTTCTGAGCGTACAGCGTATGGTCGCCATACGCATTGTGGCGAAATTCATAGGAATACGGCGTGGCGGCGTTGTCCATTTTCACCAGATTGACGTAGTGTATG
Source organism: Tannerella sp. (assembly GCA_031266995.1). Taxonomy (GTDB): domain Bacteria; phylum Bacteroidota; class Bacteroidia; order Bacteroidales; family Tannerellaceae; genus Tannerella. The sequence goes on from JAIRZY010000183.1 coordinate 6,025, forward strand.
ACGCCCATGCTGCCGCTGCTGAAGCCGAACTCGATGTTCAGATAGCCGTCGCCGATCCACATGTTCAGTATCTCCACGGGGTCGCGGCCATACTCTTCCTCGTTTTTTTCGCCCAGATCCTTTGCCGGGGCTTTTGTGAGCACGTTCCGGATGTCGAGCACCTTGACGGCGTGGTCATACCCCTGAAAGGCGTCCGAGAGGATGGTATACACCACCGAGGCGCGCTGCCTGTGCTCGGCCCTGTATCCGGGCGCGTTCGTAGCCGCAGGCCAGAGCGTGGTGCCGTTGTCCAGCGTCAGTGAATACGTGTCGTCGCTCAGCGGAGTGACCGTCGCGATCGAGTACCACGCGTTATCCAGCGAATATCCGCCCCCGTCGTCACATGCGTTCAGCAGCAGAACGGCCGCGGCAATACTCAGTGCCGGCGTCAGCAGTTTCATTTTATACAGTTTCATTCTATCCATAATTGTACGGTTCAAAATTTTTATTTGTCATTCTTCTGTAAGATGCAATCCCGGCGGATAACGTTGCACGGGGAGCGGCTAAATAATGTGACGAAACCGGAAAATGTACTACATTTGCACGTCGAAAAAACGAACTTTATGCACTGTCATACTCACATGCTGCCCGGCGGTCTTCGCATAATCCACATGCCGTCAGATTCTACCGTGGCCTATTGCGGCGTGGCCATCCGGGCCGGCGCGCGGGACGAACTGCCGGGCGAAACGGGGCTGGCGCATTTCGTCGAGCATCTTCTGTTTAAGGGCACGCGCAAGCGGCGCACGTGGCACATCCTGAACCGGATGGAGGCCGTGGGCGGCGAACTGAACGCGTATACTTCGAAGGAGGAAACGTTTATATACTCCATCTTCCTGGCTGACGATTTCGAGCGCGCGGTGGAGCTGATATCCGACCTGATCGTCCGCTCGCAGTTTCCGCAGCGGGAAATGGAGAAGGAGCGCGCGGTCGTTCTGGACGAAATCGGCTCGTATCGCGACAATCCCGCGGAACTGATTGCCGACGAGTTCGAAGACATGCTCTTCGCCGGACATCCGCTGGGCCATTCCATCCTGGGCGACCGGAAGTCGCTGTTCGCCTTCCGCCGCGAGTCGTGCCTCTCCTTCGTAGAGCGTTACTACACGGCGCCCGGGATGGTATTCTTTTCGATGGGGAAGATGGATTTCAGGCGCGTAGTGCGCCTGTCGGAGAAGTATTTTTCGGATCTTCCGGCGCGTCCGTCCGTCCGCTGCCGCGAGGCGCCGCCCGCCGTCACGCCCCGGCAGGTGGTGAAAAGGAAGAAGACGCATCAGGCGCACGTCATGATCGGCGGGCCGGCATACAGCCTCTTCGACGACCGGCAGACGGCGCTCTTCCTGCTGAACGACATTCTGGGCGGCCCGGGCATGAACAGCCGGCTCAACGTCTCGCTGCGCGAAAAGAACGGACTGGCCTACAGCGTCGAATCCAGCGTATCGGCCTATACGGACACGGGCGTCTTCTCCGTGTATTTCGGCGCCGACCCGAAGCGCCGCGAAGAAGCGTTTCATCTCGTCGAGAAGGAACTGCGCACGCTGCGCGAAAACAAGCTGAGCGACGCGCGCCTGTCGGCCGCCAGGAAACAGGCCATCGGACAGATCGGCGTGTCGCGCGACAACCGCGAAGCCCTGTTCCTCGGCATGGGGAAAACGTTCCTGAACCGTAACCGCTATGACTCGCTGCCCGAAGTGTTCGACCGTATCAATGCCGTCACTGCCACCCGGCTGTGCGACGTCGCGAACGAGATCTTTGCGCCCGACCGGATGTTTAGCCTGATTTATGAGTGAGGATTCAAAGATTCCAAAATTCAAAGATTCAGAGACCGGAATATTCTATTCAGTGACCGTGAGCAACTGTTCGATAAATATCTTCTCCGCCGAGCGTACCCATTCGCGGAACGCTTCGGCATCAAACTTCCGCTCCGTCTCCATGTATGCGAGCAGCTTGCTCAGGTCGAACCGGTTGCCGGCGATGCCGCCGCCGATCGACAGCGCGTCGGCCGCGTTCACTTCCTGCTCGATATGGGCGGGAATCATCATGACGGGCTTGTCCAGATACAGCGCCTCGCAGACCGACTCGAAGCCTGCCGTCGTGATGTAGCCCCGGCAGGCGGCCATGTATTTCAGAAACAGCTCGTCGTTGATCGCATGAAGCGTAAACGTATCGTCGATCTCCAGCGTCTCGGGCGCGCCCTCCCTGTCCCAGAAAAAGTGCAGCTTCACGCCGGGATGCTTCCTGTGCCACGCATGAACCTCGTTCTCATAGCCCTGATTGAGCATGTAGCCCAGGATGTAGTCGCCTTCCGCGGGTTGCAGTTCCAGCACCTCGCGGCGCAGCAGGGGCGGGACGACGACGATGCGTTCGTGCGGATAGCTCTTCATCGGATAGAACGACAGCGCCAGCATCTTAGCCGCCCCGATGCTCGTCAGGATGGAATGCAGCCGGAGCAGCATCAGGTTCTGCGGATCGCCACTGTCCTGAAGGTAGTCGGGATGGCGCATCATGTACTGGTGGCCGATGTTGACAAACGGAATGTAGTGGCGGAAATAAAGCTGCGTGAATCCGGGCAGCACTTCGTAGAAGTTCACAACCACATCCGGCTTGCAGGCCACAACCTGACGGTGAATCAGTTCGATACTCTCGCCATACTGTTTCAGCTTCTGCGGATTGAGGTTGTAAATAATAGTTTTCAGGACGTCAATGTGCTTCCTGTTCTTCTTGAAGACAAACGAGGGCGCCTCATACACCTGCATGGGCGTATTCATTTTCCGGGTAAAGAAAGCAGGCAACTCGCGCGAATGGCTTTTCCCTACCAGCGTTGCGACAACTTCGTGTCCGTTGCGGCGCAGCATATCCGCCAGCGAAATAGCCTGAGTCAGGTGCCCGCGGCCCTCACCCTGCACGATGAACATGAATCTCCGTCTCTTATCCATAATATCTGCTCTTTTGAGGGCAAAGTTAATGCAAACTATGATACGGACACAATGTTTTGCCGGTTTTTATATGGAAATAT
>JAIRZY010000279.1 GCA_031266995.1 Tannerella sp.
AAGGCAGAGAGTTTACTTTCAAGTATCGGTTAATTCCTTCTTTCCTACAACAAAAGTAAGAAATTAACCTTAAAAACCGTGAATCAATTTCCGAGTGCAAATCTAAAGGAAAGGCAGAATCTGCATAACCGCAGGTCAACGACCTGCGGGAGGTAATCCGCTCCCTCTCTTTCTGCCTGGAAGGCAGGACATGGCGATCCGGCGCAGTGTCCTGCCTTTCAGGCAGGCGTGCAGGGTTCGCATCCTGCACGCAGGTCGATGACCTGCAGTTATGAAAATCCGGATTTTCAAGCCGCATAATGACAGCTTACAAAAAGTACTGCGTAACATGAGTAAATCATTATGAACCGCCTGTTTGTTGCCCGTCGGGCAGCAATATCAATAGAAAACGGCCTTTTCTCCCCCGCAACTCTCATTCTCACATTGTCTCATTCTCACATTGTCGTTTCTCCCATACCTGAAAGTGGCTAAATTCATGCCTCAAAATACACAGAAATGGCGATTTCGGCGACAAAAGCGTATCTCTACCTTTGCGGCGAAATTTTATCAGACAAAAAATGAGATATGTTTTAGTTCTTTTTATCTGTATTTTGCAGACGGGCGGAGGTGCAGCGGCTGTTGCTCAGCAGCGCACGGGACAGGCGCTGGTGAAAGGGCGCGTCCGCACGGCCGACGGCCACCCGGCGGCTTACGTGGCCGTCTTTCTGCAAAACACGCAGTATGGCGCCGTCACCGACGAGGAGGGCGCGTTTCAGTTTCATGCGCCTGCGGGGCAGTATACGCTCGCCACGTCGCTGCTCGGCTACGAGAGCCGGAGCCGTGCGGTCACGCTGGGCGCGGGGCGGAGCGCGACGGTAGACTTCGTCATCAGTGAGGTGCAGCACGAACTCGGCGAAGTCACCGTCACGGGCAAGAGCAAGGTGCAGCTCGTCAACGAGTCGGCGTTCAACGTGGTGAGCGTCGACGCGCAGGCGCTCCACAACACGACGCTCAGCCTCACCCATGCGCTCGACCGCATTTCGGGCGTGAAGATACGCGAGACGGGCGGCGTCGGCTCGAACACGCAGGTCAGCCTCAACGGCTTCAGCGGGCGGCACGTGAAGATATTCCTCGACGGCGTGCCGATGGAGGGCTTCGGGTCGGCGTTTCAGATCAACAACATGCCGGTCAATTTTGCCGAGCGGATCGAGGTATACAAGGGCGTCGTGCCCGTCGAACTCGGCGCCGACGCGCTGGGCGGCGCCATTAATATCATCTCGCGGCAGACGGGGAATACGTGGCTGGACGCGGCGTACTCGTACGGCTCGTTCAACACGCACAAGTCGAACGTCAGCTTCGGACATACGGCGCCGGGCGGCTTCACCGTTATGCTGAACGCCTACCAGAACTATTCCGACAACAATTACAGGGTGAAAACCCGCCTGCTCAACCTCGAGACCAACAATTATTCGCAGGAAGACTTCTGGTTCGAGCGCTTTCACGACAACTATCACAACGAGGCCGTGGCCGTGAAGGCCGGCTTTGTCAACCGCCCGTTTGCCGACCGGCTACTGCTGGGCCTGACGCTGAGCCGCGAGAAGGCGGACATACAGAACGCGAACCTGATGAAGATCGTCTACGGCGGGCGCGAGCGCCGGGCGCAGAGCGTCATCCCGACGCTGAACTACGAGAAGCGCAACCTCTTCGTCCCCAACCTGCGCCTCGCCGTCACGATGACCGCCAACAGCGTCCGCAACAACAACATCGACACCCTGGCGCGGCAGTACAACTGGAACCGCGAGTACCGCGTGAAGGGCGCGAAGGGCGAGGGCCTGTATTCGATGAGCGAATACGACAACCGCAATGCCTACGTCACGGCCAACCTCGGATACAAGTTTGCCGAACATCATTCGATCGCGCTCAACAACCAGTACAGCCGCTTCGTGCGCCAGGCGACGGACGCCGCGGCCAACGGCGAAAACAGTACCGCCGCCACATTCATGCGCCGCACGAACGCGAAGAATGTGCTGGGCGCATCCTACAGGTTCGAAATCGACCGCAGGCTGAACGTCTCGGTCTTCGGCAAATTCTACGACGTCAGCGTGCGCGGCCCCATCAACGTGGAGACCGGCTCGACGACGAGCGTCTACGAAGAGCAGCAGCGCGACTACCGCACTTCGGGCTACGGCGCGGCGGCCACGTGGTTTCCCCTCGCGTCGCTGCAGCTCAAGGCCTCGTTCGAAAAGGCCTGCCGCCTGCCGTCCGAAAACGAGCTTTTCGGCGACGAATCGCTCGAAACGGGCGATGCCTCGCTGAAGCCGGAAAGCAGCCGCAACGTCAACCTGAACGTCAGCTTCAGCAGCGACTTCGACGGCGCCCACTCGCTCTATCTCGACGCCGGGTTCATCTATCGCGACACGCGCGACTACATACGCCGCCGGATCGAACAGCGCTACGGCGGCGCCTACTACGTCAACCACGGGAAGGTGCGCAACGTCGGCTTCGACTGCGAGGCGCGCTATTTCTACGGCAAGGCGTTCTCGGCCGGGGGCAATTTCACCTGGCAGAACATCCGCAACATGGAACGCTACGACGTGGGCGGGCGCGAACTGATCTACTATCGCGACCGCATGCCCAACGTGCCCTACATGCTCGGCAGCGCCGACGCCGGCTACAACCTGTACGGCCTGCTGGGACGCGGCAGCCGCCTCTCGTTCGGCTACAACCTGCGATACGTCCACTCGTTCTTCCGCGACTGGGAGAGCGAAGGCGGCGACATCGTCATCCCCGGACAGCTCTCGCACGACGTGAACATCGCCTGCGCCTTCGAGGACGGACGGTATAACGTCGCACTCGAAGTCAACAACGTCGCCGACGAAATCATGTACGACAACTACAGCCTCCAGAAACCGGGCCGGAGCATTTCCGTCAAATTCAGATACTTTTTATTCAAGAACAGACTATAAACACTTTAATTTTTACAGATTATGAACATCAGAAATCTTATTCAAAAGACGCTGGTCGCCGCCTTCGTGTGCGGCGCGGCGCAACTGTCCGTCTCGTGCGACAAAAACGATGCGCCCGATCCGGACAAAAAGCCGGAAGCCGGCGCGTTCCTGCTTTCCGTCACCGGCGAATCGGCCGAGTATCTGCTGCAGGCGTCCGACCTCTCGCAGGGCGAACTGTCCATCGCCAGCAACAGTAAGACGCTGGAACAGTCGGGCTACACGTGGATATTCAACCGCACCCCGTCCGTCGCCGTCGGACTGATCTATCAGCAGGGCGACCCGGGCATCGGGCTGGGCTATTCGGTCGATGCGAACGGCAGCCTGACGGAGCTGGGGCAGTTTCAGATCTCTTCGCGCTTCACGTCATACGGCTTCTTCGACCGCTACGCCCTGACGAGCGTCGGCGGACAGACGCCCGTAGACGCGCAGGGCAACGCCCTCCTCGACGCGGGCGGCAATCCGCGCACCGACGGCGTCACGTTCAACTTTATCGACCTGAACAGCCGCCTCGCACTGCAGGAAAAAACGCTCACCACGCTAAACATCACCGGCAACGGCGATCAGGCCACCTTCTCGGGCATCGTCGACATGGGCAACGGCGAGTTTCTGACCGGCCTCGTCGTCTCGCAGCCGAGAGACCCGAACGCCACGGGCGGAGCCAGCAGCGGCGCGATCAGCCACCCCGACAGCGTATGGGTAGCCGCCTTCGACGCCGGCCTGAACCTGAAGCGCATCTACCGCGACGACCGCATCAGCTACTCCTCCGGCCGCTTCCGCTCGCAGTACTATTCGCAGATCGGCCGGGCGGACGACGGCAGCGTATACGTCTTCTCCGGCTCGTTCGAGACGTCTACCACCCGGCCCTGCGGCGCGCTGAAGATCGGCAAAGGCGCCACCGCGTTCGACGCCTCCTACTATTTCAACATCGAGGAAAAGACGGACGGCTACCACTTCAGGAAAATCTGGCACGTGACGGGCGACTGCTTCCTCCTCGAGCTGTATAACGACAAAACGGTTTCCGCCACCGCCACCGCGACGCAGTATGGCATCGTCGATATGACGGCAAAGACCTTCAAGTGGGTAACGGGCATCCCGGCAAAGGATCAGATCACCGGCACCGGCCTGCCGGCGGCATACGACGGGAAGATGTATTTCCCCATCACCGCCGAGGGCGCCAATCCGGCCATATACGTCATCGATCCCTCGACGGCCGCCGCCGTGAAAGGCCTCAGCGTCGCGGGCGCCACGTCGATCAACGCCGCGGGCATACTGACGGCCGAATAATCTCTTATGGATTTCTCGCCGGAGGCTCCGGCAGACTTTCTTCGGCTGGAGATTTCTCGCCGGAGGCTCCGGCGGGTTTTCTTCAGTCGAATCTTTCTCGCCGAAGGCTCCGGCGGGTTTTCTTCAGCCGAATCTTTCTCGCCGGAGGCTCCGGCGGGTTTTCTTCAACCGAATCTTTCTCGCCGGAGGCTCCGGCGGACTTTCTCCGGCCGGAGATTTCGTGCCGGAGGCTCCGGCGGGTTTTCTCCGGCCGGAGATTTCATGCCGGAGGCTCCGGCGGGTTTTCTCCGGCTGGAGATTTCGTGCCGGAGGCTCCGGCGGGTTTTCTCCGGCTGCGGATTTCTCGCCGGAGGCTTCGGCGGACTTTCCGCGGCTGCGGATTTCGTGTCGAAGGTTACGGGATACTTCCCCTGTGTGAGGCAATCTGCGGCAAGGCTGCCACCCGCAGTGGCAAGTCTCCCGCAGCGTGCGGCAGAGAATCAATCAATGCGCCAATACCTGAGTTCGGGATAAGAAATGATGAATATTATTATGAACCGGCCTGTCGTTGCCCGAAGGGCATTCATAGCAATAGAAAAAGGATTTCCCCTCCGGATGCAACCCCGTCGGGGCAATGTCATTAAGTGAAGCTACCATTGCCTGAAAGGCAGAATCTGCATAACCGCAGGTCGTTGACCTGCGGGAAATAACCCGCCTCCCTCTCTCTGCCTGGAAGGCAGGACATGGTGACCTGGCGTTATGTTCTGCCTTTCAGGCAGCAGATTTGGCGCTCATCCTGTCCCCCGCAGGTCGTTGACCCGCGGTTATGAAAATACAACCTTTCAGGTTGTTACGGCTTAACTTAACGTGAGTTCGATATAAGAAATCCATTAAAAAATCAGCAAAA
>JAIRZY010000018.1 GCA_031266995.1 Tannerella sp.
AAGAGGGGCGTGTATATTTCCTGCGGCAGGCCGAGCATTTCATATACGAAGCCGGTGTAGAAATCGACGTTGCTGGAAACCTGTTTGCCGTTGTTTTTTACGCGGGCAAAGACTTCGACAGCGCGCTCTTCGAGGAGTTCGAGGAATTTGAACTCCTCGAAGCGGCCTTTTTCCCGGGCCAGTTCGCAGGCCAGTTCGCGGAGCAGCAGTGCACGCGGGTCTGAAATCGTGTAAACGGCGTGTCCGATGCCGTAGATCAGGCCGGTCCGGTTATAGGCTTCCCTGTTCAGGATTGCGGCCAGGTAGCGGTCTATTTCTTCTACGTTCTTCCAGTCGAGGATGTTTTCCTTCAGGTGGTTAAACATGTCCACCACCTGAATGTTCGCGCCTCCGTGCAGCGGGCCTTTGAGCGAGCCGATTCCGGCGGCGATGGAAGAGTAGATGTCGGTCAGCGTCGATGATGTCACGCGAACGGTGAATGTCGAGTTGTTGCCGCCTCCGTGTTCGGCCTGCAGGATGAGGAGGAGGTCGAGCATGCGTGCGTCAAGCTCGGTGTAGTCGCGTTTCAGCATGTGGAGGAAGTTCTCCGCAAGCGAGAGCTGATCGTGGGGGTGGCGGAGGTGCAGCGAGCGTTCCTTGTTGTGGTAGCGCAGGACGTTGTAGGCGTAGGCGACGATCGCGGGGAAACGGGAGATTAGCTTTATGGACTGGCTCATCTGGTTTTCGCGCGAGAGGTCGTCCGGGTTTTCGTCGAGGTTATACATGCCGAGGACGCTGCGGGCTAAAATGTTCATCACGTTCGTGCCGCGCAGTTGCAGGATGCTCATTGTCGTTTCGTGCGTCAGCGGCATGTTGTCGTAGATCAGTTCGCGGAACTGCTGCAGTTCTTCGCGGTCGGGCAGGTTGCCGGAGAGGAGCAGGTAGGCGACTTCTTCGAAGCCGAAACGCTTTTGTTCCATCACGCCGTGCACGATGTCTTCGATGTCGTATCCGCGGTAATACAGTTTGCCGGGGATGGGTTTCGGCTTCCCGTCGCCGGTACGTTCGTACCCGACGACGTTGCCGATTTGTGTCAGTCCTACCAGGACTCCGGAGCCGTCTTCGTTGCGAAGGCCACGTTTGACGCCGAACTTTTTAAACAGCGAATTGTCTATTTTAGACGTGCTTTTTATCGTCTCGGCCAGCTTGTACATTAAATATTCCTTTTTCATAATCGATTAAATTTTATTTGAGTTTATTTTCTCCGTCAGCGCTTGCTGAAATTGAGTCGTTGTCAGATTTTTACCGTTTGGCATGAAGGATGACAGATCGGCGGTGGCGTTTCCTTCGGCGAAGCATTGCTCCATGGCGCGGACGATCCGTTCGGAGGCTTCGTTCCAGCGGATGTATTCGAGCATCATTGCTGCGGACAGCAGGAGCGACGAAGGGTTTGCGCGGTTTTCGCCGGCGATGTCGGGGGCGGTGCCGTGCGTTGCTTCGAAGACGGCGTGTCCGGTGAGGTAGTTTATGTTTGCGCCGGGCGAGATGCCGATGCCTCCGACCATGGCGGCCAGCTGGTCGGAGATGTAGTCGCCGTTGAGGTTCAGCGTTGCGATGACCGAATATTCTTCGGGCTTGAGCAGCGTGTTTTGCAGGAAGGCGTCGGCTATGACATCCTTTACGATTATTTTCCCCGACTGCTGTGCGCCGGCCATCGCCCGGTCTGCCGCGTCTTTTCCCCGTTCCTGCCGGATGCGTCCGTATTCGGCCATCGTGAAGGTGATGTCGCCAAATTCTTCTTCCGCCACTTCATATCCCCAGCGCTTGAAGCCACCTTCGGTATATTTCATGATATTGCCTTTGTGTACGAGCGTCACGTTCGGCTGCCGGTGGTCGGCGGCATAGCGGACGGCGGCGTGGACGAGGCGCCTGGAGCCTTCTTCCGATACGGGTTTCACGCCGAAAGCCGAGCTTCCGGGGAAGCGTATCTTTGTGACGTTCATTTCGTCGCGCAGGAAGTTCAGGAACTTTTCCGCTTCGGGCGTACCCCTGTCCCATTCGATGCCGGCGTAGATGTCTTCGGTATTCTCGCGGAAGACCGTCATGTTTACTTTCCGGGGGTCTTTGAGGGGAGAGAAGACGCCGTTGAACCAGCGGATGGGGCGCAGGCAGACGTAGAGGTCCAGCGCCTGACGCAGTGCGACGTTGATTGACCGGATACCACCGCCGACGGGTGTCGTCAGCGGGCCTTTGATGCCGATGAGGTATTCGTCGAACATCCTCAGGGTTGCGTCGGGGAGCCATTCCCCGTTTTCGCGGAACGACTTTTCGCCCGCCGCCACTTCTATCCATCTAATCGAACGGCTACTGCCGTAAGCTTTAGCTATGGCTGCATCGACAATGGCCTGACATGCGGGCATGATTTCATTGCCGATGCCGTCGCCCGTTATGAAAGGGATCGTGACGGTGTCGGGGACGGTCAGCCGGCCGCTGTTAAGTTTTAATTTGCTTTCTTTCATATCAGTCAAGTATTACAGTTCAGGGCGGAGCCTGCCTTGAACCATTCGATTTGCGTATTATTATATGTATGATTGGCGTAGAACGATTCTTTTGTCCCGTCGGAATGAGCCAGGATGACCATCAGTTGTCTGCCGGGTGCGAAGTCTGCTAATCCGGTTATGCTTATCTTATCGTTTTCACGCACTTTTTCATAATCGTCCGGGTTGGCGAACGTGACGGCCAGCATGCCCTGTTTTTTCAGGTTTGTCTCGTGAATCCGGGCGAACGATTTGGCCAGGATGACCTTCACGCCGAGGAATCGCGGTTCCATCGCCGCATGTTCGCGCGACGACCCTTCGCCGTAGTTCTCTTCCGCGACGACCGCCGACGGGATGCCTCGCGACTTGTAGTCCTTAGCCACGGCCGAGACGGCGTCGTACGTGCCGCTTTCCCGGTTCAGAACGCGGTTTGTTTCGCCGTTGAATGCATTGACGGCTCCCATCAGCAGGTTGTCCGAGATGTTTTCGAGGTGTCCGCGGAAGCGCAGCCACTGGCCGGCCATCGAGATGTGGTCGGTTGTGCATTTGCCTTTTGTCTTGATCAGTAGCGGCATGTCGCGGAACTCGCGGCCGTCCCATGCCGGGAATGGCCGGAGCAGTTGCAGCCTTTCGGAATCGGGGGCGACGATTACCTGTTCTGTCTTGAAGGTGGGTGCGATGAATCCTTTCTCGACTTTCGGAAAGCCTTCCGGCGGGAATTTGTTTCCCGTGGGCGGGTCAAGCGTGACCCATTTTCCTGCATTGTTTTTCAGCTTGTCTTTCGTCGGATTGAACGAGAGCGAGCCGGCGATTGCCAGCGCCATTGTTATTTCGGGCGAGGCGATGAACGAGTGCGTGTTTGGGTTCCCGTCCGCACGTTTGGCGAAATTGCGGTTGAAGGAGTTTACGATTGTATTCGGGCGGGTATTGTCGTCCGTGATGCGTTTCCACTGTCCGATGCAGGGGCCGCAGGCGTTTGCCATGATGGTTGCGCCTGCGTCTCTGAGGATTTCGACGGCTGACGTATGTTCTATCATCCGGGAACCGGGATTGACGATGAGCTGACTTTGCATCGTCAGGTTTTTCTCCTTCAACTGAAGCGCGAGCGACGCTACCCGGTCCAGATCCTGACAGGACGAGTTGGTGCACGACCCGATCAGGCCGACTTCCACCTTATCAGGATAGCCCGCCGTTTTCACCTTGCCGGCCAGTTCGGAAATGGGCGTTGCCGCATCGGGCGTAAACGGGCCGTTCACGTAAGGTTCGAGCGACGAGAGGTCTATTTCTATCACGCGGTCGTAAAATGTTTCGGGATCGGCCTGCACGGCATCGTCTGCTTTCAGGTTTTCGCTTGCCTTATCCGCGGCATCCGCCACGTCGTTTCTTCCCGTGGCGCGGAGGTATTGTCGCATTTCATCGTCGTAGGGGAAGACGGACGACGTTGCGCCTGTCTCGGCTCCCATGTTGCAAATCGTCGCCTTTCCGGTTGCAGAAATGCTTTTCGTGCCTTCGCCGAAGTATTCGAGGACGGAGTTTGTGCCTCCCTTGACGGTCAGTATCCCGGTCAGCCGGAGGATGATGTCTTTCGGGGAAGCCCATCCGGTGAGTTTGCCGGTGAGCTTGACGCCGATGATTGTCGGCATTTTGAGTTCCCATTCCATGCCGGTCATCACATCCGTTGCATCGGCGCCGCCGACGCCGATGGCCAGCATGCCCAGACCTCCCGCATTGGGTGTGTGCGAATCCGTGCCGATCATCATGCCTCCCGGGAAGGCATAATTTTCCAGAATGGTCTGGTGGATGATTCCGGCTCCCGGTTTCCAGAAGACGAGGCCATACTTGTCGCAGGCGCTTTGCAGGAAGTCGTAAACTTCCTTATTGCCCGTCTTTGCGGTGTTCAAATCGTCCGTTGCACCCGAGTGCGCCTGTATCAGGTGGTCGCAGTGCACGGAGGCGGGGACGGCCGACTGTTTCCTGCCCGAAATCATAAACTGCAGGATCGCCATCTGTGCCGTAGCATCCTGCATGGCGACCCGGTCGGGCCGGAACGT
>JAIRZY010000050.1 GCA_031266995.1 Tannerella sp.
TTAAACAAAGATGTCCCCACGCCGGCCGACGGGCTTGGATTCCGGCTCGGCGAGCAGCACGCGGAATGGAAGCAGGTGGAAACCTACATGCGGCGGCTGGCCGAAGTGTCGCCGCGAATCACGGTGAAGGAATACGGCCGCACGTATGAGCGCCGTCCCTTCCTCTGCGTCACGATCACGTCCGAAAGGAATCACGGACGCCTCGAGGAGATCCGTACCGGGCATCTGCGCCTGACCGACCCCGCCGCGTCGGGCGCGCTCGACGTCAGCGCGATGCCGGCCGTCGTACACATCATGAACTCGGTACACGGCAACGAGGCGTCGAGCGTGAACGCCTCCCTGGCGTTTGCCTACTTCTTTGCCGCGGCGGAGGGCGAGGAGATCGACGCACTGCTCGACGGCGTGGTCATCAACCTGATTCCGGGGCAAAACCCGGACGGCATCAGCCGCTTCGCCTCGTGGGTGAACGCGAACAGGAGCTTCCCGGACGTGGCCGACCCCCTGTCGCGCGAGCTGAACGAGCCGTGGCCCGGAGGACGTACGAATCACTACTGGCACGACCTGAACCGCGACTGGCTGCCGGTGCAGCAGCCCGAAATGAAGTATCTGATGAAGATCTATCACGAGTGGATGCCCAACACCGTCGGCGACTTTCACGAGATGGGCAGCAATTCGACCTATTTCCTCGAGCCGTCCGACCCGGTGTGCTACTATCCCGCCATACCGGAGGAAAACAAGGCGCTCACCGCCCGCGTGTCGGAATACAACATGAAGGCGCTCGACCGCATCGGGTCGCTCTACCTCTCCAAAGACCTTTTCGACAGCTATTACCTGGGGACGGGCGACGTCTATGGCGACGCGCTCGGGTCGATCGCCATGCTGTTCGAGCAGGCCTCGTCGCGCGGCAACGTGCAGAAGACGGACAACGGGATGCTGACCTTCCCCTTCACCGTGCGCAACCAGGCCGTGTGTGCCTTCGGCACGGTGAAGGCGTCGTATGAACTGCGCGAGACGCTGCTCGACTACATGCGCCGCTTCTGCGCCGACCGCCTGCGCGAGGCCGCCGCGCTGCCCGTGAAGGCATACGTCTTCGACGGCAACGGGTCGGAAGCGATCAGCTTTCACTTCATCGAGCTGCTGAGGGCGCACAACCTCGAAGTGTCGAAGCTGGCACGGGATATTACGCTGAACGGACACGCGTACAGCAGCGACAGGTCGTATATCGTACCCGTGCAGCAGCGCAACTCGATGATCCTGCGCTCGCTGTTCGAGAGCACGAAGCAGTTTCGCGACAGCCTGTTCTACGACGTCTCGACGTGGAACATGGCCGAGGCCTTCAACCTGAACTTCGCGCCGGTGACGACGGCCGCCACCGCCGGCTCGCTGACGGGCGAAGCGATCGCCGCGCCCGCCTTCAGGCCCGGACGCGTCGAGGAGGGGATGAGCACGTATGCCTACCTCTTCGACAACCGCGAATACTACGCCCCCGCCCTCGTCAAGGGCCTGCAGGAGGCGGGGCTGACGGTCAGGGTCTCGGGACGCGGCGCGCGGTCGGACGACGGCACCGTCGCCCGCGGCCCCGGCATGTTCGTCCTCCCCGTGGCGGGACAGAAGCTGGCGCCGAAGGAGATCTTCGACCGCGTGGTGAAGCTGGCCGTCGAGACGGGCGTCGACGTGCAGGCCGTCTCGACGTCGAAGATGACGGATTTCGACCTCGGACATACGGACACGCATCCGCTCAGGGAACCGAAAATCGCCCTCCTCGCGGGACAGGGATTCAACACCGGCGAATGTGGCTCGATATGGTACCTGCTGAACTGGCGCCTGCGGATGAAGCCCGCCGTGCTCGACGCGGCGGCGCTCGGACGGGGCAACCTGAACGAATATAACGTCATCATCATCCCCTCGAGTCGCGGGACGGCGATCGCCGGAAGCGCCGCGACGAAGCTCGCCGAGTGGGTACGGGCGGGCGGGACGCTGATCGCCACCGGCGCGTCATACCGCGTCGTCAACGACCTGAAGCTCGGCGAGGTGAAGGAAAAGAAGCTCACGCGGCAGGACTCGTCCACATACATCCCTTACGACCGCCGCAGTGACCGCGCAGCGATGTACGACATCCCCGGCACGCACCTGCAGGCGCGCATCGACACGACCCACCCCGTGGCATGGGGCTACGCGCAGCCGACGCTGCCCGTGCTCAAGAACAGCCCGCTCGCCTTCGAGATGCCGAAGGAGGTCAACGCGGCGCCGGCGGTATACGACCGCAGCCCGCAACTCTCAGGCTTCCTCCGCCCCGAGCACAGCCGCGAACTGGCCGGCACCCCGGCCGTGATCTGCGGCACCGCCGGCAGCGGGCATTACATCTGCATCGCCGACGACCTCACGTTTCGCTCCTACTGGTATGGCGGCGCGCGCATGTTTACGAACATCATACTGTTCGGGAATCTGATACGGTAAATTATTCAAGATTCAAAATTTAAGATTCAAGATTTAAAACCGCCCCTCCGGCATCCACCCGGCATATTTCTCCCCTCCCTTGTGGGGAGGGGCCGGGGGAGAGGTGAAATTCAACCCCTGTGTCTCTCTGTGCTCCTCCGTGTCTCTCTGTGTCACTTTTTCTTTTCTTACACAGAGGAACACGGAGAAGACACAGAGCGACACAGAGTTTTTTTCTCCCCGCCGGTGATAGATTTGACCGGCATCCGGCCTCTATTAAGATAAAAGAAGAAGGAAACATTCAATTTGAAACAGAACATATATGGAACAGTCAGATTTTTTGAAGAACGGATTGCCGGACGAACAGTTAATCGAGGCGGCGAAGAACGGAGACGTTGCGCCGCTACAGCAGTTGCTGGCGAAAGGCGCGAATGCGAACGCGAAGGATGAGTATGGCAAGACGGCATTGATACGTGCAGCCGGGAAAGGTCACACCGAAACGGTAAAACGTCTGCTGGCGGAAGGCGCGGATGTGAACGCGAGGAATAAG
>JAIRZY010000054.1 GCA_031266995.1 Tannerella sp.
TTGACGCCGATGTAGGTACACGTCTCGTAGCCCAGAATTTTCGGATTGATGTGATACCCCGAGCCGAGGATCACGTCCATTTCCATCAGTCGCTGCACGCGCTGATGAATGGCGGCGCGCGATACGCCGCAAATCTCTGCCACATCCTTGAAGGGCATCCGGGCATTTTTCGAAATGATACTCAGTATCTGCCTGTCCAGTCTGTCTACTTTCTCTATCTTTTCCATTTTATTTACTTGAAATGCGTTAAACGGCTTACTTGTTTTTATTCCTCTACGACGGCGGTCCCGTCTGCGATTTCGATCAGTTCGATCTCAAATTCGAGCATGCTGTTCGGCCTGATCGTCTGCCCTGCGCCCTGCGCGCCATAGGCCAGCTCGGACGGAATCCATACGGTGTATTTCGACCCGACCGGCATCCGCTGCAATATTTCCGCCCATCCCCGTATGACCTGCGTCACGCCGAAGATGGCCGGCTCGCCGCGTTCGACGGAACTGTCGAAGACCGTGCCGTCCATCAGCTTGCCGGTATAGTGTACCTTCACCTGATTTTCGGCCGCGGGGATCGGGCCGTCGCCCTGCACGACGACCATGTATTGCAGCCCGCTTTCGGTCGTGATCACGCCGTCGCGGTTTTTGTTTTCGGCAAGGAAGGCGTCGCCTTTTTCCTTTTCCGCTTCGGCTTCCTTCTCCATCATGCGCTGGAGGTAGGCCTGTATAAATTCGGGCGCCGCTTCGGGCGTCATCGCCAGCGCGGAGTCGCCCCTGATGCCCTGCGCGAATCCTTCGGCGAGGGCGTCCAGGCTGTATTCCCCGCCGGGAAATACCTTCATGTTCTCACGCAGCGAGGCGCCGTAGTTGAGGCCGATGGCGTAGCTTACCGAGTCGGGCAGCGAGTTCAGCAGGATGGCCTGCGGCGCTTCGACGGCGGCTTGCCGGCCGGTACGGCAGGAGGTGGCGCCTGCGACGATCGCAATGGCCACGAATAATACGATGTTCTTCTTCATTCCTTGTTTGTTTGATTTTTTATAATCGAAAAAATCGACAGCCGCGCGCTGAACGCGGTTGCCGATTCCGTCCTGCTTCGGCAGGGATTATTGATTTCCGCCCCGAATGACTTCGAGGAGTTCGATTTCAAATTCGAGCGTGCTGTTCGGTTTGATCATCTGTCCTGCGCCCTCCGAACCGTAAGCCAGGTCGGCAGGAATCCATACCTGATATTTCGAGCCTTCGGGCATGATCTGAAGTACTTCCGTCCAGCCGCGGATGACGCCCGTCAGGGCAAATGTCGCCGGTTCGCCGCGCTCGACGGAGCTGTCGAACACCGTTCCGTCCAGCAGCTTCCCGGTGTAGTGCGCTTTCACCTGGTCGCCGATAAGGGGTTTCGCGCCTGTGCCTTCTTTCAGCACCTTGTATTGCAGGCCGCTTTCGGTCGTGATCACGCCTTCGTTCGCTTTGTTCGCTTCCAGAAAGGTGTCACCTTCGGCTTTGGCCGCTTCAAATTCCAGGCTCTGCTCCTGCTGAATATACTGGTTCACGTATGCCATTGCGGACTGCTGGTCGAATTTCAACGCGTCGTCATTGCCTCTGATTGCGGTGGCAAATCCGACGATTACCGCTTCTACATTTGCTTTTCCTCCCGGAAGCGTGGCCAGGCTTTCCTTCAGTCCCAAACCGAAGTTCACGCCAATGGCGTAGCTCACGCTGTCGACGGAAGAGTTCAGGTTCGCACTGGTCGGCACACCCGACTGGTTACAGGAGACGGCGAGCAGTGCTGCCGCCATGGCGCTCATCGTTAATACACTGATTTTTTTCATTTTTTTGTTTTTAAATTTGTTATCTGTTTTTTTATACAATATCCAGCAGTTCGACCTCGAATACCAGCGTGCTGTTCGGCCCGATCGCCTCGCCCGCGCCGTTCTCGCCGTAAGCCAGCCGGGGAGGGATGAACAGCCGCCACTTCGATCCGGCCGGCATCAGTTGCAGCGCCTCCGTCCATCCGGCAATGACCTGCGACACGCCGAAGGTGGCAGGCGTGCCGCGCTCGACAGAGCTGTCGAACACCACGCCGTTGATCAGCGTACCGTGGTAGTGGCATTTAATCCTGTCCGAAGCCCGGGGTTTTGCGCCGTTTCCGCGTCTGAGTATTTCGTACTGCAAACCGCTTGGCAACTCGGTCACACCGTTTTTGCAGCGGTTGATGCGGAGAAATTCTTCGCCTGCCTGCCTGTTGAGTTCATTTTTCTGTGCGTGCAGCTTTACGACGTAATCGCTGATCACCGCTTTTGCCTCATCGTAACTGATTTCCGTCCTGTTTCCGGAGAAAACGTCTGCGAGTCCTTTCAGAAAATCTTTCGTATCCAGTTCTTTGATGCCGGCGCTCAGGAAATCGTTTCCGATACTCAAACCCAGCGCATAACTTACTTTATCCATTCTTTTTTTATGATTTCAGCGAGCAAAGATAATACATATTCATTACACGGGCGCAATTATTCAATCATTTTATTTATGTTATGAAATAATTGCCGGATTTTTACCGTCCGGAAGAGCGCGGTTTTATGCGTGGCAATTATACTGCGCGCGGCACAGTTTTGAGCATTGACACTGCGGATATTCCGGAACAATAGCCGAATGACGGAATAACTGACTTTTAGAATCATTGAATCTCTTCCGGCTTCCGGACAACTCCGAGGCTCCGCCGCCCGTCGATAAGCACGGTAAGCGGCCGCTCGAAATGCACCCAGCGGATGCTTTCCGTTTCCTGCACGGCCGGCCGGCTGTTCAGGTATGCCTCGTCGAACCGGTCTTTTCCGAGAGAAGGATTGACCGTAAAGTAGCCCGCGCCGTGCGACGTCAGGTTCTGGAAGAAGTGCGTCCCCTGACTCGGTTCGATGCGGTAGTTCTCGAAGCTGCACTCGGCAATCACGCGCGCACGGCTGATGTTCGGCCATTTCACGGGAACGCCAAGCCACGGGTCTTCGCTGCCCCAGCGCCCGGCGCCGACCAGGATGTAGTTCCTGTCCTGCTCCGCGAAGAGGACGTTTATCCGTTCTATCTCGCCGGCGACCGCCCTGTTGCGCGACGGGTCGAAGCCCCGGCTCTTGATGTAGACAATGTCGTAAATGTCCGACGAGACGCCGTGTCCCAGCGCTGCGGACGAGTACAGGATCGTCTCGTGGCGGGGGATGTGTGCCAGGTCTTCGTCGATGACTTCGTTGCGGCTGACGATGGGGCGAATCTGGAGAAAGTAGAATGCCGTCTCCTCGCCTTTCTCGACGGGTATGTCGACGACAAACTCGATTTCGATGGGGCGTCCCATCTCTTCCTGGCCGATTTTCAGCAGCTCGTCGAGCGTGGCGGCCAGCGGGAGCTGGTCGTGTTCGAGGATGTTGGCGAACGAGAGTATCTTCCGCCCTTCGGGATAATAACCGTTACGGATGATGTGCTCGTAAGGGTCGCAGGTCGACGCGACGGGCGTCAGCGCGCCGTCGGCCGCGGCGTCTTTGAGCGTCAGCCGCAGCAGGTTGAAGGCGTCGTCGACGGCTACGCTGCGGAAGTGATTGTCGAGGTCGAGCGCCAGGAAGCGCGTCTGCGTCTCCTTCAGCGCCATCTCTACCGAACTGAGCTGCAGGATATGGTGCGGACGCCTGGGCGAGAAGCGCAGCGAGATGCCGCCGTCCACGATATACTTGCCCAGCCCGAAGGCGATATTGGCGATGCCGTCTTCCGCCTTTTCGTTTCCGACGGGATAGAAATTCAGCGAGCGCGCCACGCCGCTCAGCAGCGGATAGTAGCGGCTGCCGAACCGCCGTCCGACGGTTTCCTGAAGCACGACCGCCATTTTTTCGCGGTCGATCAGGTTGCTCGTCGCCTTCATGTATGCCTTGCTGTCCTTGAAGAAGACGGATGCGTAGACGCCCTTGATGGCGCTGCCGGTCACGCGCAGCATCTCGTCCCTGTCCGGCAGGTTGGGCGTCATGTAGGTAGAATAGATGCCGGCGAAGGGCTGGTAGTGCGCATCTTCGAGCAGGCTGGACGAACGGACGGCCAGCGGCCGCTCCGCCACGTCGAAAAACGCCGTCAGGTCGGCGTTCAGTTCGTCGGGCAGCCGCGCCTGCTGGAAGCGGGCGAGGATGACGTCGTCGGCGGCATCGCTCAGCGCCACGGGATAAAGCCCGTTCATGTCCATGAAGAGGTCGAACATGTCTGTGCAGAGCACCACCGTCTTGGGGATGCGGACGGGGAAGTTCGCCTTGTCGAGCGAGGGGTTGCGCTTGATCATCGCGTCGATAAACGCGAGGCCGCGCCCCTTGCCGCCCAGCGACCCCTCGCCGATGCGCGCAAAGTGGCTGTACTTGTCGAACCGTCCCGGGCGGTAGACGGCCACGATGCCGCGGTTTTTCAGGCGGCGGTAGCGCAGGATGGTCTCGAAGATGAGCCGGCGCGCCTCGTCCATGCTTTCGTATTCGTCGACGTCGACGTCTTTCAGCAGTTTGGCCGGCGGAAACATGGCGCGCGAGTAGAAGAAGCGCGAGAAGTGGTCGTGCGTCAGGTGCTCGCGCAGCGCGTCGTCCGGTATGTCGAAGACTTTCTGCTGGAGGTCTTTCAGGTTTTTGATGCGCATGATTTCCTGCTTCGTGGCGGGGTCGACAATCACGAAGTCGCCGAAGCCGAACTGCTCCATCACCTTCTTGCGCATGTCTTCCTGATAGTTCTCCGAGTTTTTGTTGACGAACGAGACGTGCAGCCCGGCGGCCAGTTTCGCGCAGTCCGTTTCCGACGATTCCATGATGACGGGTATCGAGAGGACTTTGGGCTTCCGGCTTTCGACGGCGACGGTGCGCGGGGTGCGGACGTACTGTACGAAGCGGTATCCGGCGCGCGGGTCGTTGCGCCCCTCCCGCGGGAGGCCGAAGTCGGAGATGATGCCGAGGATGTTGTTGCAGTAGCGGTCGAAGACCTCGACGGCCTCGTCGTAGTTCTGCACGAGCTTGATTTTCGGCCGTCCGCGCTTGCGGAGCATTTCCTGGTGCGCGTTCAGCGCTTCTTTCGAAAACTCGCGGCTCTGTTCGAGCACGAACTTGTAGAGCATCGGCAGCAGCGAGGAGTAGAAGCGGATGGAGTCTTCGACCACGAGGATGATCTGCACGCCCGCCGCCGTGTCGTAGGGCATGTTCATGTCGTCTTCGATGAGCTTGATGATGGCCAGCAGCACGTCGGCATTTCCCAGCCAACTGAAGATGTAGTTGATCGCGCTCGTGTCTTCCTTCTCGATGCGCTTCGATACTTCTTTCGAGAAGGGGGTGAGGACGACGATCGGTATCTTCGGATGCTGCTGCTTGATCATGCGCGCCGTCCCGAAGATGTCGCTGTCGACCATGTTGGGCATGACGATGACCAGCTCGAAGTTGATCTCCTTCATCTTGCGAAACGCCTCGTCGAGCGTCGTCACCTGCGTGAAGCGCGGCGGGTGGCGCAGGTTCAGCGTCATGTATTCGTTGAAAATCTGTTCCTCCACGCGCCCGTCGTCTTCGAGCGTGAAGGCGTCGTATTTGGTGGCCACCAGCAGCACGTTGATGATGCGCCGGTTCATCAGGTCGTCGAACGACGTGTCGCTAAACGCTTCCTTCGCAAGGTCTTCTATTCTTCCCATATTGCTTACTATTGATAAAGTTGCTCAAAAATAATGAATAATTTTGTTTCTGCATGAAAATAGATTTACATTTGCTGCCGTGAAAAAATTGTATAAGTAAAAAATTAAACACTATGGAAACCCAGTCAATACTGTCCGCCCTGGAAGCCAGGCATCCCGGCGAGCATGAATATCTGCAGGCAGTCAGAGAAGTACTGCTGTCAATCGAAGACGTATACAACCGCCACCCCGAATTTGAAAAGGCGCGCATCATCGAGCGCCTGGTCGAGCCGGACCGCGCCATCGTGTTTCGCGTCCCCTGGGTCGACGACGAGGGCCGCGTGCAGGTCAACCTCGGATACCGCGTCCAGTTCAACAACGCGATAGGCCCCTACAAGGGCGGCCTGCGCTTCCATCCCTCCGTGAACCTCTCGATCCTGAAGTTTCTCGGCTTCGAGCAGACCTTCAAGAACGCCCTCACCACGCTGCCGATGGGCGGCGCCAAGGGCGGTGCCGACTTCGCGTTTCGCGGACGGAGCAACGCCGAGGTCATGCGCTTCTGCCAGGCCTTCATGCTCGAGCTGTGGCGCAACATCGGCCCCGACATGGACGTGCCGGCGGGCGACATCGGCGTCGGCGCCCGCGAAGTAGGATACCTCTACGGAATGTACAAGAAACTGTCGCGCCAGCACACCGGCACCCTCACCGGCAAGGGCATGGCCTTCGGCGGCTCGATACTGCGCCCCGAGGCGACCGGCTTCGGAGGCCTGTACTTCGTCAACCAGATGCTGAAGACGCACGGCATCGACATGCAGGGACGGACGGTCGCCGTCTCGGGCTTCGGCAACGTGGCGTGGGGCGCCGTCATCAAGGCAACCGAACTGGGAGCCAAAGTCGTGACGCTCTCCGGCCCCGACGGATACGTGCACGACCCCGCCGGCATATCAGGCCCCAAGATCGACTTCATGCTCGAGCTTCGCAACTCGGGCGAAGACATCGTGGCGCCCTACGCCGACGCCTTCGCCGGCGCCACCTTCCATCCCGGCAAGCGCCCGTGGGAGCAGAAGGTAGACATCGCCCTGCCCTGCGCGACGCAAAACGAGCTGGACGCCGCCGACGCGCAGCAACTGATCGACAGCGGCGCGCTCTGCGTCGCCGAAATATCCAACATGGGTTGCACCGAAGAAGCCGTCGACCTCTTTCACCGCCACCGCACGCTCTACGCCCCCGGCAAGGCCGTCAACGCAGGCGGCGTAGCCACGTCGGGACTCGAGATGACGCAAAACGCGATGCACCTCTCGTGGACAGCCGCCGAGGTCGACGAACGCCTCCACCAGATCATGCGCAGCATACACGAGCAGTGCGTCGCCTACGGACGCGAAGACGACCGCTACGTCAACTACGTCAAGGGCGCAAACATCGCCGGATTCATGAAAGTAGCGCAGGCGATGATGGCGCAGGGAATCATTTAGGATTCAAAGATTCCAAAATTCAAAGATTCAAAACCGCTTCCCGCCCGGCACAGTCTCCAGACTGCGCCGGGCAGGTTTTTTTCTCCCCGCCGGTGATAGATTTGACCGGCATTCGCTCTCTATAAAATATAACGGAAGAAGGAAACATTTAATTTAAACAGAACAGATATGGGACTTTTTGATTTTCTTGATTTTTTGATGGGACGCTTTGTTGATTTTTTGATGAGGCTTTTTGTTTTTTTTGAGAAAAAATCGCCGGGTGAACAGTTAGTTGCGGCGGCGAAGAGCGGAGATGTTGCGCCGGCAGAGAAGTTGCCGGCGGAAGGCGCGGATGCGAACGCGAAGGATGAGTATGGCAAGACGGCATTGATACGTGCAGCCGGGAAAGGTCACACCGAAACGGTAAAACGTCTGCTGGCGGAAGGCGCGGATGTGAACGCGAGGAATAAG
>JAIRZY010000061.1 GCA_031266995.1 Tannerella sp.
AGGTAACGGGCGCAGAGGTTGTAGGCTACGGCGTGGCGGAGGAAGTATTCTCCGTGTCCGGTGCACGATACGGCACAACTGCGATTGTCGGCATACGTTCCGGCGCCGATGACAGGCGAATCGCCGATGCGTCCCCATTTCTTATTCAACATACCTCCGGTGCTTGTGCCGGCAGCGAGATTGCCCTGCCTGTCGCGTACCACGCAGCCTACGGTACCGTTCTTCCCGCTTTTCAATTCTTCTATCCGTTTCATCGTGCGGGGGGTGGCGAAATACGTATTGTCTACGATCTCAAGTCCCTGTTCGGTTGCGAACTGTTCGGCGCCGGCGCCGCTCAGCATCACATGCGGCGAGTTCATCATAACGGAACAGGCGGCGAGGATGGGATGCCTGACGGTTCGCACGCCGGCTACGGCCCCGGCGTTCAGGTCTTGCCCCTGCATGACGGAGGCGTCGAGTTCAAATGTACCTTCGCCTGTGACGGTCGCCCCTTTTCCGGCATTGAAGAGCGGGTTGTCTTCGAGGTAGCTGATAACGGCCGCGACAGCTTTTATGCCTTCTCCGCCGACAGAGAGGATATCGTTGCCGATCATCAAAGCCGAATCCAGGGCGGCGTGGAAGGCGGCGGCTCCTGCAACGTCGTTTTCCAGTCCGGCTATGGCCCCGGCGCCGCCGTGTACGACAATCGCATAGTCGCACTCCTGCGCCGGCGAAGCGAAACAGACGCCGGCGAAGAACAGGAGAGCGGCAGATAGTTTACGTAGTATCATGGTATGATTGCTGTCGTTATTTTTGTGCGTCGCGGGCGGCCTTGTACGTGGCGTCGTCCCATTTGGGGAAGTATCCGTCGTTGGCTAAACGCAGTCCGATGCCGTAGAAGAGGTAGATGTCTTCAAGCGATCCGGATACGTCCCACTGTTCGTGGTATTCGTCGGAGGGCTGATGATAGGTATTTTTGCCGCCCCAGAGCAGGCCTTCGGTCGCTTTGGGAAGCAGGGGGACGGAGCCTGCCGCAATAACGACCGGGACGCCCGCCCGGGCAAAGTTGAAATGGTCGGAACGGAAGAATCCCCCGCCCGGGTTCGCCGTCGAAAACCTCACCGGTTTGCCCTGTATGGCGGCTGCTTCGACGACGTAGCGGTCGACGTCTTTCGACAGTCCTCCGCCCGAGGCGCGTACTTCGGACGTGCGCGCCTTGTCGCCATAAGAATCCATATTGAGGTTGATGACCGTTTTGTTGAGCGGAAACAGCGGATGCGCCACGTAGTATTCGGAACCGAGAAGTCCCGATTCTTCACCCGTTACGGAGATAAAGAGGATGGAGCGGCGCGGCGGTTCGGGCAGTTGTCTGAACTTATTGGCAATAACAAATAAAGCGGCGACGCCCGAGGCATTGTCGTCCGCGCCGTTGTAGATGCTGTCGCCGTCAATCGGGGCGCCGATACCCAGATGGTCCCAATGGGCGGAATAGACGATGTATTCGTCCTTCAGGTCGGAGCCGGGCAAGAGGCCGACTACGTTGCGGGAGTTGGCGATGCGGACGTTGTTATTCATTTCGATGCTCGTGCTTACGCCGAGCGGGAAGCCCCGGAAGCCCTTCTGCCTGGCGGCTGCCAGAGCGTCGGCCAACGGCTTGCCGGCGATGTCGAACAGTCTTTGCGCCGCTTCGCCGGTGATCCATCCCTGCAGGGCAAGCTGCTCCCGGTTTCCGGTGGGTGAGCGGAGGCTGAGGATGTCGCTCGCCCGTCCGTTTTGCACCACGCTCCAGCTGTATGCCGCAGCGGCTGTTTCGTGGATGATCAGTGCACCGGCAGCGCCCTGGCGGGCGGCTTCTTCGTATTTATAGGTCCAGCGGCCATAGTAAGTCATGTAATTTCGGCCGCGAAAGAGGTTGTCGTCGTAGAATCCCGGGTCGTTCACGAGTATGACAGCTATTTTGCCTTTCACGTCAAGGCCTTCGTAGTCGTTCCATCCGTATTCGGGGGCGTTGATACCGAAGCCGGCAAATACCAGTCCGGCTTTCGATACGTTCAGCTTTTCTTCGGCGCACAGCGTCCAGAGAACGATGTCGTCCATCATCCTGAAGCGTGCCGTGCCTTTTCGGCCTTTCATCGTGACGGCGTCGCCTTTTACGTTTGTTTTGACCGAGAGCATCGGTACTTCCTGGAAGTAGCTGCCGCCGACGGGTTGCAGTCCCAGCGCCCTGAACCGGCCGGCGATATAGTCTGTCGTCAGGCCTTCGTGACGGGAGAGCGGCTTTCGTCCGCCGAACGAATCGTCCGAGAGTTCCCTGATGCCCGTTCTGAACAGTTGTTCGTCGCTGACGCCTTGCGACGGGGCATTCTCTACCTGCGCCTGAAGAACCGGGACCATCCCCGGCAGGAATAAAAAGAGGGTTAATACTAATTTCTTCATTTCTTTCACGGGTTATATTATACACGTTGCAGGTACAAAAGTATAACTTTTGCGGCGTCATTCATCACAATTTCCGTGATAAATGACGCTTTCGGCGGTTACTCATCACATACCGGCGCTCTCTGTCCCGTTTATTTTATCCGCCGACCTGCCTCATCTACCTTTGCAGCAAATCAAACTGAGTGCGTTATGAAGTGTTTTGTCTTTGTCCTTTTATTCGTTGCATCTGCCGGCTATGCACCGGCACAACATACGGTCCGGGGAATCGTTACCGACGAATCGTCCCAACCCCTGCCATACGTCAATGTATTTATAAAAGAGACCCTGGAAGGTACGGGTAGCGATGAAGAAGGCAAATTCGGCTTTACTGCCTCTGCCTCCGGCGCCGTTACGCTTTCGGCGATGATGCTCGGGTATGAAACGTCTGAGCAGATACTGCAATTACCCGACTCTTCTTTTCTTACGATACGAATGCATCCGGCCAATATGTCGTTAGGAGAAGTAGAGATCGTGGCAAGCAGTTACCAGTTAAGCGGCAGCAGTCAGTGGAAGAAAATGAGCGCCGTCGATCTGGTAACTACCGGAGGCTCCGTGGGCGACTTATACAAATCCATCGCCACCTTACCGGGCTCGCAGGTAAACGCGGAAAGCGGCAAGCTGCTTATCCGCGGAGGCGAGAGCCGCGAAACGCAGACCTATATAGA
>JAIRZY010000068.1 GCA_031266995.1 Tannerella sp.
GCCGTAAGCCTATGTTTTTCCTCCTCCGAACCGTAAAAATTCAGAGAAAAATTCTTTTTTAATTGACTGACATTTGTTATTATATGCGCGCGAGACGCCGGGTCATAATCTCTCTCTCTGTCTCTCTCTCTCTCTCTCTCTCTCTCTCTCTCTCTCTCTCTCTCTAACAAATAATTGGACATAACCAACGTAAAGGCGTTAATTAAATTCAATGTCGATAAACATTTCGGGTCATAACAGTTCATAATGTTTTTGGTATTATGTCTGGGGCAAAGATAGAAATATTTTCAAACAAACATACTCCATATCGCAAAAAAAATACAGGGGCGTCACTTTTGCGCTCTGCTTTCTTCAGAATCGGCCGGAACGTGCGGCCTTTCCGAACATGCTTCCTTACATTATATATATGTATACAGTTCGGGGGGGGATGAAGCTGCGTCCGGGATTTTTTGCGCCGTTTTTCGCGCATTGTCAAAAAATCGTCGTATTTTTGTGTCTTTGATGAAAAGACTGGTATAAGAATGATTCGGAGAATTATACATGAATACTTTTTCTACCTCTTCGTATTCATCCTGTTTTTCGGAGTGTTACTCCACGATATGGCAGGTTTGAGAGGGATGGATGTCGTTGCGGACATTGTTTTGCTCGCGACGTATTTTCTGTATCTGTTCTCGACCAAAGGCCGCAAGGTCAACCGTGGACTTGTCATCACGCTGATCGTTTTTCTGTTCTACCTCGTCTACTCGCTATTCGTCGCCTACAACAATACGCGAGGCGCCATCACGCTCGATTTCCTGATGCAAATCAGACCCTACCTGACGTTTTTCATCGTGTCGCAGATGGCGCACACCTTTTCCTATTCGCGGAAACGGCTGTTGAAACGACTGTGCTTCAGTATGTGGATATTCTTTGTCCCACTGGGCATCTACGGATTAATCAATCCCGCGACCTTTGGGAGTGTGGTCGGTTCGCCGGCAAATTATGTCGCGAGCGTGGTCTTCCTGTCACTGCTGTACCTCTATTGCTGCCGCTTTTCGCTGAACGAGCGGTTGATGTTCCTGCTGATGCTGTCCGTGGGACTGATTGTCATACATGCACGGTTTTATGGGTTTTTCATCCTTGCATGCCTTATTCTGATCTATTTTTACCATCCGGACAGACTGCGCTCGAAACTGCGGACAGGCATCGCCATCGTGCTGATTCTGGGGGCGACAATTTCCATTTCCAAATCGCAAATTACCGACTACATGCATCCTCAGACAGTGGCGGTAAACGATTACGATTTTGCGGCGCGTTCGACGCTGTATCAAACGGCCGGCATGCTTTTGAGAGATTTTTTCCCCTTGGGAAGCGGGTTTGCCAGCTTTGCCACGTATGCCTCGAAGGCGCACTATTCGCATATCTATTCGGATTACGGGCTGAGTTTCGTCAACGGGCTGACACCGCAGGAATGGTTTTCGGCATCGGATTCCTATTATCCGTCGCTGGCGCAATTCGGGATTGTGGGGATTATCCTGTATCTGACGTTTTGGGGGTACATTGTGTGGCTGGCATTTTCCAAGTTGAGAAAAAAGGGTGAAGTGCAGCCTTTTATTGTGGCGTTGATTCTGATCAGTTTTGTTTTTATCGAAAATATATCCGATTCGTTTTTTACCAGTAACAAAGGTGTTTTTATGATGATGTTTTTAGGAATCCTTTTCAGCAAGCCCAGTGCGGCATCGGTTCACCGGAGAAGAAACAAGCGATTTATTCCGCTTGAAACCACTCAACTGACGGGAGTGATGGCTGTGCCCGACGCCACTGTCGAAGCGGCAGAGCACGAAGATGAAAAAGAGGCGGAAATTAAAAGCGCAACGGACGTCGAGGCAGAAAAGACGGTTACGGAACCTTCCGTTCCGCCGCTGCCGACACAGGAAGTAGAAGATAGCGAAGAGCCGTCCGACGTTCTGCGCGGCGAAAGTGCGGAGGATGCAGAGACAGAGGATGAATACGCCGACTTCGAAGAGTACTGCGACGATGAGAATGAGACCGACGACGAAGCGCCGGAGCATAAGGATATCATACTGCCGGAGAATCGCGCAGCCATGCAGGATGCCGCCATCGCAAACGAAGCCGTCCCGACGGAAGAAAAGACGGCGCCCGACGGGGAAGAGGTTTACCACGCAAACGATATTCCGGTTGAAGCGCCTCAGTCGCAGTCCGGTATTTGCGCGCCTGAATCCGAATCGCCGGACGAAACAGCCCCGAAGAATGAAACATTCATGGAAAAAGAGTTTCAGGAAGTACTGGAAAAACTAAAATCCCACACGGAAGAAAAGTGCCGCCTGCCGGCGAAAGAAGAAGCCGGCGACACCCGTCCTGCTCCCGACGAAAAAGGTGACTCCGAGCGTTTTGATTATATTATATGAATACCGGACTGAATGAACTGATCCGTTTTTATCAGGACCGGACAGAGGTTTACACGAGCCGACTCGAGCAGTTGAAGAGAAAAATCTATCTGCTGGGGACGCTCAGGCTGCTTGTGTTTGGCTGCGCGGTTGTCGCGCTCTGGCTCTGCAGGGGAGCGGGGTGGACAGTACTGACCGGCATTGTGGTCGGGGCGGCCATTCCTTTCGCAGTGCTGGTAGTCGTTCACGCGAATCTTTTCGCACGGAAAACGTATGCCGAAGCCATGATTCGACTGAACACCGACGAACTGTGCGGCATCGACTATGATTTCAAGGCGTTCGACGGCGCGCCGGAAGAAACCGACATGCAACATTCTTTCAGCACGGATCTGGATCTGTTTGGCGCGCAGTCGCTCTTCCAAAGCCTGAACAGGACGGTTACGGTCATGGGCAAATCGCTGCTCGCGAGCTGGTTCAAGCAACCTCTGGCAGCAAAGCCCGCCATCCTGAAACGACAGGAGGCCGTAAAGGAAATGGCGCAGAAAACGCTTTTTCGCCAGCGCTTTTACGTGACGGGGATTCCGGTGCAGGGGAATATGGACGACATATCAAAGCTCAACGACCTATTTGCCGGCGCTTCCCGCTTCTCGCAAAACCTTTTCTGGCGACTGATGATATGGATTCTCCCCGCCCTGTGGCTGGCGACGCTTGCCGGCGTGCACTGGGGCGGACTTCCGGCCGGCATGGATGGCATCATGTGCGTGGCAGCCCTGCTCGTCAGCAATCTGCAGAGCCGGCGCATCCACAGGCTTCACAAATCGGCGGAAAAAATGGAGAAGATTCTCCAGACATACTCGCAACTGATTGAACAGATTGAACGGGAAACATTTCATTCGGAAGAACTGCTCGAGGCGCAGCGATCCTTTGTGCGGGAAAAAGGCAACGCTTCGCAGGCCATCAGGCGTCTGTCCGGCGTCATCGGCGCGCTGGACCAGCGGTTCAGTTTTGCCGGCCTTGTGCTGAACATATTCTACATGCGCGACATGCGTCAGGCCATGAATCTGGAAGCGTGGATAAAGGCACATGCAGGCGATTCCGGCAAATGGTTCGACGCCCTCGCCCGTGTCGACGCATTCTGCTCGCTTGGCGGCTTTGCCTTCAATCATCCCGGATATGCATATCCCGACATCGCCGACGATTATTTCAGAATGGAAGGGAAGGCGCTGGGACATCCACTGCTGCACCGCGACAAATGCGTGAGAAACGACGTGTCGATTTCGAAAAGTCCTTTTTTCCTGATTGTCACCGGCGCCAATATGGCCGGGAAAAGCACGTACCTGCGCACGGTCGGCATCAATTTCGTACTGGCCTGCACGGGGCTGCCCGTCTGCGCCAAGTCGCTGACGGTGTATCCCGCGCATCTGGTGACCAGCCTGCGGACGACCGATTCGCTGACGGCGCACGAGTCGTATTTCTATGCCGAACTGAAACGGCTGAAGATGATTATCGACCGCCTGCACGCCGGCGAAGAACTGTTTATCGTGCTGGACGAGATTCTGAAGGGTACCAATTCGAAAGACAAGCAGAAAGGCTCGCTCGCACTGATGAGGCAACTGATTGCGCTCCGCTCGTGCGGCATCATTGCCACGCACGACCTGCTGCTGGGCACGCTGGAAAACGATTTCCCGGACAACACGCAAAACTGCTGCTTCGAAGCGGACATCACGGGCGACGCGCTGACGTTCACCTACCGCCTCCGCACGGGCGTGGCGCAGAACATGAACGCCAGCTTCCTGATGCGGAAAATGGGCATTACGCTCTGAAAATCATTATTTGACATGAGTTCGGGATAAGAATAGCCCGGATCGAGATGCTACTACAGGCTTGGTGGAGACCATACACCAGGCTTGGTGGGGATCATACACCAAGGCTTGGTGGAGACCATACACCAGGCTTGGTGGGGATCATACACCAGGCTTGGTGGGGATCATACACCAAGGCTTGGTGGGGATCATACACCAGGCTTGGTGGAGATCATACACCAGGCTTGGTGGAGATGATACGACAGGCTGGATCGAGACCCTGCTAACGTAAGTTCGGGATAAGAATAGCCCGTAAGGACTTATATATCAACAGGAAATTCAGGCTATTTGCCATAATTGCCGTAGCGCGACGCCTGCGAGTCGTTGCAGACGAGGTGGAGATTGTTCAGCCGCGAATATCCGTCGCCGTCGAGGAGCGGAATCATCGCTCTGGGCGTCATCTTTTCTCTGACGACGTAGAGCGTCATGTCTGCATACTCGGCCGCGACGAAAGCGTCCGGCACAAGCCCGACGGGCGACGAGTCGAAGACGACGTAGTCGTATGCGCTTTTCGCTTCGTCGATAAAACGCCTGAAGCGGCTGCTCATCAGCAGTTCGTTCGGATTGGGCGGTATGGTTCCGGCCTTCAGTATGTGCAGCGCGGGGAAGCAGTTCATAAATTCGATTTCCTTTTCCCATTGCATGATGTTTCCGGCGAGACAGTCGGTCAGCCCCAGCTTCGAGGCGGACTGCAGATAGCAGTTCAGGTTCGGGCGGCGCATGTCGGTGTCGACCAGCAGGACGCGCCGGTCGAGGAGCGTGAACGCCATTGCCAGGTTGATGCCGACGAAGGTTTTTCCTTCGCCGCGGATGGAGGAAGTAACAAGCAGCAGTTTATGCGTCTCGTGACCGAAATGATAGTCGATGCTGTTTCGCAGCATCCTGAACTGCTCGGCTGCCTGCGAGGAGGAATCTTTCTGCACTGCGATGGAATTGCTGTCGTGGCCGATTTCGCCGATGATCCCGGCGTCCGTCAGCCGCCCGAGTTCGGAGACGTCGCTCACCGTCGTCCTGAAAAGATCGGCCAGGAAAATGAGCAGGAGGGGAAAGGTCAGCCCCAGAAACAGGAACGCGGTCAGCGTCTTCCGGCTCGAGGGATACACTCTTTCGCCGCCCGCCACAGGCGAGATGACGACCTTCGCCCTGTCTGCAGACGGGGCCATCGCCACGTTCGCTTCTTCGCGTTTCTGCATCAGGTAAAGGAATATGCTTTCAGTCACCTTCTGCTGCCGTTCCTTTTCGAGCAGCGTCCTTTCCTGCTGCGGCACGGCATGGATGCGCGAATACACGGAAGAGCCTTGCCGGCTGATGTCGGCGAGGGTGAGGCGTATCGACTCGCGTTCGGATTGAATCCGGCTCACGATGCGGCTGCGCGTCGCGACGAGATTATCTTCCAGGCGGAGGCGCAGAGGATTGTTTTCGTCCGCAGCGGCGCGCTCGAGCAGGTGTCCGTATACGGACGCACTGTTGTTGTACTCCGAAATGGCCAGCGACAGCTCCGGGTCGCTCACGCCCAGGCCCGGGACAGGCTCGCCGGGATGATTTTCCTGCACGAAGCGGTCCAGCATGTCGATGATCCGCAGTTGCGTTTCCGCCTCTATCCGCTGCCGTTCGTATTCGTCCGTCTGCTGCAGGTAAAGCCCCGTTTCGGACGAGAGGTCGGCGATTTTGTTCTTCTGTCGGTATTCGGCCGCATCGTCTCCGGCCACGCCCAGTTCGAGCGCTATTTCGCCGAGCCGTTCGTTGACGAAGGTCAGCGTGCCGAGCGCCCGTTCCTTCCTTTCGCGGCCGGCGCTTTCGTTGTATTTCCGGACAAGCTCGCCGAGGATGGCCGCTCCCTCGTCGGGGTTGTTGACGCGCAGGTCTATTTTCAGGACGGACGAGCGGTCCGAGACCGGGCTTATTTTCAGCGCCCGCGCAAAGGCAGCCGCTACGTTTTCCGTCCGGTCGACGTCGACGTGGCAGACGGGCGGGGCGACATGCTCCGTGCCGTGAACGGTCAGCGTCCCCGCGCCGTCGGGGAGGGAAACGGTGACGGGAAGCTGGCGCAGCTCTTCCTGAAAGGTGACAATCGACGAGGCGGATGCGCACGTGCCGTCGACCACGTAGGTCGAATTGTTGTAGCGAACGACCGCCTCCATGTGTCGAAAATCCGCTCCGGCGCCCGGTACAAAACTGACGTCGTAGGGCGAATCGGCATAGAGATACGTCTTCCGTCCGAACATGCTCTTGAGGTAGCAGCGGGCGTTAAGATGCAGCGACTCGACGACCTGCAGCATCAGGTCGAACGACTGGAGTATCACCGTTTCGTTTTCGAGGCTACCGGCGCCGGGCGCTTCGGGCTGCGTGCCGGACGGGGCCGGCGGCCTGTCTTCGCCGAGCAGGACGTGCATGGAGACATCGTACTGCACGTCTCTCGACAGCAGAAACAGCATCCCCGCGCCCGTGCAGAGAAGGACGGACAGAACGAGCCATACCCAGTGGCGGGCATATTTCGATATGATATCGAGGGCGGGTAGACCCCTGCCGTTCCGTGTTTTTTGCTGTGCAACTTCCATACGAATGTTTTATCTGTTTCCGAAGTGAACGGGCGAAAGAGTTGCCTTCATGCAGAAATTCTGCCTGTATCCTGCATGAGACTGAATGAACAGTTCCGTCATGCGTGCCGTTAATATTTTTACGTCAAAATCTTTCACTTTCCTCAAGGCTTACAGCGCTTTTACCTGCAAAGATATAAATTCTTTTGAAATGAACGGCAAATTCCGTCTCGCCGGGGCGAATTTCAAGCCGCAGCACCGTGATCTCTTTTCGCCCGGTTCACTTCGGAGATAACAGCGGAATGGCGGATTTCAAACGGATACGGGATCATCGCTCTGTCTCATTCCCGATTCGCCGAATCATTCCGCGAACGGCCTCGGGCAGGAAGAAGCGCACGTCGCGCCCCTCGCGGATGGCGTCGCGGATGAACGAGGACGAGATTTCCATCAGCGGCGCGTCTACCCGCCGGACGGTTGTCAGATGTGGCGGCACGGGGCGGTTGTATCCGTGGCGCGGGTATATCAGTACGGGAAATTCGTCGACGAGCGCGTCCGCGTCCATCCACCGGTCCATGATTTCCCAGTTGTCGGCGCCGACGATCAGGTGGAACAGATAATCGGGGAAGGCTCGCTTCAGAGCGCGAAGCGTATGGATGGTATACGAGGGCAGCGGCAGGTGCAGTTCGAAATCGCTCGCCCTGAAGCGCGGGTATCCGGCGACGGCGGCCTGCACCATCTCGTAGCGGAGCCGGAAGTCGGCCATCGGCTGCTCTGTTTTCAGGGGACTCTGCGGCGTGACGAGGAACCAGATTTCGGACAGGCCGCCGTATTCGCACAGCCAGTTGGCCAGCGCCAGGTGGCCGATGTGTACGGGATTGAAGGAGCCGGAGAAGATGCCTGCGTGCTTCATACGTGGATGAATTGCCGTACGGCGCAGAGCGTCTCGGCCTGCGCGCGTTCCAGGTTGTCGTTGACGATGACGAGGTCGAAGTGCGGCGCGAAGCCGAGCTCGTATTCCGCCTTTTCGAGCCGTTTTTCGATGACGCCGGGCGCGTCCGTGCGCCTCGCTTCCAGCCGGCGGCGCAGTTCGCCGGTCGACGGCGGCCGCAGGAAGACGGCGAGCGCCCTGTCGCCATACAGTTGCTTGATCCGGCATCCGCCGGCGACGTCGATGTCGAACAGGACGTGCCGGCCGGAGGCGACGATGCGCTGCACTTCGGACTTGAGCGTGCCGTAGAACGTGTCTGCGTATACCTCCTCGTATTCGAGAAATTCGTCGCGGGCGATTTTCTCCCTGAATTCGCCGGGCGACATGAAGTAGTAGTCCGCCCCGTCGCGCTCGCCCTGCCTCGGCGCGCGGCTGGTGGCCGAAACGGAAAAGGCGAGCGGCAGCCCGCGGCTCAGCAGGTAGTTGATAATTGTGGACTTGCCCGTGCCCGAGGGCGCCGAGAATATGATGGCTCTGCCTTCCATGCCTCACAGTACGTTTAATACCTGTTCGCGTATCTGCTCCAGCTCGTCTTTCATCTGCACGACGATTTTCTGCATCCCGGCGTGGTTGCTTTTCGAGCCGAGCGTGTTGATTTCGCGCCCGATTTCCTGCACGATGAAGCCCAGCTTCTTGCCCTGCCCGTGGCCGGTGTGAAGCGTGTCGATGAAGTATTTCAGGTGATTGTCAAGCCGCATTTTTTCTTCGTCCACGTCCAGCTTCTCCAGATAGTATATCATCTCCTGCTCGAAGCGGCTCCGGTCGTAGTCCGTGTCGGCGAGCTTGCGGAGGTTGTCGGTGATGCGCGATTTGATTTTTTCGATGCGTTCCTCTTCGCAGGCGTCGACCTGCTTGAGCAACTGCGCGATGCCGGCGATTTTCTCCTCGAAAAGCTTTTGCAGCATGGCGCCTTCCTGCGTCCTGAAATCCGTCAGGAGGCGGACGGCTTCGATGAAGGCGTCGTGCACGACATTCCACTCGGCTTCGTCCGGCTGCGTCGCGTCGTTCTGCACCGCGTCGGGCATCCGCAGCAGGGTGGCAAACCAGTCGGCCGGCTCCGCGACGTGCAGGCTACCGGCGATCTCGCGTATCTGCTCGACGTAGCTCTCCAGCGCCGGACGGTTGAGCCGTATCGACGTATCCCTGCCGACGCTTTCGATGCTCACGGTGAGGTCTATCTTGCCCCGCTCAAGCATTTGCATCAGTTCGTTACGCATCAGCATCTCCTTTTCGCGATATGCGGGCGGGACGCGGGCGTTCAGGTCGAGCTGCCGGCTGTTCAGCGATTTTATTTCTACAGTCACCTTCTTGTCGGGCAGTTCGGCCACCGCTTTTCCGAACCCTGTCATTGATTGAATCATATTATGGATATATTTTTCTGCAAAGGTAATCCATTATTTGAAGATTTTTCAACAATCGGCAATGCAGTCTCTGAAAAATTCCTACTTTTGCACCCCTGATCCTGTTCGCAGAATCTTTGAATATTAAATTTCGTGTGCTTGAGTAACCACGTTAAAAACAAGAAGTATGAAAACTAAAGTATCGATTCCCTTCATGATTGCGGGAATCCTGTTCACAGTATGTCTGGTCGTCTCCAACCTGCTTGAGACGAAAGTGATCCGGCTCGGATTCGTGACGGCGACCGCCGGGTTGATGGTTTTTCCCGTCTCCTACATCATCAGCGACTGCATCGTCGAAGTCTGGGGCTACGGCAGGGCGCGCATGATCATCTGGATTGGCTTCGGCGTCAACTTTTTCGTTGTCGGCCTGACGCAACTGGCCATCCTGATGCCGGCCGCGCCCTACTGGGAAGGCGAAGAGGCGTTCAACCTCATCTTCGGACTTACGCCGCGCATCGTGGCCGGCAGCCTGTGCGCCTTTCTGGTCGGCTCGTTCCTGAACGCCTGCGTGATGAGCCGCATGAAAATCCTCTCGCGCGGCAGGCATTTCTCGCTCCGCGCCATCGTGTCCACCCTGGTTGGCGAGAGTGCCGATTCGCTGATATTCTTCCCCGTGGCATTCTCGGGCCTCGTCGCCGCGGGCGATCTGGCAGTCCTGATCGTGACGCAAATCGTGCTCAAATCGCTCTACGAAGTGCTCGCCCTGCCGCTCACCGTCCGCATCGTCCGCCGCATGAAGCGCGTCGAAGGGAGCGACGTCTACGACTACCACGTGTCGTTCAATCCCTTCAGTCTGAAATGAGTGCGGCGCGGGGGCGAACTTACAGACTGTATATGTAACCTTCCCGGACGCGGCGGCGGACTTCTTCTTTCCCGTATGATGGGGATCCCTCTGTCAGGAAATTGCGTCGCCATCTCTGCAGAGATGAAATCCATCTCTATAGAGATGAAACCTGTCTCTGTAGAGATGAATCCTGTCTCTGTAGAGATGAAATCCATCTCTATAGAGATGAAACCTGTCTCTATAGAGATGAATCCTGTCTC
This sequence comes from Tannerella sp., assembly GCA_031266995.1. Taxonomy (GTDB): domain Bacteria; phylum Bacteroidota; class Bacteroidia; order Bacteroidales; family Tannerellaceae; genus Tannerella. The sequence continues at coordinate 10,219 of JAIRZY010000068.1, forward strand.
TATAGAGATGAAATCCATCTCTGCAGAGATGAAACTTATCTCTATAGAGATGAATCTTATCTCTGTAGAGATGGAACAGCTTTTCGCACGGATTTCTTCGTCCCCGCGTGTGACGAAAAGAAACGCTCGCGTATTAACATATTAATCTAAAGACAGATAGCGAAGCGCAGCCCGGGGTTATCCGTATTGGACACCTTCGGCGTCTTCCGGCGTCAGCCCTTAAGTTGACGGCATTGGGCGGGAGCATTGCTTTCGGCCCGGACGGGACTTTGACCGGTTTGCGTAACATGAGCTGTTTGGTTATTCCGTCATTTTCCGAATAAAAAAAGTCGGGCGCATGATGCAAAAGCACCGTGCGCCCGACCCGTCAGTCAACGGCCCGCATTATACGCGGCCGAGGGGCCATAGCGTCTCAATATCCCGGATTCTGCACCAGCGAGGGGTTGCGCTGCACCTCGTTGGCCGAGAGCGGGAAGAGGAGATGCTTCTCCTGGAAGGTCTGCCCCCAGGGGTTGACGGCACCGATCACGTTCACGAAAGTGGCTTTGCCGGGGTTGGCTGCCGACGTGAGCGGATACAGGCGCGTACGGCAGATGTCGTCCCAGATGCGAAACTCGAACACGAGTTCGCGCATGCGTTCGATCCAGACTTCCTGCAGGAAGGCGTCTTTCGAGAGGCCGCTCAGGGCGGTTTCGATTTCGGCGCGCGGCGTGCCGGTATAGGCCCGTGCGCGCACGTCCGCCAGGTACCTGACGGCTTCGGCGGTCACGCCTTCCGACTGCGCGATGGCTTCGGCCGCAATCAGCAGCACCTCGGCATAGCGGTAGATGGTGAAATCCTTGTCGCAGTAGCCGGTGTTCAGGGCTGCGTTTTCTTCATACCACAGGTGAGGCGCCGGCGACTTGTCTTCGGGAATCTGGTAGGTGATCGTCTCGCCGTTTCGCTCGTACGTGATCGAATACGAGAAGAACTGATCCTGCTGCGCGCGCAGGTCTTTCTCCTTTTCATACACGTTCATATACTCCGCTACGGGGCGGTAGGCGTTGTTCGTAATCGAATATTTGTACACGCTCCACGTCGACGAGATGTTGGGCAGGCTGGTCTGTATGCGCCCGTTGTTGTTGGCAATGCCGGTGGCAAACTCGATGTTCCAGACGTATTCGGGGTCGTCGTCGACGGTCCGTATCGCGTTGTAGGCACTCGTTTCGGGCGTTTCGCCGTTGGGTATGAGGCGATGCTTTCCGCTGTTGATCACGTCGCGTGCGGCGGCGGCTGCGGCGGCGTAGCTGTTCGACTGCAACGGATAGCCGCTCATCTGCAGATAGACGTGCGCCAGCACCGTTTCGGCCGTATACCGGCTGACGCGGTGCGAATTGTCGCAGTAGGCCACTGCCGGCAGGGAGGGAATCGCCTCCGTCAGGTCTTTTACGATCTGGGCGTATACCTCGGCCGTCGACGTGCGGGGCACGTACATGCCGTCGAGCGACTCGTAAGGCTCCAGAATCAGGGGCACGTCGCCGAAGTAGCGCACCAGATAGAAAAAGTTGAAGGCTCTGAAGAACTTGGCCTCCGCCAGCAGGGTGCTTCTTTCCGCGTCGCTCAGATCGGGCGTCGAGGGGATATACTTGACTGCCGTATTGGCGCGCGATATGGCCTTATACGTGTCGTCCCAGACCGGATCGGTATAGTTGGCGATATTGGCCGGCGTAATGGACAGCTTCTGGCTGTAGTCGCAGATCACCTCCTGCCCCTTGTATTCGTTGTCGAAAAATCCGGAGAGGAAACCGCCATGCGTGGCTTTCTGGGGCATGTATACGCCTCCGTCGGCATAAAAGTTCGGAGCGCCCTGGCGGTAAAGGCCGTTGATGGCATTCCGCGCGTGCGCCGGAGCCGAAAAATTCTGGTTCATACTCATATCGGTCTTCGGCTTCTCTTCCAGAAAATCGGAACAGGACGCAAAAACCAGCAATAGAGCTGTACTCAATAATCCTGATGTTATTTTTTTCATCGCATTATAGTTTAAATGATTAATTAAAACGTTACATTCACGCCCAGCGTCCACGTCCTCGGCTTCGGATACTGGAAGAAGAACATGTTCTGCCCCCACTGGTTATCGCCCTGCGAAGTGCCTTCGGGGTCTAACCCGAGGAAATCGCTGGAATGAATCACGAAGGCATTGTTTACGCTCGCATATACCCGCAGATTGGAGATGTGAATCGCATTCAGCGCACTCCGTCCCAGCGAATATCCAAGCTGTATCACGTTGCCGCGCAGGTAGGAACCGTCGCTGACCCAGTGCGAGTCAAGCTCGGAACTCTGGCCCGAGAGATTGGCGTTGCGCACGGCCTGCACCATCGTGTTCGGATTCGTCCCGTTGTAGCCCTCGGTCAGGATCGTGGCCAGACCGCTGGTATATCCGAAACGGTCTTCGCCCGAATGGAAATACTGCTGCAGGATGTCAACACCCGTGACGAACTGCAGGTCGACCACGAGGTCGAGGTTCTTATAGTTGAACGTATTGATGAAACTGCCGGTCAGGTCGGGAATACCCTTGCCCAGCACCTTCTTGTCGACCGAGCGTTTGGCCTGCCCCACGCGTGCGCCGGCAGCCCGTGCCTCGGCTTCTTCCTCCTGCGTCCATACGCCCAGGCGCTCGTATCCCCAGAACGAACTTACCGATTCGCCGACGCGCAGAATCGTCTGGCTGCCGGAGACCCAGCTCGGGCCGGGAAGGATGTCTTCGTCGTTCTCGCCCAACTGCTCGATACGGTTCTTGTTGAAGTTCAGGTTGAGGGTGGTCGACCAGTGGAAGTTCCCGTTGCGTACGTTCTCCGTGCTCAGCAGGAAGTCGATGCCCCGGTTGGATATTTTACCGATGTTGTCGGTCACCGAACTGTAGCCCGTCGAATGAGGCACAGGGCGATCGAGCAGCAGGTCGGTCGTCATCTTGGAATAGTATGACACATCCAGATTCACCCGGTTGCGGAACAGGCTCAGGTTGACCCCGACGTCGAACTGTCCGGTCTTCTCCCACTTCAGGTCCGGATTGGCCAGGCGGTTCGGATAGAAGACCGACTGCCGCTGCCCGTCGATCAGAGCCGTACCGGCGCCGACCATGGCCAGCGAGCGGTATGTACCGATTTCGGAGTTACCCGTCACGCCGTAGCTCGTATGCACTTTCAACTGGTCTACGCTCGACAGGCCCGACATGAAGTCTTCGTTCGAAATGATCCATCCCAGACCGGCGGCCGGGAAGAAGGCGTACTTGTTGTTCTCACCAAACTTGGACGAGCCGTCCATACGCGCGGTCAGCGTGGCCAGATAGCGGTCGTTGTAGGCATACGACGCCCGCAGGAAGTAGGAATTCATCGCCCACTCGTCGTAGCTCGAAGCGGGCGGGTCGGGCAGAGTCGCTACGCCCAGGTTATTGTACCCGTAGAAATCGTCCGAGAAGCCGCGCGTGGCAATACTCATGGTGCTGTACGTCCTCTGCTGCCACGTCAGACCGGCCACGGCATTGATACGGTGCTTCCCGAAAGTATTGGTATAATTCAGGTAGTTTTCCTGTTGCCAGAGCAGTACCTGCGTGTCGCTCATGTAGCCATATCCCTGCGGATAGGAGATGTTGATCAGGTCAGTCGGATAATATTCCTTCCACTTGCGCCAGTGCGCGTCGACGCCGAACTGGGTTCTCAGATCCAGACCGGGCATCAGGTGGAATATCAGCGCGGCATTTCCGAATATCTGCGTTCTCAGGCGCAGGCGCTGCTGGGTGGTCAGCAGGTGCACGGGGTTCGCCATGGCTTCGAACGAGAAGTCGTCGGTCGACTGCGAGTTCGTCCACGTGCCGTCCGGCCACTTTACGGGGAATATCGGCGGCATTTCGATCATGGTACGGCGTGCGACCTGGCTGCCGCCACCTTCGTCGGTATCGTTTTGCCACGTATGATTCACCAGCAGGTTGATTGCCGTCGACAGCCAGTCTACCGGCTTGGCATCGTACGTCAGCCTGGCGTTCAGACGCTTCATGTACGTATCGAGCATCACGCCCTGCTGATCGGTAAAATTCAGGAACGCGCCGGCCGAGGAATTTTTACCTCCCTGCTGGATGGACAACTGGTGGTTGTGTGAAATCGCCGTGTGGGTAGCTTCCGCCTGCCAGTCGGTATCGTACAGCGGATTGCCGCTTGCGTCGAACAGCCGCGAGTCGCTCACGCTGAACGCCTGCGTACCGCCATACCATTTCTGGTCGTTTTCGAACGACACTCTCATGGCTTCCATGAACTGTGCCGAGTTCATCGTGTTCATCCTGCTGGCCGGAGTCGCTACGCTCAGGTATCCGTCGTAGCTGATCTTCGTCCCGTCGTTACTCAGTCCGCGTTTGGACGTAACCAGAATAACGCCGTTGGCTCCACGGGCGCCATAGATAGCCGCCGCCGAAGCGTCTTTCAGCACTTCGACGCGCTCGATATCGTTGGGGTTCAGGAACTGGAAATCTTCCATCACCACGCCGTCGACCACATACAGGGGATTGGATGAAGAATTGATGGTGCCGATGCCGCGAATCATCACGCGCGTCGGGCCGCCCGGCTGTCCGGAATTGGAAAAGATGTTTACGCCGGAGGCTTTACCCTTCAGACCGGCCAGGGCATTGAATGAAGACGATTTCAGAATATCGTCCGCGGTGGCTACGGAAATCGAGCCGGTTACGTCGGACTTGCGCTGCGTACCGTAGCCTACAACTACGATTTCTTCCAGCACCTGCGTGTCCTCTAACAGCTTGATTACGAGAGTGCCCCCCCCCCGTGGTTAATGCATTGATTTCCTGCGCAATATAGCCTATATATGACACATGCAGTACGGCATTTGCCGCTACGGTCAGCGCAAACTTTCCGTCCACGTCCGTCACGGTTCCGTTCGTCGTACCTTTCTCCATGATGTTGGCGCCGATGATCGGTTCGTCGTTGACGTCGACCACCGTACCGGCAATCCGCCTGGTCTGCTGTGCAGTAGCCTGCGGCTGAACAGATGCGGATTTGCGTACTACAACGTTCTTTTCCGAGACTTCGTAGGCGACGTCCTGTCCCTGAAGAATCTGTCCGAGCACGGCATCCAGCGTCTGGTTTTGCGCATTGACGGAAACGACCTTGCGGGTGTTCACGTCGCCCGATTCGTAGACGAACAGATAGCCGTGTTCATCTCTCAGCGTCTCGAAAGCGTTCTTTACTGATACGTTGTTCAAATTGAGGGTGATGCCTTGCGCAAATGTCGTCAGACAAAAGCAAAATAGCATCCCTGCCATAATAATAACTTTATTCTTGTGTTTCATAGATATACAAAAAATAATTGTGAATGAATAGTTTATCCGAAAATGCTTTTCTGCTGCTCTGCCGCCGCTATCGGAGTCGCGCCGGCAAACCGGCCGGACGAAAGCCTGAAGTCGGGCGGACGATGAGCCGTCCCGTCTTCCGGTGCTTTTCAGCGGTCGATCGAAATAGGCGGCTTGATTAACTTGTATCCATGGCTTTTCTGTATTTAATGTGAATAATCCGGTTATTTTCTCTCCCGCAGTATAATTTCTTTTCCTTCTACGGTGTATGTCAGCTTTTCAGTCGATTCCAGCAGTCGGAGGATTTCTTCGATGCTCTGCTCCTGTCGCGAGAAATCACTGTGGAAACGGGCGGTTTCCAGCGATTTGTCGGCGATGCTTATTTTTACGTTATAACTGCGTTCCAGCGTTTTGACGATGTCGGGCAGCAACTCGTCGTCGAAGCGCAGGTATCCGCTTGTCCATTCGGCCGACGGGCGCATCTTGCGGCTCAAAATGCGCATTCGGCCCGTCTTCTTGTTCAGGAAAACTTTTTCGTCGGGCGATATGTACTGTGTTTCGTTTACATTCATCAGATTGTTTACCTGCACTTTCCCTTCGATCAGGCTCACGATGGCTTCCTCGTTTTCGGGATAGTTGCTGAAATCAAACCTGGTGCCCAGCACGCTGACCGTCAGTTCGTCCGTCTTCACCAGGAAGGGAAGCGCCGCGTTTCCGGTCACCTCGAAATAGCCTTCCCCCGTCAGGCCGACATTCCTGTCGCTGACGCCAAAGCCCTGCGAATAAGTGATTCTGGAGCCTGCGTTCAGCCAGACAAGCGTGCCGTCGGGCAGGTACATCTTTGTCCTTGCTCCCAGCGGCACTTCGATGACGACGTCTGCAAAACGGCTCATCAGTTGTTCGCCGCCACGCCGGTAGGATGCATACGAGACGATAAGTAGCAGGGCAAGGGTCGCAGCCGCAGCGCTCACATAGCGTACGGCGCGGCGCGCCGTTTTGCGACGGCCGCTCGCGCGGGCGAGAAAATGTTTGCAGGCAAGGTGTTTATCGAAACGTCTGGCGTGTTCGATGGCGCCGCTTGCCAGCCATATTTCACGTATTGCCTGCAGGTAGATTCTGTTTTCGGGGGAAGCGTCGAGCCATTCCTTCAGCCCGGCCATTCCGTCCGAATCCAAATCGCCTGACAGGCTGGACAGAATCAGTTCATCGATATGGGAAATGTTGTGTTCCATTTCTAATAAGACATTCCGGGACGGAAGGGCGGGTAGTGGGGATGCGAGATTTAACAATTTCGCGGTTCAAAGATTTGAAGAATTAAAGATTCTGCTGTTCGTTTTGCAGCAGATATTCCTGCAGTTCGTCTTTCAGCCGTACGAGCGCGTTCTTGATGTGATATTTGACCGTATTGATGGAAATTCCCGATTCTGTGGCAATCTGTTCGTACCGCTTGTGTTCGAAGCGACTCATCTTAAATGCTTTTCGAGTGTCTGCGGGCAGATTTTCGATTGCCTGCCGTATTCGGCTTTCCAGTTCGTCGATGAGGAGGACGGCTAACGGATAGTCTGCCGATTCGGATACTCGAACCGTCTCGTACTCGTTTGCATTCATGGCCGAAAACGCGATTTCGCGCCGCTCACGCTCGAGTTGAAGCACGTTGAGGCAGCGATTCCGGGTGGCGCGTATCAGGTAATTCCGCAGGGAAGTCGTGATTTCGAGCGTCTCCCGTTTCTCCCAAAGACGAAAAATGAGTTCGCCCACCGTGTTCTCGCTCAGGAACGGGTCGCCCAGATATTCGCAGGCTATGGCGCACAGCAGGGTATAATATCTGTCGTACAGATATTTGTACGCCCTGTTGTCTCCTTCTTTCAGCAGGCGAATGATTTGCTGTTCTTCATGTTTCATTCCACACGGATTACGGGACAAAAATATATTTCTTCCTGCAAATAAACAAAATTTCCACGAGAACGAGTGTGTTAAAGGCTTAAAGATTTCGCAATTCGGTTACTCCTTTATTTTGTCGTCCGAATACTGTTTCAGAATATCGCCCTGTGACTCGACTGTTCACAACG
>JAIRZY010000089.1 GCA_031266995.1 Tannerella sp.
TGAGTCCGCGTCCGCAGCCGAACCTGCTGCCGGCGAAGAACCGCCCGGTGCCGTACCCGAAACGATCACGGTAGAGCCGCCCGCAGTAGAGTCCGTATCCGAAGAAGCGGAAAAAAAGGGCGCCGAATAGTGGTTACGTATGCGTACTGTGCGCGGCACGGTTTCGTGTATCGCCCCGGCGAATCAGCGGATGACGGGATAGGCGGATTTTATAATCCCCGGGTTTCCCGATAAGGCGCAAAGGCAAGTTATTCACAGCGTAATATCATAAGACGAGCGGCAATCCCGAAATGGGGTTGCCGTTTTGTTTTGCAGTGGCCCGGCTTCGTTTTCGTTTGCCGGGCGGGTGGTCGCCGCCAGAAAAAGAAAATTGTCGAAAATTCAATGCTTCAATGATTGAAACTGTTTGTATAAGGGTGCAATTCAAATTGTCGCGCGATTATACTTCTGCCCGGCGAAGGCTTCAGCCCAATGTCGTCAACTTAAGGACTGACGTCCTTACGAAGATGCGGGCAGCGACTTGAAAAGTCGGATTTTCGTAACCGCAGGTCTTGACCTGCGGAAGCGGAAAGGCAGTATTTTAAGCGTGAATAACCGTTTCTGTTCTGCCTTTCAGGCAGTAGCCGGCATGTGTATCCTTTCCGGAGGTCGCGACCCCCGGTTATGAAAATTTTGCTCTTTCAGAGCCTTTTCGGCTTAAGTTGACGACACTGGGCGAGAGCCTTCGCCGAGCGGGGTGCCTGCATAGAAATGATTTCCCGATGCGACAATTTGGATTGAATCCGTTTATATAATGCGGATTTTGCTGTTCCCGGAATAAAGTTTAACTTTGCGATATGAATAAACATTTATAATTGTATTGAATTATGGAAAATTCTCGTCGCTCTTTTATCAGGAAAACAGTAGTATCCGGCATCGGCGCAGCAGGTCTGGCGGTCGCGAACCGGATGAGTGCCTCGCCGGCGAACGTGCCGTCCGAAACGGCCCGTGGGCGGAAGGCGGCCGGTCGGGATGACGGCAAACTGCGCTTCGGCTTCATCGGGACAGGGTCGCGGTGCCAGGAACATATCAACAACGTGCTTGCCATTGAGGGGAACCGGATCGTAGCCGTCTGCGACACGCAGCAGGGGCCGCTCGAACGTACGCTGAAACACATCGCCAGCCTCAATGCGCCGGAACCGAAGGCGTATACGGGCAGTGAATATGCCTATGAACAGATGCTCAACAACGAGGAGTTCGACTGCATCATCATCGCCAGCCCGTGGGAGTGGCATACCCCGATGGCGGTGGCGGCCATGAAGGCGGGCGTGCCCTACGTCGGCGTCGAGGTCTCGGCGGCCAACACGCTGGAGGAGTGCTGGGACCTGGTCAACGTCTCGGAATCGACGGGGAGCAGGCTGAATATCCTCGAAAACGTCTGCTACCGGCGCGACTGCATGGCGGCGCTCAACATGGTGCGCCAGGGACTGTTTGGCGAGATGCTGCACGGCGGATGCGGCTATGAGCACGACCTGCGCGACATCAAGTTTAACGACGGCTCGCAGTATTCCTACCGCGCGGGCGGCGAGCTGCGCATGGGCCGCGACGCCTATGCCGAGGCGCAGTGGCGCACGCAGCACGCGGTCAGGCGCAACGGCGACATCTATCCCACCCACGGCGTCGGGCCGGTGGCGCACTGCATGGACATCAACCGCGGCAACCGTTTCCTCGCCCTCGCGTCGATGGCTACGCAGTCGCGCGGGCTGCACAAATTTATCGTCGACAGGGGCGGCGCCGACCATCCGTATGCAGCGCTCCGTTTCAATCTGGGCGACATCGTGACGACGATGATCAAGTGTGCGAACGGGCAGACGGTCGTCGTCACGCACGACACCAGTTCGCCGCGCCCCTATTCGCTCGGGTTCCGCATTCAGGGCACCAACGGCCTGTGGATGAACGACGGCGACCACGTCTACGTCGAAGGCCAGTCGCAGCCGCATCGCTGGGACGAGGCGGACGAATGGTTCGGGAAATACGATCACGGGATGTGGCGCACGCTGGAAGCCCGGGCGCGCGAAGCGGGACACGGCGGGATGGACTACATCATGATGTATGACTTCGTCGACGCGATCCGCAACGGACGACCCGCGCCGATGGACTGCTACGACGCGGCGGCGTGGAGCGCCATATCCGCCCTGTCGGAGATGTCCGTTGCCCGCGGAGGGGCGCTGGTCGACTTTCCCGACTTTACGCGGGGGCAGTGGATTCATCGCACGCCGGGATTTGCGCTTTAAGAAATTCAAAGATTCAAAATTCAGGATTCAAAAGTTCGGGGGCATGCAGCGGCTTTGACCTCCGGATGGCCATCGGTGTATTTGGCCGGAAGCCATGACTTCCGGCGAAAAGCCATGACTTCCGGCGAAAAGTCATGACTTCCGGCCAGAAGACATGACCTCCGGCCGGAAGACATGACCTCCGGCCGGAAGACATGATTTACGGCCAGAAAACATGATTTACGGCCAGAAGACATGATTTACGGCCAGAAGACATGATTTACGGCCGTAAAACATGATTTACGGCCGGAAATCATGAGATACGGCCGTAAAACATGATTTACGGCCAAGAAAACATGATTTACGGCCAGAAATCATGAGATACAGCCGGAAAACATGATTTACAGCCGGGAAACATGATTTACGGCCGTAAATCATGAGATATGGCCGGCAAACAGGTCATTTTTACAGGTACTCATTCCCGCGGTCAAAAAAGAAAATGTGAGAATGAACAGGCTCATCCTCACATTTTTACTGTGCGTACGCTGACGCTGCAGTCCTCCCGGATCGCGCGACTCGCCGAATCGCTGAATCCCGCGTCCCGCAGCGCGAACTATATCGCTCCCCCGATCAGGAAGACGACGGCAAGCGCCACGATGGCATACAGCTCCGGGAATACGGCAAGAATCAGCGTATTGGTAAACACGTCATGTCCCTGTCCGATGGCGGCGATGCCGTTGGCGCAGACGGCGCCCTGCCGGAGGGCGGAAAACAGCCCGACGGCTCCCAGTATAAGCCCGCAGCCGAACACGGCCGCTGCCTGAAAGGCGGTGATCTCCGGCGTCAGCACCCCGAAAATCATCTGAAGCATGAAATAGCCCGCGAAGCCATACAGGCCCTGCGTGCCCGGCAATGCGGCGAGTACGACATACTGACCGAACGCGCCGCTGTTTTTCTTCAACGCGCCTACCGCTGCATTTCCTGCAATGGTGACGCCATACGAGCTTCCGACTCCACACAAAACGAGCATTATTGCAACGCCCACATACGCTAATAATAAATTTGGTTCCATAGTTTTGAATATTTACATTATTAATTAATTATCTGTTCCACTTAAACGGATTATATGCGCTCCCGCCACCTTCGTAGCCGGAGTTTTTGAAAAATTCGACAAACGTCAGACGCATCGGGTGCACAAACGCGCCCAGTACGTTCATAAAGATATTGACGGCATGGCCGATCACGAAGATCAGTACCGTGATCAGCGGCCCGACGACGACGATATCGGGACTCATCCCCACGGCCAGGCTGTTGAAAACGCTGGCCAGGATGCCGCCCGACAGCCCGAGGGCGAACAGGCGGACGTATGACAGGACGTCGCCCAGCAGCCCGGTCGCCATGTTGTACGTGTCCCACAGTCCCAGCCCGATATTGAGCAGCGGGTTCTTGCCCGGCGAGTTGAGCAGGAAAATCAGCACGCCCGACACGGCGATCACAATCGTATGCACCGTCCCGAACATCGGCAGCACGGACGGCAGCAGAAACGACACGCCCATGCTGAGCAGCAGCACGATCCATCCGATGGTAGACAGTCCGTGCGCAAATCCGAAGCGTATAATCCTGTTCGTCGCATTGAGGCACATCCCGAACAGAATCTGGACGACGCCCAGTATGAGCGCAAGCATGAACATCTGGTTGTTGTCGAGCGCAACCTTCTCTTTCAGCGCGTCGAACGCCGGTATGCCCCAGTCGTATATGCTGGCGCCGAAAAAGGCGCCCGTCAGCAGGCCGCAGACGAGTGTCGAGGCGCCAAGTATCTGCACCAGCGAAAGGACGGGCCTCATCTGCGGCGACAGTTTCCTGTTCATAAACAGCTTGACGCCGCTGGCCACGAGCAGCAGGAGCAGCCCGTAGCCCGAATCGCCGAGACACAGCCCGAAGAAGATCATGAAAAAGGGTGCAAAAAACGGTGTCAGATCCAGCTCGCTGTATTTTGGCAGCATGTAGAGCCGGCTGATGAGTTCGAACAGGCGTGCGAAGCGGTTGTTACGGAACTGGATCGGGACGTCGTCTTCGGGCGTCACTTTCAGTTTGCGGCAGAAGTAGCCGTTACTGTCCATCGCCTGCTCCATTTCCTTTTCCTGCGCGGCCGGGATCCAGCCTTCGAGCAGCATCAGGCGGTCGCCGGCTTCGCGAACGGTCTGGAGGTGTACGTTTTTCCATGCAAAATCGTTTGACAGCAGGGTGTCATACGCTTCCAGCGTGCGGCAGTCGTTCACTGCCATCGCGGCAAGCTCGCCGCTCAGCGCGTCCGTCCGTTCCTGTGCGAGGCGCAACTGTTCGCGAAGCCGGGCGGGGCTGCTGTCGGGCAGTTTGGCGCGTTCGGCGTCGATCTCTGCCGGCGTGCCGCACGGCGCGATGGTGATGAAGTAAGTGACGGATTGCACTTCGTTTATCACAAACGCGCAGTGCGTGTCTTCCCACGCCGTGTCGTAGCGCGACGAGGGACAGGTGAAAAACGCGACGTCGTATCCGGCCGTCTGCAGGCGGGTGATATTCCCGTATTCGAACTCGCCCCAGAGGCTGATGGCGGCCAGGTCTTTCCGTATGGACTGCTGGAGGGTGTGCTGTTCGCCGATTTGCTCGTTCAACTGTTCGATGCGGTTCAGCAGCGCGGCGCCTTCTTCTTCCGTGACGGGGCGTGCGGGGGCAAGGGTGAGCGGTTTTTTCTTATCCTCGTTGGCTTTTTCTTCCTGTATTTTTTTCAGCAGTCGCAGTTGTGTTTGCAGCCGCTTGCGTTCGGCCAGCAACTGTTGCATGTGTGGCTGTTCGGCGGCCGGCTGCGTTTCCCTGACGTGTACGGCGCCCATGTCCCGCATCCGGTTGAGGAAGGTTTCGTATTCTTTGTGATATACCAGAAAGGCGTATTTACTCATCTTGACGATCATGCTGCGTCCTCCCCGTTTTTGGCGTTTCGTTTTTCCTGATTGGCGCGCATGATTTTCTGCGACGACTTGGAGAGGCTTTCTTCGTCTTCGATGAATCGCTTGATTTTGCGAATTGCGTCTTTGTAGCCCGGAATCTGCACTTTTTCAAACAGATTCAGCTTCTGCGTCGTCTTGCGGCGGGCGCGTTCCAGCATCGTGAGCTTGAGGTGCGTAAATTCCACTTCTACGCCCGTGCTTGCCAGCCGCTTCAGCAGTTCGATGCCGTCCGCGTACCACGAAGGAGAGTTGAACAGGCTGTAACGCGCTGTTTCGAAGTCTATCCCGTCCAGTACCGGTACCAGCACGCCGGCGATTTTCTTCGTCGACAGCCGGACGTCTTTCACCGTCACCAGTTCGGGCTTGAACTCGTTCCATAGCGACATCATAAATTCGTAGTGGCGGATTTCGCCTTCCAACTGTTTCTCCAGTGCAACCGCTTCATCTTTGGTACGTTTCACTTCCATGCGCAATGCGCTTTCCTTGCTCTTGATTGTGGGCAGGGAGCGTTCGCGCACCTTCAGTTGCTTTTCCAGTTGCTGGAGCGAAGTCTTGTTATATTGAAACGTCAGAGCCATTTGCGTTCTTTTATTGTTGTTTTATCCAGTATTTGTCGACCAGCTCCTGTTTGATATTCACTTCCTCGGGCTTGAAATGTTCGGCAAACAGTCCCCACGCCACGTCGAGCATCTCGGTCGTATTCAGGTTGACGTCGATGGCCAGCAGTTTGCCCGAATAGTCGCGGGCAAAGGCCAGCGCGCGGGTATCGTAGTCCGTCAGGTCGAAACCGTTCTCCATCTTCGTTTTCGCATCGGCGGCATCGGCGTAGAGGCGGACGGCGGCGTTCATCACCTGCGGATGGTCTTCGCGCGTTTTCTTGCCGACAACCAACTGCTTCAGGCGCGAGAGGCTGCGAAACGGGTCTACAATCACCTTGCCGACATCGCTGTCGCGACGCAGATACAACTGTCCTTCCGTGATATATCCCGTATTGTCGGGCACGGCGTGCGTAATGTCTCCGCCCGACAGGGTTGTTACGGCGATAATCGTAATCGAACCTCCGTCGGGGAACTGTACGGCTTTCTCGTATATCTTAGCCAGGTCGGAATAGAGCGATCCGGGCATCGAATCTTTCGATGGAATCTGATCCATGCGGTTCGATACGATGGAGAGGGCGTCGGCATAGTTCGTCATGTCCGTCAGCAGGACGAGCACCTTCTCATGCTTTTCGACTGCGAAATATTCGGCAGCCGTCAGCGCCATGTCGGGCACCAGAATACGCTCTACCGAAGGGTCTTCCGTCGTATTGATGAAACTCACGATGCGATCCAGCGCTCCGGCGTTGCTGAACGTGTTTTTGAAAAACAGGTAGTCGTCGTTTGTCATTCCCATGCCGCCGAGGATAATCTTGTCCGACTCGGCGCGCAATGCCACCAGCGCCATGACCTGGTTGAACGGCTGGTCGGGATCGGCGAAGAAAGGGATCTTCTGTCCTGTGACGAGCGTATTATTCAGGTCGATACCGGCGATGCCGGTCGCAATCAGTTCGGACGGCTGCTTGCGCCGTACGGGATTTACCGACGGGCCGCCGATTTCCACTTCACGGCCTTCGGGTACGGGCCCACCGTCGACAGGCTCGCCATACGCATTGAAAAACCGGCCGGCCAACTGCTTGCCTACTTTCAGCGACGGCGCCTTGCCCATGAACACGACTTCGGCGTTTGTAGGAATCCCTTCCGTACCGGAAAAAACCTGCAGCGTGACCTCGTCGCCGATGATTTTCACTACCTGCGCCAGTTTGCCGTCTACCGAAGCCAGTTCATCGTAACCAACGCCTGTCGCCTTCAGCGAGCATGTCGCCTTGGTGATTTGCGTGATTTTCGTAAATATCTTTTGAAATGCTTTTGTTGCCATATCTATTTGATTTTCGTTCAGGGGTTAAACATTTGCTTCTTTCAGTAATTCATCCAACTGCAGGTTGTAGTTCTCGAAGCGTTCGCTCTTAAATTCGGAATAATTCATCTGCTTGAAGAGGTTTATCATCCGCTTGAAATAATCGGCAACCTCCGTGAAACCGTTGAATTTAAAATCCGTATGGCAAATACCCACTATGCGTTCCATCATATATTGCTGACGTTCGAGCGGGGAGACGGCGTCAACCGAATCAAAAGCATCCTGCTGAAGAATCACGAAATCAATCAGCTCCGATTTCCAGAACGTGACGTGGTAGTCTACCGGTACGCCATCGTCGCCGAGGATGTTGATTTGCTCCGCAATCTCCTTTCCGCGAAACATGCGGGTTTTGACCTCGTTCACCTGCGCAATCCATTCGGGCGAAATATGCTCGGCGATATAGTTCTGAAATTCGGGATATTCGAGATATTTCGAGTAGCTGTCAATCGGGTTGACTGCCGGATAGCGCTTGCGGTCGGCGCGCGCCTGTTCGAGGGCGTAAAAGCATCGGGCGACTTTCTTCGTGTTCTCGGTGACAGGCTCTTTCAGGTTACCGCCTGCGGGCGAAACCGTTCCGATGAACGTGACCGAGCCGCTTTCACCGTTGCTCAGATTCACGTAACCTGCGCGTGCATAGAAATTTGCCACAATAGCCGAGAGATCCATCGGGAATGCATCGGGACCCGGAAGTTCTTCCAGACGGTTGGACATCTCGCGCAATGCCTGCGCCCAGCGCGAAGTCGAGTCCGCCATCAGCAGCACTTTCAGCCCCATGTTGCGGTAGTATTCGGCAATCGTCATCGCCGTATATACGGATGCTTCACGGGCCGCCACCGGCATATTGGAAGTGTTGGCAATGATGATGGTACGTTCCATCAACTTGCGACCTGTATGCGGATCTTCGAGTTCGGGAAACTCGACGAAAATTTCAACCACTTCGTTGGCGCGTTCGCCACACGCCGCGATGACGACGATGTCGGCCTCCGCCTGTTTGGAAATGGCATGTTGAAGGACTGTCTTCCCCGTTCCGAACGGCCCGGGAATGAAGCCCGTACCGCCTTCCACGATGGGATTTACAGTGTCAATGATGCGTACGCCCGTTTCCAGAAGCTTGTATGGGCGCGGTTTTTCCCGATAGCAGGTAATAGCCTTTTTCACAGGCCATTTTTGCGTCATGGTGACGTCGCGGTCATTCCCGTCGCCGTCCGTCACGATGGCTATCACCTGCTCAATGGTGTACTGTCCGGGAGCAGCAATTTTCTTTACCGTGTAATTGCCTGTAAAACCGAACGGAACCATGATGCGGTGCGGCTGGGCGTTTTCTTCCACTTCACCCATCCACGAACCGGCCGAGACGGTATCACCGACTTTGGCCAACGGTTTGAAGTCCCACAACTGCGTCTTGTTCAGCGGGAAAGTGTATTCTCCACGTTTCAAGAATACGCCTTCCATCTTGTGCAGATCGTTTTGCAGTCCGTCGTAATTACGCGACAGCATGCCAGGTCCCAGAGTAACCTCGAGCATGTGGCCTACGAACTCGGCTTCATCGCCGACCCGCATACCGCGCGTACTTTCAAATACCTGTACGTAAGCATTCTTTCCAATTATTTTGATGACTTCGGCCATGAGCCTGACACCGTTTACAGTGATGTAGCAGATTTCGTTCTGCGACACGGCGCCGTCCACTCCCACCGTCACCAGATTGGAAACAATTCCTTTTACAATTCCTTTTGTAGCCATATACTTATCTTATATTATTCTTTTTAAATTCGTCCAGTACGCCGGCGCTTTCGCGCTTGATTGCTCCGACGAGTTCCCTGAAATTCTGTTCGCCTTTTTCCTTGTCGAGCGACGTCCAGCGTTCGATCATTTCGATGCGCAGCAGGTAAGCAAAAACCGACTCAATATCAAATGTCTTAAAGAAAATCTGCTCATCCAGCCAGGCCCATTTCAACTGATCGGTCTTGCGTTCGCGCATCATAAGGTTCGGCTCTTCGACAATGCGGAACAGTTCGGGCAGGTAATCGACCGTTTCGCCCAGTCCGAAATCGCGGGCGCTCGAACTACGCAGCAATTCAGCCACCTCGTTGTGACCGACGATATACGCGGCTTTGTCGAGCTTGTGATTGCGGCAGTTAATAGCCGTCAGAACGTTTCCGATGTTCAGATTGAGTTCGAACCAGCCGGAAATAAAGCGGTTAGAGATTTTCATTGCATGCTCATAATACAATGCGGAAAGGCGGTCTTCCCACGAAATCAGAGAAGTGTCTCCTTTTTCCTCGCTTGCAAGATATTCTTTAACGAATGCGGGAAAATAGGGAGGAACAAGCTTGTTTTCAGTAAATTTCCCCTCGTCTCTCAGTGCGACGTGCAATGCGGCGATGTCGTCGTATGCGACAGTGCCACGCGTGTCGAATGGCTGATTTTTCAGTTTGAGGAAAATCAGCAAATTCTGATTGTCAAACCTCTGAAAAAAAGGTATTAGCAAATCGCGATCCTGCCAAGACAATATTCCCTCGATTTCGTTCTTGAACGACGAGACTGTGTAAACCTGTTTTGTATTATCTAAAGCAATGTCCGGAAGGCCCGATACTAAGTAATAATATTTGCTCATTTGAACAGCATTTCAATTACTTGCGGGCGCAAAAAATCCTTGAAATAAGTCACAAACTCGTCTTCGCCGAAGTTTATCTTATATGAACCGTCGGCTGGCAGAATGGAAAACGATGCCGGTTTACCACTGACTTGTTCGATTTTCACGCCTTTGTTCAGCAATTCTTTTGCATTGGATACGAAATAATCTGTAAGCGTCTTTGCATCAGATGTCTGAATGATTACCGGCTCCTGCGTTACCCATCCTTTGGCGATTTCGAGAACGATTTTTTTCATAAATTCGGGGTCAGTGGCAAGGGCTTTGACGTTGTCGGACACGACTTGTCCCGTAATCAGATTGGTCACTTCGCTTTTCAATGCTTCAATAGACTGAGTGGCATACATTTTCAGTTCCGAGACCGTGTTTTTTCTCAGTTCGGCGACTTGTTTGCCTGCCTC
>JAIRZY010000101.1 GCA_031266995.1 Tannerella sp.
CTGAACTGGGCGGCCGCCTTTCCGTACCGGCCCGTGGCCGTGTTCGACATCGCCCGCGGGGCGAAGGATCTGTATATCCACTACTTTGTGCGGGGCCTGTCGCTGCGCGCCGTGTCGGGTTGCGACGGTGCGCATGTGCACCCCGACAGTTGCGTCGAGTTTTTCATGCGGCGCGACGGCGAGATGAACTACCTCAACTTCGAGTTTAACTGCATCGGCACGTGCTACTCGGAGCGTCACCGCACGCGCACGGACAGCGCCCCGCTGACGGCGGACGAGTTTCGCAGCATCCGCCGCCACGCATCGCTGCCGTGCGAAGCGTTCGCCGAGCGGAAAGGCATTTTCGCCTGGGAGCTGACCGTCGCCATCCCGTTCGGCCTGATGGAGCTGGAGCCTGCCCGCCTGCCAGAGCGGATTTTCGGGAACTTCTGCAAATGCGCCGACGCGACGGAGAATCCGCACTACGTCACGTGGAATCCGGTCGACCTGCCGCAGCCGAACTTTCACTGTCCGGAGTTTTTCGGCGAAATATATTTTTAGCGGGAGCGTTTTTTTCTTGTTTAGTTTAAAATGTTTCCTTATTTTTGCCATCGTTTTTAACAGTAACAGTCCATGAATACGGTGTGCTCTCTCTTTGCGGTAAAGGCATACGGCGCTGAACGGTCGGCAGGTTGCAGGCTTTCGGGCGCTGTATCCGGATATTTTTCGGGGGGGGGCATAACACTCATATACAGTAGTTTATATATTGCCATAAGTGCTGTGTCGAAGGCATGTTTCCGCGAAGTGGAGACGTGCCTTCTTTTGTGTGCAGGAGGCTGGCGGGCCACGTGTGTGCCGTATTCCCTGCGCTGCGCTTTCGTTTCCGGTCATTCATTTTTAACCTGATACTATATGAACCTGAATCTGAACCCGACAGTACCGAAACAGAAGCACACCTCTCCCCACTCCGGCACGGCAGTGATCGCCGGCGCAGGCCCTGCAGGCTTGACGGCGGCCTGCGAACTGCTGCGGCAGACGGGTGTCCACCCCGTGGTATTCGAATCGGCCGCGGTTGCGGGCGGTATCTCGCAAACCGTGCGGTATAAAGGGAACCGCATGGATATTGGCGGCCACCGTTTTTTCTCGAAAAGCAGGGAAATCATGGAATGGTGGGAACGCGTGATGCCGCTTCAGGGCCGTCCGTCCCTCGACGACGTCCTGCTCGGCGACGACAGCAAGCCGCTTGCCGCCGGCGGCCCCGATCCGGAAACGGACGACCGCGTGATGCTCGTGCGCCGGCGCGTGTCGCGCATCTTTTTCCTGCGCAGGTTTTTCGATTACCCCATCTCGCTGAAGCCTGCGACGTTTATGAACATGGGACTGTGGCGCACGCTGCGTGCCGGGATGGATTATGCCGGCGCCCGGCTGCACAGGCGGCCGGAGACGTCGCTCGAAAACTTTTACATCAACCACTTCGGGAAGACGCTCTACCGGCTGTTTTTCGAGGACTATACCGAGAAGGTGTGGGGCGTCCACCCGAGCCGGCTGGGTGCGGACTGGGGCAGCCAGCGGGTGAAGGGCGTCTCGGTCTCGGCCGTGCTGCGCGACATGCTGGCCAAAAGGTTCGGGCGGAAGCGGCGGACGGAGACGTCGCTGATAGAGCAGTTCATGTATCCCAAATACGGGCCGGGGCAGTTGTGGGAAACGGTAGCGGACGAAGTCGGGCAGGGCGGAGGAGAGATACACCTGCAGAGCGAGGTGAAGAAGATACACGTCGAGGGCAGCCGCGTGGTCTCCGTCGACGTCGAAAGGGACGGGCGGACGGAGAATGTGGCGTGCGACTATTTCCTGTCGTCGATGCCCGTCTGCGACCTTGTGGCGGCGATCGAGGGCATCAGCGTCCCGGCAGACGTGCGGCGCATCGCGGCAGGGCTGCCTTACCGCGATTTTATTACGGTGGGACTGCTCGTGAAGCGGATGAAGGCGGGCAGCGGAGGCCGGGCGCAGGTGGACGGCAACCGTACGCCCGACACATGGATATACATCCAGGAGCGCGACGTGAAGATCGGGCGCCTGCAGGTGTTCAGCAACTGGTCGCCATATCTGGTCGAGGATTATGCGAATACGGTATGGCTCGGGCTGGAATACTTCTGCGCCGAGGGCGACGCGATGTGGCAGATGACGGAGGAGGAGTTTATCAGGATGGCGGTGGACGAGCTTGTGAAGATCGACATCGTCGACCGCGGAGACGTGCTGGACGCCGTGCAGGTGAAGGTCAGGAAGGCGTATCCCTCGTATTTCGGCACGTATTACGAGCTGGACGGGGTGAAGCGCTTCCTCGACGGCCTGGAAAACCTGTTCTGCATCGGGCGCAACGGGCAGCACCGCTACAACAATATGGATCACTCGATGCTCACCGCCATCGAGGCCGTGCGCAACATCAGGGAAGGCCGCACGGACAGGAGCAACGTGTGGAACGTAAACACGGAAGAGGAATATCATGAGACGACTGATCGGTGACCTGCTTGTGAAGGATACGGACAGCGCCCCGGTGCAGTTGCTGCGCTACGCGCTCGTGGGCGGCGTTGCGGCGGCGGTGAATTTCGCGTGCCTGTTTGCGCTTACCGACTTGTGCGGCATGTATTACCTTGTGTCGAACGTGCTGTCGTTTCTTGCCGGGCTGACGGTCAATTACGCGCTGTGCAAGCGGTTCGTCTTCCGCGGCGGTATCGGGAACGGGAAGGTGGAGTTCATGATCTACGGCCTTGTGGGCGTCGTCGGGCTGCTTTTCGACACGGGGCTGATGTATTTTTTTACCGACGCGCTGCATCTTCATTACCTGCTGAGCAAGGTGATTTCGACTGCGGCCGTTCTGCTGTGGAATTTCACGGCGCGCAAGTTTATGTACATAATCACGGATCGCCGCCGGCGGCATAATATTCACTGATTGATATGGGGAAAAAACAGAAAAAGACAGTCGCCGCCCGGCGCGTATCGCCACCGGTGCCGTCGCCCGGCAAACGGGAGGCGCACGGACGGGTGCGGCAGTGGTTCGGGCGGGCGTTCGGCCTGCGCAGCCTGCTCGTAGCCGGCGTGGTGGCGCTCGGCGTCTATCTGAGCGTGACGCACAACGCGGGCTACCGCTGGACGTGGGAGGGATACCTCCGCGGCAACTGGGACTTTATCCGCCAGCATCCGGACGCGACGCTGGAGGAGAGGCTGCAGATGAAGCTGGGCTTTGACTACAGTTTCCTGAGCTACATCGTGAAGAATACGCCCGAAGACGCCATCATCCTCTTCCCGCCCCGGGGCGTCATTACCGAAGAAGCGGGCGGTATGCGGCTGACCAACAATATTGAGAGCAAGATGTGGGTCATGCACTTCGTCTATCCCCGGCGCGTAGTCTACCGCGACGAGGCGGAAACGAACTCGCTGTGTTCCGAAGCGACGCACGTGGCGATATGCGCCACGCACGGCTACGACGACCTCGACTACGCCGTCGAGCAGCGCGCCCCCTTCGCCGTCCTTCCAAAGAAAAGAGAATAGGAGGTTCGGGATTCAAAATTCAAAGACCCATCATTCACAATTGATCATTCATAATTAAAGAAACAACTCATGACACTGTTCGGACTCACCCTCACCACCCTTGCCGGCCTCTGCCTCGCGCTGTGCATCTCGCAGCGCCTGAAGCCCGTCGAGCTTCTCGGCCTCGCCTTCCCGCTGGGCATGGGAGCGCAGACCTTCCTCATGGTATGCCTCGACTGGGCCGGCGTCGGGATTACGGTGTGGCCGGTGCTCGCCGCCACGCTGGCGATGACGGCCGCCGCGGGCGCATACCTGTATACGATCCGCCGCCGCCTGGCCGAATGGTGGCGCGACGCCCGCACGTTCGACCCCCAGGCCATCGGCGCGCCCTGGCTGCTGTGCGTCGCACTGATCGCGACGGTAGCGGTGATGAACGTGACCAAGACGATGTACTTCCCGACGTTCGACACCGACAGCGTGCGCGGATACGACCTCATCGGCATGGCCGCCGGGCGCGAAGGCACGCTGAAGGCGCTCAGCCTCTTTACCGACCCCAACTATGCCATGCGCGGCGCCGCCTCCTACATCTCCTACCCGCCCTTCTCGCAGCTCGCCTACGCCTGGGTCTACACGCTCGGCGCCGCCACGTCCAAGATCGTGAACGCGCTCATATTCCTCTCCTTCATCCTCATCTTCTACGGCGTCACCCGCCGCTTCGTCACCCCCCTCGCCGCCGCCCTCGCCACCCTCTTCGTCATCGTCACGCCCGAAATGCTCGGCTTCTCCTCCATGTCGGGCATCAACTTCACCCACGCCCTCTTCGCCTCCGCCGGCCTCCTCTACTTCATCGCCTGGTACTACCGGAAGATACCCTCCCTCCTCTGGATCTCCGCCGCCCTGCTGATGCTCAACGTCTGGACCCGCAGCGAAGGCCCCGCCTTCGTCGCCGCCGCCTGCACCGTCCTCCTCGTGCACGACGCGCGCCACCGCCGCCTCCCCCGCTTCGCCCTCTACGCCGCCCTCTGCGCCTTCCCCTTCATCTTCTACACCCTCTTCCTGAAAGCGCACCACCTCGAAGCGGAATCCGTCCTCATCACCACCCCCTTCTGGGACGGCGCCAAGCTCGCCGCCATCCTCCGCGAAGAATGGGCGCTGCTGACCAACACCACCTACTACGGCCTCACCTTCATCGCCCTCGCCCTCGCCGCCCTCGCCGCCATCCCACACCTCTGCCGCCACCGCGACCACGCCGTCACCCTCCTCCTCCTCCTCCTCGTCATCATCCTCTGTACCGCGCTCATCTACCAGCTCCGCCTCGTATGGGACTCCCTCGAAGCCATCATGCGCTACTCCTACAAGCGCCTCATCTTCACCTTCGTCCCCCTCGCATGGTTCTACATCTTCGCCAACCGCAACGTCGCGTGGCTCTTCGACCGGGCCGACCGCTTCATCCATCGCCGCGCCGCGTCAAACCGCCGCAACCCGTAGCCCCCCACCTCGCCCGCACGCCGCATCCACGTCCCCCGCAGCCCCGGACGCAGAGCCGCGTCTCCCGGCGAAACCCCAACGCCTCCCGTCCGCATTCCCTCCCGTTCCATCCACAGATCTCTAATATTCAGCTTCGCAAATGAAATATCAGTCCGCGCAGCCGGAAGGATAAACCTTGTGGCCGAATTTACACTCCATAAGGTTTAGTCCATCAACCATAAGAATGAATCTGTCAATCTTAAGGACGAATTATCCAGCCTTAAGTCTGAGTCTGTCATTCTTAAGAATGAGTTATCCATTCTTAAGTCTGAGTCTGTCATCCTTAAGGATGAGTTATCCAACCTTAAGTCTGAGTCTGTCATTCTTAAGAATGAGTTATCCAACCTTAAGTCTGAGTCTATCATTCTTAAGAATGAGTTATCCATTCTTAAGAATGAATTTGTCATCCTTAAGGATGAGTTATCCAACCTTAAGGTTGAATTATCCAACCAAAAGGTTGAGTCGCTCAATCATTAGGATGAATCACCCGTCAAGCCCTCCGTACGGCCCGGCCGTATCTCCGAACGCCTGCGCCCGGCGGGAGTATTCACCGTTTATCTGTCATGCTTCATGCAGCAGGCACAGCGCAGCTCGGGGTAGAGACGCGATGCATCGCGTCTCTACGCTCGCCGCGCCGTCGACCTGCGCGGAGCGACCGGCCGCGGAGCGCGACGTCCCGCAGCGGCGCACCGGTCAGGCTTCCGCGGCGCTCGCTCCCGCGGCGGCGGCGACGGCCGGCCGCCCCGCGCCCGGCCCAGTCTCCGGACTGCGTCGGGTCGGGAGACCGGTGTCATCAACTTAAGGATTGACGCCGGAAGGCGTCTAAGATGGATAACCCCCTGCAAGCGGCAGCGCAGCTCGGGGTAGAGACGCGAGGCATCGCGTCTCTGCAACCCCGTCGCGGGTTGAACTGCTGGCGCAGTTCGGGAGGAGAGGGGCCGTCTGTCGCCCCGGGCTGCGCTGCGCTTGCTGCGGGGTTATCCACGTCGGACGCCGTACGGCGTCAGTCCTTAAGTGGACGACACTGCTCCCGAGACTGCGCCGGGCGGAGTATTGAATCCTGAATCTCGAATGTTGAATCTTGAATCAAAGCTCCCCCATCGCGGGGATGTCCTGCACGCGGAAGGGCGTCTCCTGATAGACGTAGTAGTTGAGCCAGTTGATGAAGAGCATGTTGGCATGTGAGCGCCAGCGCACGACGGGGGGACTGTCCGGGCGGTCGTCGCGGTAGTAGTTGACCGGCATGGCGGCGGGCAGCCCGCGGCCCGTGTCGCGCACGTACTCGTCGTGGAGCGTGCCCGGCGCATACTCGGAGTGTCCGGTGATGAAGAAGTCGCGCCCGCCGCGCGCCATGACCATGTATACGCCCGCCTCGTCGCTCTCGGAGAGCAGCGTGAGCCCCGCCGTGCGCAGGATGTCGGCGCGCCGTATCTCCGTGTGGCGGCTGTGGGGGACGTAGAACTCGTCGTCGAATCCGCGGAAGATCGCCCGGTATGGCTCCAGCATCCTGTGCCTGAAGACGCCGGACATCTTGACCGGAAGGTCATACTTGGGGATGCCGTAGAAGTGGTAGAGGCCGGCCTGCGCGGCCCAGCATATATATAACGTGGAAGTCACGTGCGTGCGCGCCCAGTCGAGGATTTCCTTCAGCTCCGCCCAGTAGGTGACCTCCTCGAAGCGAAGCTGCTCGACGGGCGCGCCGGTGACGATCATGCCGTCGAAACACTCGCCGCGCATCCCGTCGA
Source organism: Tannerella sp. (assembly GCA_031266995.1). Taxonomy (GTDB): domain Bacteria; phylum Bacteroidota; class Bacteroidia; order Bacteroidales; family Tannerellaceae; genus Tannerella. The sequence goes on from JAIRZY010000101.1 coordinate 6,777, forward strand.
AGTCGCGATAGAAGGTGCGCATGTGTTCGACGGGCGTGTTCCGCGGCTGATGCCCTCTGATTTTCATGAAGACAAGCTCGACCTGCAGCGGCGAATTGCTCAGGAGCCTGATCAGGTCTGTCTCGGTCGTAATCTTGAGCGGCATCAGGTTGAGCACCACGATGCGCAGCGGGCGAATGTCCTGCTCCGCCGCGCGCAGCGAGTCCATCACGAAGATGTGCTCCTTCTTGAGCAGGTCGACGGCCGGCAGGTTCTTCGGCAGGTTGAGCGGCATGGGGGGCTAAAGCGGGCTGCCCGGTCGCTGCACGATCTGCAGCAGGTTGCCTTCCGGGTCGGTAAAGTTGCGGATGCGCCCTCCGCCGACGGCTTCGAACTCGGCGCCTTCCCATGCGACGCCGTGGCGGTCGAGGGCCGTCATGGCCGCGTCGATGTCCGACACGCGCAGGGCCAGGTGCGACCAGCCCGGTGTGCACGTGTTGCGCGCCGGGCGCGCCGTGTCGTCGCGCGGCATGATTTCGATCAGCGTCCCGTCGGGCGCGCCGAGGATGTAAACCGGTTTGTCGACGCGGGCGTACACGTCGTATCCCAGCACGTCGCAGTACCACGCGCTCAGCGCCTCCACATCGTCGGCGGCAATCGCCGGGTGGTCGGTTCCAAGAAATACTTTTTTCATTGCAGCAGGGTGTGAGGATTATCTGTTCAGCAGTTCGTCAATTTTTGCGCACATCGCCGCAAACTCGTCCGTGTCGTACAGGCGCGTCAGGAAGGCGATCCGCCCGTCGGTGTCGACGATCACGTTGCGCGTGATGCCCGCCTTGCGGTCGGCATAGAGCGCGAAGATGTCGGCGCCCGGGTCGAGCCCCATCGGATAGCTCACGCCCGTCTGCGTCACAAAGGCGGCGACGGTTTCCTGCGGCTCGTCGCGGTCGACGCCGTAGAGGGCGAACTTCGCGTTGTCGCGGTGCTTCAGCCAGATGTCGCTCTCGATAAACGGCATCTCTTTGCGGCACACGCTGCACCAGCTTGCGGTGAACTGCAGCATCACGATCCGGCCGCGCAGGTCGGAGAGCTTCATCGCCTCGCCCGTAACCGTCGTCATCGTGAAGTCGGGCGCCATGTCGCCGACGGCGACGATGTATCCCCTGTCGTCCGCCTGCGTTTCGGCGTCGGCGACGACCTGCCCGGCGTCTCCTTCCGGATCGCCCGCCTGCGCGTCCTGCCGGCTGCTGCCCGTACACGAGAGCAGGCCGCATGCGAGCGTCAGGCATAAGAATGATAAGAATGAATAAATACGTTTCATTTTGTTCTGTAATAAATCGGTTATTAAATTGTTTATAATCCTGAATCGTGCATCTTGAATTTTGAATCCGAAACAGGAGGACACCGTGCTGCCACGACATCCTCCATCCAACTACTTATAAAAACAAGATGCATAAAGCCATTCTCAGAAGAGATTCGGGAAGACGAGCGAAAAGACGAGTATCGCCAGGCCGGCAACCAGCACGGCGACGGTAGCGCCTGAAACGCCCTTCCATTCCTTCAGCACGATGCCCCAGACGTTGCTGAACGTCACGTTCAAGCCCATCAGTATGCACCACGAAAACGCCATCATCACGCTGCCCGGCTCGAGGAAACTCTTTCCCATCCCCAGGCCGAAGAACTGCGAGTACCACAGCAGTCCGGCCAGCGCGCAAAATAACATATTATTTATGAATATTCCGCCCGGTGTTGAAAAATAATCTTTATAGGAACCGTTCTTCACGTTTTGAAACAGGCAGTACGCGGCGTTCGTCACGAACCCGCCGCATGTCACCATCAGCGTGGCGGGCAGCGTCTTGAACAGCTCGCTTGCGCCGGCGGCTACCAGCGGCTCGCCCGCCTCCAGTCCCAGCGCAAAGCAGGCGCTCATCACGCCGGCCAGCAGGGCGACCAGCAGGCCCTTCGTCAGGGCGAAATCCTTTACGGCCGCCTTCCGCTCCCCGTCCGTCATGTTTCGCGAGCGCAGGCCGCCGGCGTATCCGATGACGGCGATCCCCGCCAGCGTGAGGCAAACGCCGGCCAGCAGGATCAGTCCGCTGCCGCGAAACAGGTCCGTGCCCTTCATGACGGCCGGGATGACGGTTCCGAACGCCGAGCACGTGCCCAGCGCCAGCGACTGCCCCAGCGCCACGCCCAGGTAGCGCATGCTCAGTCCGAACGTCAGCCCGCCGATGCCCCACAACATGCCGAAGCCCGCCGCCTTCAGCGCCGCCGGCGTGTCGACCGACAGGGTCTGCCACAGGCTGCCCCCCGCCGGCACGGCCAGCAGCGCGCCGAGCAGCGGGAATATCAGCCACGCGAAGACGCCCTGCGCAAGCCAGAAGCTCTCCCACGACCAGCCTTTCACCTTACGGATGGGTACGTACGAGCTTGACTGCCCGAAGCTGCCCACCGCTATGATCAGTAATCCGATAAGTGTATTCATTGTCTGTACGCTCATGAGGTTTGCGCGCTACCGTTTCGAGGTCACGTCTTTCTCGTACTGCTGAATCTCGGCGATGTAGTCTTCGCCCGCCGGCACGCCGTGTTGCAGGCAGAACATGTCCCACACGGCGTTCCACGGCATCGACTTCAGTTCTTCCTGCAGGGCGAGGCGTTCGAACAGTTGCCCGTGCGCTTCGTAGTCCTGCAGCGTCGCCGACGGTTCGAGGAGCGCCGTGAGGAGCGCCTTCTGCGTCGCACGCGAGCCGATGACGTAGGCGCCGATGCGGTTGATCGTGCCGTCGAAATAGTCCAGCCCGATGTGGATGCGTTCCGGCTGGTCGCAGCGGACGATTTCGCGCGCGAGGTCCAGCAGGTCGTCGTTGAGGATGACCACGTGGTCGCTGTCCCAGCGTACCGGGCGGCTCACGTGCAGCATGATTTCGGGCGTGAAGAGGAGCAGCGACGAGATCTTGTCGGCAATGCTTTCCGTGAGATGGAAGTGGCCGGTGTCGAGCGTGACGATTTTGCCCTTCTTCGCGCCGTAGCCGAGGTAGAAGTCATACGACCCGACGGTGTAGCTCTCCATGCCGATGCCGAAGAGCTTGGCCTCGATGCAGTCTTTCATGTGTGCATACTCGACGGCGAAAATCTCGTCGAGCGACGCTTCGAGCGTCCGGCGATATTTCAGGCGGCTGGCCGGCACTTCCTTGCTGCCGTCGTGTATCCAGAGGTTCATGATGCACGGGTCGCCCTGATAGACGCCCATCGCTTCGCTGACGGCGCGGCAGCGTTTCGTGTGTTCGATCCAGAAGTCGCGGATGGCCCTGTCGGGGCTGGCCAGCGTCAGGTTGCCGCTCTTCGGGTGCGAGAACGAGGTGGAGTTGAAGTCCAGCTTCATGCCGTTTGCCGCGGCCCATTCCATCCAGCTCCGGAAGTGGACGGGTTCCACCTCGTCGCGGTCTACGGCTTTGCCACGGAAGTCGCCGTAGATTTCGTGCAGGCTCAGCCGGTGGCTGCCGGCTATCAGCGACGTGGCCTTACGGATGTCGGCGCGCAACTCGTCGATGTTGCGCGCCTTGCCGGGATAGTTGCCCGTCACCTGGATGCCTCCGGTCAGGTCGCCGCCCTGATTCTCAAACCCGCTCACGTCGTCTGCCTGCCAGCAGTGGAGCGACAGCGAGATGCGTCCCAGCTTCTCGATCGCCTGCCCGGCGTCTACTCCCAGTGCGGCGTAGCGCCCGGCCGCCAGTTCATACGCTTTTTCAATTGTACTTTCTTTCATGTTCTGTTTCTGTTTAAATGATTCCAAGATTCTGTTATTCCATTATTCAGTTATTTATTTTTCCGGCATGAATGTCTCCATCGGAAACGATTTTGCCACGATCTGCCGTATCTCCCAGCGGTCTTTCACCAGCCCGGCGGCCTTTGCCTGCATCAGGCAGTTGCCGATGGCCGTCGCCTCGGAGGGGCCGGCCACGACCGGCAGGCCGGTGGCGCTGGCGGTGAAGCGGTTCATGAGCGCGTTTTGCGACCCGCCGCCGATGACGTGCAGCTTCTCGATCGGGAACGGGATCATGCCCGACAGTTGCGCCAGCACGTCGCGGTAGCGGTTGGCGAGGCTTTCGAAGATGCAGCGGACGTATTCGGCGTCCGACTGCGGGGCGGGCTGATCCGTCGCGTCGCATATCGCGGCGATCGCTTCCGTCATGCTCGGCGGGTTGGCCAGGCGCGGGTCGTCGGGGTTCACCAGCGAGCGGCTCGTGCCCGCCTGCCCGGCCATCTTCACGATGTCGGGATAGGAGTATTCCCTGCCCGCCTTCGTCCATTCCCGGCGGCACTGCTCGAGCAGCCACATGCCCGTGATGTTTTTCAGGAAGCGGGTCGTTCCCTCGACGCCTCCTTCGTTTGTAAAATTATTTTTAAACGAATCGTCCGTCAGCACCGGCCGTTCCGTTTCGACACCCATCAGGCTCCACGTGCCGCTGCTCAGGTAGGCGAAATGGGGATCGGCGGCGGGCACGGCCAGGACTGCCGACGCCGTGTCGTGGCCCGCGACGGTCACGACGGGCACTTTCCCTATGCCCGTGTCGCCGGCCAGCGCGTCGGTCAGGGTGCCGACGACGGTGCCCGGATCCGTCAGCGGATGCAGCAGCGTCGCAGGCAGTCCCGCCGCGTCGAGCAGGGACGTTTCGAACCGTCGCGTCGCGGGGTTGAGCATCTGCGAGGTCGAGGCCTCCGTATATTCGCAGACCTGATTTCCGGTCAGCATGTACGCGAGCAGGTCGGGCATGAACAGGATTTTGTCGGCCGCCCTCATCGGCGCGAAGTCCTGCGCCTTCGCGCGGTAGAGCTGATAGAGGCTGTTGAAGTTCATGATCTGTATGCCCGTCAGGCGGTAGACGTCTTCGCGGGGCATCACGTGGCGGAAGAATTCTTCGGGCGCCCCGTCGGTATAGGGGTCGCGATAGGCGCGGGGCATGCCGAGAATCGTCCCGTCCGCGCCGACGTATCCGAAGTCTACGCCCCACGTGTCGATCCCGATCGAGGTAAGCGCGATGCCCTGCCGTGCGCAGGCGCGCAGCCCTTCGCGGAGGGATTCGTAGAGGCCGAACACGTTCCAGTAAAACCTGCCGTGCAGCGGCACCGGCGCGTTGGCGAAGCGCGTCAGCTCGCGCATTTCGAAATTGACGCCGTCGAAGGCGCCCAGCACAGACCGTCCGCTGGTGGCGCCCAGATCAAAAGCCAGGAAATAAGATTTCTTCATGATATCCGTCAAATGTATTATTCATCGGCGCAAAGATATTCTTTTTCTTCCGATCCCGGCTTATGAAAATGATAATAAATATTTTAATTTAGCTCCGGGGTGTGAATCAGTCCGGAAACATCCGCCGGAAGGCATCCTGAAGCGCGAAACCTGCGCCGCGGCGGCCGTCTTTTTCAGGGATATGCGAGATATATGAAAGTCTGCCGAAGCGTCCGGCAAGGTTTACTGCAATGCAGGAAAGCGTGCCGGAACTTCCGGGAAGGTTTACTGCGACGCAGGAAAGTTCGCCGGAACTTCCGGGAAGGTTTACTGCAATGCAGGAAAGCGTGCCGGAACTTCCGGGAAGGTTTACTGCAATGCAGGAAAGTTCGCTGTTCGGCACAATCCGGAGACAATGCCGGGAAGGGAAATTTACCGGAGCTTCCGGAAATATTTCCTAATGTTTAGGAAAGTCTCCCGGAATTTCCGGGAAGGTTTCCTAATAGTTAGGAAAGTTCGCCGGAACTTCCGGGAAGGTTTCCTAATAACCTGAGTTCGGGATAAGGGGTTATAAGAAAAAGGAAAAAGGGTAAGAATAAGTGTATCCCAGCCGCCAATCTGTCGGTAGCAAGTAATGGTTAAGAAAAAAACAGGCAGGAGAAA
>JAIRZY010000105.1 GCA_031266995.1 Tannerella sp.
CATATAACCTCCGGCATGTCATCTTCCAGACGGAAACAGTACGACTTCCCCAACAGTTGCCGTTCGTAATTGTCGGCGTCGCTGGAAAAGAAATCATCCAAATCGTTCTCGCCGCACGAAAACGGGCGGCAGTGTTTCAACGTCCCGTTATTGAACGGAAATATCAGGCACTTATCAAGCAGAAAACCCATCGCATGAATCGCATTATAATGGCAGTGTACCGAACTTTTTTGCTTTTTCAATAATCCCTTTATACGAAGCGACTGATTCTTCGGAAAACCTGTATGTACCCCGCTTCTTCTCGTTTTCTTTTGCCTCTTTCACAAACCGGCGAGCGACTTCGCCTTCCAGCACCGGTATACCTCTGATAGGAATTGCCATAATCTTCCAGTTTTTGAATTAAAATTACAGCGGCAAAGATAGTTCATTTTCCGAAAACAGCCAAACCGGATATGTGTTTGAGTGTAAACAAATATGTCAAAGAACACGTTGCACGTAGAGACGCAACGCGCCGGCACAAACGAATCGCCAAGTCCCAAATCTTGAATTTCAAATCTTGAATCTTGAATTTTTTCTCCCCTCCCCGCTCATCCTTTTTCCGCCGCCGCGTGTCTCATATCAGTATGAAGATATTCTTCCAAAATGGTCGCCGGCGCATTTGCTGATTCCTCGCGGGAAGTTCCGGGAGGCTTGCCGGCGGACATCGGGGGATTGTCGGATTATTTACATTAACTTTAAAATAAAATTGCCTTAAAGTATGAACGGAAAAAAGAAAAACATGGAAGGGATAATGCCCTTCGGTATGGCCGGAAGAGTCTCCGGCCGGGTGAGGCGTACGCTTCTTCTGCTTGCCGCCGGCCTGTGGTCGCTCACGGCTGTCGCCTCGGACGCGAAAGTATCTATTACGCTGGACAACGTGAGAGTGGAGCAGGCGCTCAGGGCCGTCGCCCGGCAGACCGGCCTGACGCTGGCTTACAGCAGGCAGGTGGTCAACCTCGACCGCCGCGTGAGTATTAATGTAAAGGATGCGGATGTGACGCAGGTGCTGGACGAGCTGACACGGGGGACAAACCTGGCGTATGAAATCGGCGACGGCAAGGTCTACCTCTTCACGAAAAGCGCTCCGGCGGCTCCGGACGCGACGGCGCCCGGACAGGCGCGAAAGACGGTCACCGGCTCCGTCGTCGACGACGGCGGCGAAGCGATCATCGGCGCCAATATTATGGAGAAAGGGACGGTGAACGGGACGGTGACGGACGTCGACGGGCGTTTCTCGCTGACCGTGGCGGACGACGCGCTGCTTCAGGTGTCCTTCATCGGTTATATCACGCAGGAAGTCCGTATCCTGTCGGGCAGTGGCGCTCCTCTCACAATCAAGCTGCTGGAGGACGCGCTCGCGCTCGAGGAAGTCGTCGTCGTCGGCTACGGCACGATGAAGAAGAGCGACCTGACCGGCTCGGTGGTGAGCGTCAACATGAACGCGAAAGAGATGGCGGCGAACGTGAACCTGTCGCAGGCGCTGCAGGGATACGTGGCCGGCGTCAACGTCGGCAGCGCGTCGCGTGCCGGCGAACCGGGCGCCATCTCCATCCGCGGACAGACGTCGCTCTCGGCAAACGACGAGCCGCTGATCGTCGTGGACGGAATCATCTATAACGGCAGCATGACCGACATCGACGTGAACGACATCGAGAAAATCGACATCCTCAAGGACGCCAGCGCGGCGGCCGTCTACGGCTCGCGTTCGGCCAACGGCGTGATCATCATCTCCACCAAACGCGGTGAGAGCGACAAGCCTCTGTTCAATTTCAACGCCTACTACGGCATGCAGGACATGGCGCAGACGCCGCGGACGAAGGTCATGAACGGCGACCAGTACGCCCTCCGCCTTGTGGATCAGAACTATTACCAGTACGACCTCCTCCCGTGGTACCGGACGAACCCGACGAGCGCGGAGGGCCGCCCGGCGCGCATCGACGTGAACGACCGCGCGCTGGTGGCCCAGAGCCTGCGCTCGCAGGAGGAGCGCGACAACTATCTGGCCGGCCGCGAAGTGAACTGGATGGACCTCCTCAGCAGCGCGGCGCCCGTCCAGAGCTACAGCCTGAGCGTATCGGGCAAAACGGATCGCACAAACTACTATCTCTCCGGCACTTTTATCAGTCAGGACGGCATTATCGACGGCGACGACTTCAAACGCTACACGATCCGCGCCAATTTCGACAATCACATCACCGACTGGTTCACAATCGGCCTGAACACAGCGCTTTCGCGGCTCGACTATTCGGGATACTACAACAACGAAGAGACAGTCTCGGCAGACGGCTTCTATAACATCGCCGGAATGACTTACGCCCTGCGCGCCAGCCCGCTGGCAAACGTGACGGACGCGAACGGTAACTTCCCCATCTATCTGGCGAACGAGACCGTGCAGCGACACCCGCTGGTCAACCGAAATATCGACGACTCCGACATCGCAAACCGCGCCTTTCTTGTGCTTTCGGCCAAGATCGACGTGCCTTTCGTCCAAGGACTTCATTATGAGCTGAACTACTCCGAGTCGTTCAACAGCCGCAATCAGAACGACTTCTTCCCCACGACCACGTTCGAAGGCTCGTCGTTCAATAACTACGGCACAAAAATACTGACATCGGGCCGCGACTGGATCGTAAACAACATTGTATCATACGCAAACACGTTCAACAAGGTACACAGCCTGAGCGGCACGCTGCTCTACAGCGCCGAGAAGCGAAGCGAGGAGAAAAACATCCTTGTCGCGTACGGATTTCAGAATCCGGTACTCGGCTACGACGCGCTGAACCTGGGCGAAACGCAGTCCATCCGCGCCGACAAGCCGGGCAAGACCGTCTGGGAGGAGGCAAGCATCTCCTACATGGCGCGGGTCAACTATGCCTACGACAGCAAATACCTCCTCACGGGCACCTACCGCCGCGACGGATATTCGGGCTTCGGAAGCAACCGCAAATATGCCGGATTTCCCTCCGTCTCGGCCGCATGGGTGCTGTCGCGCGAGAGCTGGCTCGAAAACGTCGGCTGGCTCGACCATTTGAAGTTCCGCCTCTCCTACGGCCTGAACGGAAATCAGGGAATCGGGCGCTACGCGAGCCTCTCGAAGATGGAAAGCACGGCATACGTCTTCGGCTCGAACACGGCGGTCGGCGTCTATCCGAATGTGATGGGCAACGCCGACCTGGGCTGGGAATCTACGGCTTCGACAAACGCCGGAATCGACTTTGTGGCTTTCGACCAGCGGCTTTCGGCCGAGATTGACGTCTACAGCTCGAAGACCGACGACGTGCTGGTCGAGCGCAATATTCCGCGGGCCACCGGCTACGAAAAAGTATGGACAAACATCGGCGGACTGAGCAGCCGCGGCATCGAGGCGACCCTCACCTCGGTGAATGTCAAGAGCCACGACTTCCGGTGGCAGACCAAACTGCTCTTCGCGCTGAACCGCGACGAGATTACGGGTCTGTATGACGGTCTTGACCGCGACCTGAGCAACTCATGGTTCGTCGGCGAACCGATCAACACGCTTTACGGATACGTCGTCGACGGCATCTGGCAGGAAAGCGACCTTTTCAGCGGCAACATCATGTCCGGATATTATCCGGGAATGTACCGCCTGAGCGATTTGAACGGCGACGGCTCGGTAGACGCGAACAATGACCGCACGATCCTCGGCTACAAGTCGCCAAACTATCGCTTCGGCATTGATAACACGTTCAACTACCGCGATTTTTCGCTGAGCTTTTTCATTAACTCCATCCAGGGAGGCAATGGCTATTACATGGAGAACGTGGCAGACCTGATTATCCCGTGTACCGACGTCGACTTCGCCCGGCGGGCCAACCGACCGGCAATTTACGACTACTGGACGCCCGAAAACCCGGTCAACAACGTCCCGGCGATGTACTACCTGCCGCCGTTGCGCCCCGGATATTACATGAGCCGCAGCTTCGTACGCCTTCAGGACGTCTCGCTGGCGTATAACTTCAGGAAATCCATGCTGAGCCGTCTGAACATTAACAATCTACAGCTCTACGTGAGCGGAAAGAACCTCTATATCTGGACCAAATGGCCCGGCTGGGATCCGGAAGACGACCACACGCCGCAGATGCGCAGCGTAATCGGCGGCGTCAAACTGAGCTTTTAGTATTTAACTTTAATATTATATCTGACAATGAAAAATATTTATATCGCATACAAGATATTTCGTGCAGCGCTTCCCCTCTTAGCCGTCTTTGCCCTGCTCACTTCCTGCAGCGAGGGCATGCTGAACGAAAAGCCCAGGGATTTTCTGACTCCCGACAACGCCTATTCGAAACCGGCTTACATCGAGCAGGGAATCGTCGGCCTGCATCAGTACACACGCTACTGGTGGACGTATAACGCGCCCAACGCGGGCATTTATTTCAGCATCGGGACGGATGTGGCCTACAACGACGCGACGATGCTGAACTATCAGACGCAGTTGACGCCCACCAGCGGCTCGGGCGACATCTGGAACCGCTCGTACAGTCTGGTTCAGCAGGCAAACGTGCTGATAAAAGCGATTAAAGAGCTGGACGAAACGCTCTGGGCCAGCCCTCAGGAACGGGACGAGATGCTTGGCGAGGCGATGTTTTTCCGTGCCTTCGCATACCGCAACATCGTCGTGCTTTTCGGCGACGCTCCGCTCGTGACGGAGGCCTACGATTACGTAAAGACCGACTTTACGCGCAATCCGAAGTCCGAAATCTACGCTTTGATGGAGTCCGACCTGACTTTCGCTGTCGCAAATCTGCCCACACGCGGTCGCGAAAAGGCGCCGGGGCGCATCACGCAGGGAACGGCCTGGCACCTGATGGCGGAGGTCTGCCTGATTCAGAATAAATATCAGGAATCCGTCACGGCGGCTTCGCACGTAATCAACGACTACGGCTACGCGCTGATGACGCACCGCTTCGGGACGAAACTGGGGAACGATATTTTCGGTTCGGGCGACCCGTACTACGATTTGTTCGGCATGAACAATCACAACCTGTCCGAAAATACGGAGGGGCTTTGGGTGATCCAGATCGAGCCGAACATCACGGGCGGCGACGCCTACCCCGGCGAGCGGATGTATGGCCCGGCCTATTACAGGATTGGCAACACGCCTGACGGCTACCTGGCTTATCTGGGAGAGATCTACGACGGCGCCTATACGGGCTACAGCGACACGCTGGGACGGCCCGTCGCATGGGCAAGGCCCACCAGCTACATGATTTACGACATCTGGGGCAACGGGAACTGGGATCGCGACCTGCGAAACGCCGAGCACAACATAAAACGGAACTTCTACTTCGACAATCCGGAGTCGGCCTATCACGGGAAAAAGATAGAATGGTCGCTTTACGCGCCGGGAGAGCGGATCAGCCCCCTGCTCGACACGATTCAGTACATCTTTCCTTACTTTATGAAGGTTGCCGCGCCGCTGGAGCACTTCACCGACCTGAATCGCTCGGGCGGCGGAACGAATCACAAGGACTTATATGCCATGCGCCTGGCTGAAACTTACCTGATCCGCGCAGAGGCTTATCTGGGACTGAATCAAATTGATAAGGCGGCCGACGACATCAACGTGATCCGCACCCGCTCGAACGCTACCCCCGTCACGCCGGCGGAAGTAAACCTCGACTATATTCTGGATGAAAGGGCAAGGGAACTTTACACCGAAGAATGGCGGATGATCACACTCGTGCGGCTCGGAAAGCTCGTCGAACGCGTGCGCAAATACAACGACAATCCGATAAGTCCGGGACTGAACATACAGGACTACCATAACCTGTGGCCCATCCCGCTGACCGAGATTGAGCGGAACGTAAACGGCGTGCTCGAGCAGAATCCCGGATACAGATAATAAGGCATCATGATACGTAAAATCATTTCATTCGTAAGCTTGTCTCTGGGCTTCGCGACCGTTTTCTTCACTTCCGCAGCGGCGGACGACGTGGAGATGCGGTACGCGAAGCCCGCCTCGGGGTGGCTCGAGGCGCTGCCGCTCGGCAACGGACGCATCGGCGCGATGGTCTTCGGAGGCGTGGCCGAGGAACGGATTATTCTGAACGAAGCTACGCTCTATTCGGGGGAATACTCGATTTACGATTCCCTGCCCGACATGACCCGTCATCTTGACATCCTTTCAGGAATGGTCGAAAACGGCGACTATGCCGACGCCGACGAATATGCGACGCGCCACGTCACCGGCCCGGCCGTTCCCTGCTATCAGCCCCTGGGCGACATCCTCCTTCGCTTCCGCGGCCACGACGACGCGTCGGACTACGCGCGCCGTCTCGACCTGTCTTCCGCCGTGGCCACCGTCCGCTACCGTGCGGCGGGGGTCGCCTACACGCGCGAGGTATTCGTCTCCCATCCCGACAACGCCCTCATCATCCGCCTGAAGGCCTCCCGCGGCCACAGCCTGAACTTCAGCATCTCCATGACCTCCGCCCATCCCGTGACCGCGACTGCCGGCGAAGGCGAACTGGCCGTCGCCGGACAGCTTCCGGGCGTCGCCCTGCGCCGCACTTTCGACTGGGTCGAGGAATGGGGACAGGAATGGAAATATCCGGAGGTGTGGGACGCTGACGGAAAGCGCCGCCCGGAAGCAACGGGCTTTGCGCCGAACGCGAACGGCAAGGAGCGTTATCCGGTTCTCTACAACGGAAAGGGAATCAAGTTCGAAACAAACATCCGCGTCCACCGCTGCGATGGCGTCGTGACGGCAGGCGACGGCGAGCTGACCGTTCGCGACGCCGGCGAGGTAGTGCTCGCCGTGGCCGTCGCCTCCAGCTTCAACGGCTACGACCGCGACCCGGTTGCGGAGGGCCTGGATGTAGCTGCGCTAAACAAAACAACCCTCGCGCGGCTGGCAAACCGTTCGTTTGCCGGCCTTCGCGCCTCGCACGTGGCCGACCACCGGACGCTCTTCAGCCGCGTTTCTCTGCAACTGCCCGACGCGCAGAAAAAAGCGGGCCTGACGACGGAAGACCGGAAGGCGGACTATTCGCTCGCCTCCGATCCTTCCTTTGCGGCGCTGCACTTCCAGTTCGGGCGCTACCTTCTCATCGCGTCCTCGCGCGAAGGCGGGCAGCCGGCGAACCTCCAGGGGCTTTGGAACGTGGACGTCATCCCGTCATGGGCCAGCGCCTACACGACGAACATCAATATGCAGATGAACTACTGGGCCGCCGAGTCGACAAACCTCAGCGAATGTCACGAGCCGCTCTTCAGCTTTCTCCGGGAGGTCTCTGTGACCGGCGGGCGCGTGGCGCGCGAGATGTACGGCCTGCCCGGCTGGGTGCTTCACCACAACACGTCGATCTGGCGCAGCGCCTGGCCCGTCGACTGGTACGGCGCGGTATCGTTCTGGCCCGCCGGCGGGGGATGGCTTTGCCAGCACCTGTGGAAGCATTACCTCTATACGAAAGATCTCCGCTTCCTGCGCGAGACGGCTTATCCCGTCATGAAAGGCGCGGCAGAGTTCTACAGTGGCTGGCTGCGCGAAGACGAAAACGGCTATCTGGTGACCCCGGTGAGCGTCTCGCCCGAAAATGCATTCATTTATATTGATGAACACGGACAGCGCCGGTCGGCAGGAATTAGCCGCGCAAGCACGCTGGACATGGCCGTCATACGCGAGCTGTTTCAAAACACGGTCGACGCGCAGGCGCTGCTTGGCGTCGACAGCGATTTCTCGCGCACGCTTGCCGCCCGGCTTGCGCGCCTTTATCCCTATCAGATCGGGCAGCGGGGGCAGTTCCTTGAATATTATAAGGAATTTATCGAATCGCCTCCCCGTCACAACACTTCGCCCTATTACCCGCTGTATCCGGGCGACCAGTTCACGCCGGCGAAGAATCCCGAACTGACGCAGGCCGTCCGGACGCTTATCCTTAGCCGGACAGGTTCGAGGCCCGGCGGCGGGGGCTGGCCGGCCGCGTGGTATGTGGCGCTGTTTGCCCGGCTGGGCGACGGAGAAAGAGCCGTACCCTACGTTGAAGGGCTGGTCGGCCGTACCCACCCGAACCTGTTCAGCGGGGGCGGCCAGGTCTTCCAGATAGATGCAAACCTGGGCTACACCGCTGCGATAGTCGAGCTGCTGTTGCAAAGTCATTCCGGCGAGATAAATCTTCTTCCGGCCCTGCCCGGCGTCTGGCCCGAGGGGAACGTGCGGGGACTGCGCGCCGAAGGGAATTTCGAGGTGAACATGACCTGGCGGGACGGCAGGCTGACGGCAGCAGACATCAAATGCAACACGTCAGGCCCGGCCAAAGTCAGATACGGAAAACTGACCGCCGATGTGGAAATGAAAGCCGGCGAGACCGTGCGGCTGAACGCTGCGCTTCGACGGATAAAATAAACCCGAAATGTCCACTGGCCCTTCCCGCAACGGTGCGTGAAGGTTGTACACGGCAGGTACAAGTCTCCCGCACCGTGCGTGAAGGTTGTACATGGCAGGTACAAGTCTCCCGCACCGTGCGCGAAGGTTGTACACGGCAGGTACAAGTCCCCCGGAACTTCCGGCAAGGTTGCCACCCACAGTGGCAGGTCTCACGCACCGTGCAGCAGAGACCGGTCAATGCGCCAACGGGCATTTTGGAATAAAGCGGAGACCTCCCCCACCCCTTCGGGAAACGGGAGGCTGCTCCGGTTTGAATCTTTGAATTATTGAATCGTATAATTTTTGAAAATAAACAAACAACTTGACATTATGAAAAAAAGAATTGCAATATTACTCCTGTGTGTCGCCACGCCGTTCATGGCCGGCGGCCACGCGCCGGCCGCGAAGCCGAACCTGCTGGCCGGAACTGCCAAAACGAGCATCACCCCGGCCACGGAACCCGTGCACGACCCGATGTTTGCACGGTGCCTGATACTGGAACTGGACGGACGGCGCTACGCCTTTGTGTCCGTCGACCTTCCCGGAATGGCCAGCAACCGCGTAAAGCAAGTCTGCCGCGAGAAATACGGCATCGACCATCTGATGCTCTGCGCGTCGCACAACCATTCCGCGCCCTTCCGGTATTCGAAAACGGACTATTCCGCCTTCTACGAAGACAGGGTGATTGAATGCGTGAAGGATGCCGCGGCCGGGATGTTCGAGGCGACGGTCTGCGCCGGACGCAAAAACTTTCCGCAGCTCGGATTCATACGCCTCATCGTGCGCGACGACGGACATGCCCGCGAATCGTGGTATCACGACGAACATCACAGCTACCTCAACCGCGAAAGAATACCTTACGGCCCGGTTGACGACGAGGTGGGCGTGCTGAAAATCTCCGACGCGGAAGGCCGTCCGAGAGTGATCGTCATGAACTATGCCTGCCACGCCGACGCGGTCTGCGACAACTACGAAATATCGGCAGACTATCCCGGCGCCGCGGCGAAAAAGGTCGAAGAGGCCTTTGGCGGCAGCGTGAACTGCCTTTTCGTGAACGGCGCGGCCGGCAACGTCGCCCCGCTGTTTACCGTCCCGCGACGGACAGGCCCCGACGACCCGCTCAAGACCGACTATTCGCAGATGGAAAAAATGGGCGCAGTCCTGGCGCACGAAACAGTGAAGGTAGCGAACTCCATCAGTCCGCAGGGACTGGAGACTTCCATCCGGTACATGGAAGACTCGCTCTCGTTCACCGGACGGTTCGACAAATCGCTGCGCTTCGACGTCCGCATCGCCACGATACTGATCAACGGCGACATCCTGCTGGCCGTCAATCCCGGCGAACTGTTTACGCAACTGGCCATCGACTGGAAGAACAAGATACGGGAAGAAGTAAAAACGCCCCTGTACTTCGGATACACCTGGATCGACGGCCGCTCGCCCGGCTACGTCCCCGATATCAAAGGCGCGGCGCTCGGCGGCTTCGGCGCAGACCAGAATGACAGAATCATCGAAGTCGGCGCCGGCGAGCAGATCATGAACCGGCATTACGGGAATTATTTCCGCCTGACGGAACTGATGCGCAACACGGTCGGGCCTTCCGGCTTCACGCGCGGGCCGAGATGGAGGATGGAATTGACGCAATAAACGCAACGGGTCATGAAACGTTTC
>JAIRZY010000119.1 GCA_031266995.1 Tannerella sp.
TATAATATACGGAAAGATGAAAAGGACATTTCAACCCTCTAACCGCAAGAGGAAAAACAAACACGGGTTTCGCTTGAGGATGATGACCGCCAACGGACGCCGGGTGCTTGCCGCACGCCGTGCAAAGGGCAGGGCCAAGTTGACCGTTTCGGACGAGTATCCCAAGAAATAACCGCCGGGAGTTGCTTTTTTGGCGATGTGCTCTCTGCGCGTGACGAATGGCAGTAAAAGAAAGTAAAAGTTTTTTTTGGAAAATTTTTACTTTTCCTGTCTATATGGCATGATACGCTTATACGGCTTATCTTCATCCATTTGAATCATGACGGACGCTTCGGGACAAAAACACGGATGCATTTCGACACGAAAAACAGCGCCGAATATTATTTTTTTCTTTACATTTGCCGCCAGATGAGTACTAAAGACACACATCAGAAGTTTATACGCATGCCGATTCTGCTCCATTTATCGGCAGCCATACTGCTTTTTATCCTTCTGACCGTGATTACTCTGTGGATGCTTGGCATTTATACAAAACACAATCAGGCCGTTATCGTCCCCGACGTGAAAGGGTTGCAGCTCGAAGACGCCACCACTTTCTTCACAAACAACGGCCTGCGCTATCAACTGGTAGATTCCGTCTATTCCAAGGAAGTGCCTCCCGGCGCCATCGTGGAAGTGATGCCTGCGGTCGGGTCGAAGGTGAAGGACGGGCGCATCATCTCCGTGACGGTGAATGCCAAAGGCGTACAGCGCGCGGAGATTCCCGACGTGGCCGACCTGTCGTACCGTCAGGCTTATGCGCTCCTTCAGGCCCAGGGATTTACCACCATTGAAACAAAATACATACCGGGGCGTTACCGCGACCTGGCCATCAAGGTGGAAGCGAACGGCCGGGAACTGAATCCGGGCGAGCTGGTGCCCCTGTCGGCCATGCTCGTGCTCAGCGTCAGCGACGGCGTGCCCGAAGAAGAGGTGGAAGCGACGGAACAGGAGCCGGAACAGGACAGCGTCATCGAAGAAAACTGAATATCTTGATTCGGAAATGGATGACTTGGCGAAATTATACTGCGCACAGCACGGTTTTAGCGTATGGACATTCCGAAACAGCAACCGGATAAGTGAATTTTGGAATCTTTGAATCCTGGAATTTTGGAATCTTCGTCCCCCCCCGTCCAGGCCGCGTATGGCATAGAGTCCCTGCCATCAGACGATTTCCTTGAAACGGACGAAGACACGTTCGACGCCCCACCGCTATACGAACATTTCCGCTTTACGGCCGACCGCAAGCAGTCCCTTCTCCGCATCGACAAATTCCTGATCGACCGGATGCCGCACGTGAGCCGGAACCGTATCCAGATGGCGGCCGATGCCCAATGCATCCTCGTCAACGGCAAGGCGGTGAAAAGCAACTACCGCATCAAACCGCTCGACACGGTCTCGATCGTGATGGAGCGCCCCCGCTACGAAACGGAAATCCTGCCCGAAGACATTCCGCTGAACATCACCTACGAAGACGAATACCTGCTGGTCGTGAACAAGCCGGCGGGACTGGTCGTGCATCCGGGACACGGCAACTATACCGGCACGCTGGTCAACGCGCTGGCCTGTCACCTGAAGGACGACCCCGGCTACGACCCTTCGAACCCGGCCGTCGGACTCGTCCATCGCATCGACAAGGACACGTCGGGGCTGCTGGTCATCGCCAAAAAGCCCGAAATCAAAACGCATCTCGGCGAGCAGTTTTTCAACAGGACGACGCAGCGTAGGTATCACGCCCTGATCTGGGGCATCCCGAAGGAAGACGTCGGGCGCATCGAGGGCCATATCGGTCGCGACCCGCGCGACAGGCTGCAGATGACCGTCTTCGCAGACGGCTCGCAGGGTAAACCGGCCGTCACGCATTACCGCGTGCTGGAGCGTCTGGGATACGTGAGCCTCGTCGAATGCCGGCTGGAGACAGGCCGCACGCACCAAATCCGTGCGCACATGAGACATATCGGACACCCCGTCTTCAACGACGCGCGCTACGGCGGCGACCGGATACTGAAGGGGCAGACGTTTTCCCGCTATCAGCAGTTTGTTCGCAACTGCTTCGAAGTATGCCCCCGGCAGGCCCTGCATGCGAAAACGCTCGGTTTCGTCCATCCGGCCACGGGCGACGCACTGCTCTTCGATTCCGACCTGCCCGACGACATGCAGCGCCTGATCGCAAAATGGATTCACTACGTAAACAGCAACGAAATATGAAAAAAAACATCGCCATCATCGCGGGAGGTTATTCCTCCGAATATGAAGTCTCCGTCCGGAGCGCCCGGAACCTGTACGGTTTCATCGACAGAGAGCGGTACAGCGTCTACATCATCCTGATCGAGCGCGACCGGTGGCTCGCGCAGCTTCCCGACGGCGGAACGGCGCCCGTAGACCGAAACGACTTCAGTTTCAGAATGAAAGATGCCCGCATACGAATCGACTACGCGTATGTCACCATCCACGGCACGCCCGGCGAAAACGGTCTGCTTCAAGGCTATTTCGACATGCTCGGAATACCCTGCTCGTCGTGCGGCACGCTGGCGAGCGCCCTCACGTTCAACAAGTATCTGTGCAACCGGCTCATGTCGACGATCGGCGTCCGCGTACCGGATGCCGTCCGCCTGCGGCGCGGCGAGGCGTTCGACGGCGACGGGATGCTCGCCCGCCTCGGCCTCCCCGTCTTCGTCAAACCCAACGACAGCGGAAGCAGCTTCGGCGTCTCGCGCGTGGACGAAGCGTCGCAGTTGCAGGCCGCCGTCGACAAGGCGTTTGAGGAGAGCGACGAGGTAGTGATCGAGCGTTTCATACCGGGCGTCGAAGTGACATGCGGATGCCTGCGTACAAAGGGAGAAATCACTGCGTTGCCGGTGACGGAAGTCGTGTCCACCCGCGTGTTTTTCGATTATGATGCGAAATATAACGGAGAATCGCAGGAGATTACCCCGGCGCGAATCTCGCCCGCACTGACGGCGACGGTTCAGCAGACGACGGCCGCAATCTACGACTTCGTCGGCGCCAGAGGAATCATCCGGGTCGACTATATCATACCGGACGACGGCAATCCCGTGTTGCTCGAAATCAATACGACGCCGGGCATGACGGACGCCAGCTTTATACCTCAGCAGGTACAGGCCGCAGGACTGGAGATGAAAGACATGCTGACCGGAATTATAGAAAATGAATGAAAAGAAGTGATAAAAAAGAATAATCAAGAATAAAATACGGTTTTTTCGGGTATTTTTGTACGGCAAACAGAAAAGCACAAATGGATAAAAAAACGAATATATACAATTTTGATGACATTCGCCCGCTGAACGACAGCGAAGTAGGCGCCGCCATCGAGGTTCTGATCGAATCGGATGGTTTCCGTCATGCGCTGAACTATATCATGCCCGGCCTCGACTGGGAAGCCTTCACCACACAGATGCGGATGTGCAAAACCAGGGAGCAGTTCAAGTCCACGCTCGCTTACAGCGCGGTTGAGCTTGTTGCCAGGCGGTCGACCTTCTCGCTGGACATCTCAGGCCGCAGCCGCATGCCCGACAGGCCCTGTACGATCATCTCCAACCACCGCGACATCGTGATGGACGTGGCCTTCCTGAACCTGCTGCTCTACGACATAGGGCACGGCGTGACGCAGGTGGCCATCGGCGACAACCTGCTGATATATCCGTGGATAGACCTGGTTGTGCGGATGAATAACAGTTTCATCGTCAAGCGCGACGTCCCCAGGCGGCAGATGCTCGAAGAGAGCCGCAAACTGTCGGCCTATATCCATCACACGATCAAGGAGACGAAAGAATCCATCTGGATAGCCCAGCGCGAGGGACGCGCCAAGGATTCGAACGACACGACGCAAAACAGCGTCCTGAAAATGCTCAACATGGGCGGCGAGAGCGACATACTGACAAACCTGATGTCGCTCAACATCGTGCCCGTCGCCATCTCGTACGAAATCGACCCGTGCGACTATCTGAAGGCGCAGGAGTTCCAGATGAAGCGCGACCATCCCAGCTTCGTGAAAAGCAAACGCGACGACCTGCTCAGCATGGAAATCGGCATCCTCGAAAACAAGGGCCGCGTGCACTTCACGATAGCGTCGCCCGTCAACCCGGCGCTCGAAAGACTCGACCCGGCGATGGACCGAAACGAGCTTTTCAGCGCCGTCGCCGCCGTCATCGACCGCGAAATATACCGGCACTACCGCTTCTATCCGCGCAACTACATCGCCTACGACATGCTCTGCAAGACGTCGCGCTTCTTCAGCCTCGACTACTACACGGCGCACGACAGGGAGCAGTTTCTCGAATACCTCCAGAAGCAGATAGACAAAATCGACATCACGAACAAGGACGAGCCGTACCTGCGCACCCGGATGCTCGAAATGTACTCGAACCCGCTGAAGAATCATCTCGAAAAAACAGACGCTAAAACATGACGCCGTATGACGCCTGACGAACGCAAACTGCTCGTGAAAGCGCCCGAACCGACCCTGCGGCGTCTGCCGTGGTATCTCGCCTACGCCCGCATGCTGAAGGGGCGCGGCGAGACGTCCGTGTCGTCCACCCAGATTGCGAAGGAAATCAACGCCGATCCGAGCATGGTGGCCAAAGACCTGTCCTTTGTCAACATAACGGGCAAGACGCGCGTCGGATACGGCGTCGACGCCCTGATCGGGATACTGGAAAACTTCCTCGGCTTCACGTCGCAGCACCGGGCGTTCCTCTTCGGCGTCGGGCGGCTGGGGGCGGCGCTGATGCGAGACTCGGGACTGAACCGCTACGGGCTGAACATCGTGGCCGGCTTCGACGTGCGCGACGACATGGCGGATACGTATATCGACGGCATACCCGTCTTCCACCTCGACCGCCTGAAAGAAAAGCAAGCGGAATACGGCGTCACCATCGGCATCATCACCGTCCCCGTCGAAGACGCCCAGCAGGTGGCAGACCGCATCCTCGGCGAAGGCATCCACGCCCTGTGGAACTTCACGCCCTTCAGGATACGCGTCCCCGAGGGCGTCGTCGTGCAGAACACTTCCATTTATGCCCATCTCGCCGTCATGTACAACCGCCTTAACTCTCTGAATACATAAGTATTCAAAGATTCAAATATCCCGTACCGGCCGGATCGGGATGCTACTGCAGGCCTGGTGGGGATCATACACCCGGCTTGGTGGAGATCATACACCCGGCTTGGTGGGGATCGTACAACAGGCTTGGTGGAGGTGATACGACAGGCTGGATCGAGATGATGCACTATCTTCGTGCGTCATGCGCTGACAGACATTTTGACCGTTAATAAAGTGAAAAAACTTTGCCTGCATTTAAACTCTTTTCCGGCCGTCGTGTCTATCCTTTCGTAAAAAATCAATATGTTATGTTACGAGGAAGACATCTTATATTTTCATGTATGCTGCTTTTGTCCGTACCCGTTTTCGGACAGGTGGAGATCAGGGGCACAGTTGTAGAACAGGGCAGCAAAGAGCCGGTCGAACAGGCTACTGTCCGTCTGCTGGACGGAAAAGACAGCACGTTCGTACAGGGCGTGGCCAGCAGCGGGAACGGAAGTTTTTCCCTCCGAAACGTCAAGGCCGGAAACTATCTGATGCATATCACTTTCATCGGCTGCGAGCCTGTCTGGAAGGAGCTGCAGGTCACGGGACGCACAAATCCCGTGCGGCTCGGACAACTGGAACTGTCCGACGAAGCCATCCTGCTGGATGAAGCTCTCGTGACGGCCAAGGCGCCCGAGGTGCGGGTGCAGAACGATACGGTGATCTACAACGCCGATTCATACAAGGTTGCCGAAGGCTCCGTGCTGGAAGACCTGCTGAAGAAGATGCCGGGCGTCGAGGTCGACACCGAAGGCAAGGTGACGGTCAACGGAAAGGAAATCAAGAAAATCATGGTCGACGGGAAAGAGTTTTTCTCGGACGATCCCAAGGTGGCTTCGCGCAACCTGCCGGCGCAGATGGTCGACAAGGTGCAGGTGCTGGACCGCAAAAGCGACATGACGCTCATGACCGGCTTTGACGACGGCGAGGAGGAAACGGTCATCAACCTGACCGTCAAGCCGGGCATGAAGGAGGGCTGGTTTGGCAACGCCTTCGCGGGCTATGGCAGCCAGGATCGCTACGAAGGCAACTTCATGGTCAACCGCTTCGTCAACAACGACCAGTTTACCATCATGGGCGGGCTGAACAATACGAACAACATGGGATTTTCGGACCTGGCCTCGACCATGTTCAGTGGCATGGGCGGAGGGCGGCGCGGCTTTGGAGGGTTTGGCGGCGGCGGCAACGGCATCACCTCGTCGGGCAACATCGGCGCGAATTTCAGCAAGGAGTTCAGCTCGAAACTGACCCTCGGAGGCAACGTCCGCTATTCACATTCGGACAATCAGGCCGAGAGCAAGGACGACAATCAGCAAATCCTGCCCGGCAACAGCACGCTCCGCGACATCAGCGAGAGCCATCGCAACACGGCGAATGACAACGTCGGCGTCAACCTCCGCCTGGAGTGGAAGCCGGACAACAGGACGCAGGTCATCGTCCGCCCCGACTTCAGCTACAGCAAGACGCATCGCGACGAGACGGAAACGTCGCACTCGGAAAGCGGCGTGCTGAACGGCGTGCTGGATCCGACGAACCGCGCCGCCTCGCGCTCGCAGTCCGACGGCGAAGGGTTCAACGGTTCGCTGCGCCTCGAGTTTAGCCGCAGGCTCAACGACAGCGGGCGCGTGTTCAGCGGTTCGTTTTCCGGCGGCCTCAACGATTCGTACAGCGACGGCCGCGACTGGTCGCAGACGGACTATCTGATGTATGGCGACTCGAGCGACGTCATCGACCAGCAGATCCGCTACGACAACAGCAGTTCGAACTACCGCGCGTTCCTGTCGTGGGTCGAGCCGCTGGGACATAACAATTTCATCCAGGCGACGTACAGCCTGAGCGGGAACAGGCGCGAGTCGCTCAAAAACTCGTTCAACAACGACGGGACGGGCAGCTATACCGAACTCGACTCGACATACAGCAAAAGCACGCGCAACTATTCGACGCAGCAGCGCGCGAGGATCGCCTTCAAGTCCGTACGCACGAAATATGACTACATGCTGGGATTCAACATCGACCCGTCGTCACTCAAAACCGAGACGTTCGTGGGCGACTACGTGCTCTACTCCAACTCGCGCAACGTGGTGAACTACTCTCCTTTCGCGCAACTGAACTACCGCTTCGACAAGCAGACGTTCCTGCGCATCAACTACGACGGCGACACCGACCAGCCGTCCATGCAGCAGTTGCAGCCGGTGGCCGACATCTCCGACCCGCTGAACACGACGATAGGCAATCCCGAACTGAAGCCGACCTACTCGAACGATATCCGCATCCAGTTCAACAAATTCGTCCCCGAGCAGCAGACGGCATTCCTCATATTTGCCGACGGAGGATATTCGCTGAACGACATCGTGACGAAATCGACCGTAGACCCGACGACGGGCAAACGGGTGAGCACGTACGAAAACGTGAACGGCAACTACCGGGGCAACATCCGCCTGATCGTCAATACGCCGCTCAAGAACAGGAAATTTTCGATAAACACGATGACCTTCGGCATGTTCAGCAACAGCAACGGATTCGTCAACGGCGAAAAGAACGGGAGCAAAACCCTGTCGATAATGGAACGCGCCGGCATTGACTTCCGTTCGGACTTCTTCGACTTCGGGCTGAACGCCAACCTGCGCTACCAGAACACGCGCAACTCACTGCAGGGACAGCAGGATCTGAACACGTTCAACTATGGCGGAGGCGCCACGACAAGCATCTACCTGCCCTGGAACATCAGGGTCGAAAGCGACATCACTTACTCGACCAACTCGGGCTACACGAGCGGATTCGAGCAGAACGAATGGCTGTGGAACGCCTCCCTCTCGAAATCGCTGTTCAAAAACAACGCAGGCACCATCCGCCTGAAAATGTACGACATACTGCAGCAGCGCAGTAACATCTCATACAGCGTGTCCTCGAGCAACATCCGCTACTCGGAATACAACACGCTGAAAAGCTACTGTATGGTACATTTCGTCTATCGGTTCAGCATCTTCAAGGGAGGAGCGGCCGAGAGCGATATGCGCCGCGGAGGCCCTCCCGGCGGCGGTTCCGGACCTGGCGACAGGCCGCCGGGCGGCGGAGGCCCTCCAATGCGATTCTGAGAGGCAATAGATTATGCCGGTTATCATTGAGGTCGACTTTCATCCCCCGAAAGCCGACCTCTTTTTTTTCGGTAACTGAATGACAGAATAACTGAATTTCAAATCTACCATTCAATCGCCTCCTGCCCGGAAGCAATCAGATAGTCGTTCGCCAGGCTGAAATGCCGGCATCCGAAAAAGCCCCGGCGTACCGAAAGAGGCGACGGGTGGGCGGTCGAGAGTATCAGGTTACGCGAGGCATTGATGAAACTTCCCTTTTTCTGTGCATACGCACCCCAGAGCATGTAGACGATGTGTTTCCGCTCGGCGTCCAAGCGGTGGATGACGGCGTCGGTAAAAGTTTCCCAGCCCCTGTTCTGATGCGAAGCAGCCGAATGAGCGCGGACGGTCAGCGTGGCGTTCAGCAGCAGGACACCCTGGTCGGCCCAGCGCGTCAGGTCACCGCTGCGGGGAACGGGCTTGCCCAGATCCGACTCGATTTCCTTGAAGATATTGATCAGCGACGGCGGAAACGGCACGCCGTCGCGTACCGAAAAGCACAGCCCGTGCGCCTGTCCCGGCTCGTGATAGGGGTCCTGTCCCAGCAGCACGACCTTCACCCTGTCGAACGGGCAATGCTGAAAGGCGTTGAAGATGAGGTTTCCCGGAGGGTATACCGTCGTGCGCAGGTATTCGTCGCGCACGAAATTTGTCAATCCCACGAAATACGCTTTCTCAAATTCATCCGAGAGGCGTTCCTTCCAGCTTTCTTCAATTTTCACATCCATAGCAGTACAGTTTTTTTTGCGGAACAAATATATAAATAATACGCCGGCTACACCGGTCAGCGAAGAAGAAAAAAATATTATATGCTTGTTTTTGCCGTGTTCAAAGAATTATTTGTACTTTTGCCACACTTTCCGGCCCCGTAGTTTAGTGAATAGAACGTCAGATTCCGGTTCTGAAGGTCACAGGTTTGAGTCCTGTCGGGGTCACCATCGGGCGGAAGAGCTGAATGACTGAAGGTTTTGATTCCTTCCCGCTGTCGACAGAACGGTTTCGCGTGAAACGCATGGCTCCTTTGCAGATATTTTTATTTTTCAGCATCTCCAATCCATTGGTATTTAATAAAAAAAATCCTATATTTGCAATTTGTAAATTGTAAAGCAGCCTGTTTATGAGAAAACATAATGGAATGAGGCCGCAGGATATAGTCATTTTGCTTAAAATAATGACTTTCCGCGACAAGGCCTGGGCGTTCTCCGAAATGGCCGATTCGCTTCAACTCAGTGAAGCAGAAGTTTCCTTTGCCATGGAAAGGAATAAAACTGCCGGCCTGGTCAATCCTGCAAAAAAGCAAGTGTACAAGCTGGCATTGCGCGAGTTTCTGATTTATGGCGTCAAATATGTTTTTCCTCCCCAAGTCGGACATCCCGCGAGAGGAATTGCTACTGCACATTCCGCATTTCCCGTCAACCAGCATGTCGCGGACGGGGATGAAACGTATGTATGGCCTTATTATAAAGGAACAAGAAAGGGAAACACCATTGTCCCGCTGTATGATAAAATACCAAAGATCGTTGAAAATAATCCGGAACTGTACGAGTATTTAGTCATTATAGATTCATTAAGAATAGGGAGGAGACGTGAAATTGAATTTGCTATCAAAGAATTAGACAAAAGACTGAATGAGTATGGCGACAACTAACATGGAAATGATACAGCGGATTGCTTCCGGTTTGGGTGATTTAAAAGAGAAGATGGTATTTGTCGGCGGTTCGGTCGCCGAATTATATGCCGATTATCCCGAATTATCCGATATCCGTCCCACGCTCGATGTGGACTGTATAGTGGATATTCGAATCGATACCTATCTTGATTACAGCAAGCTGGAAGACGAGCTTCGCGCGCTGGGCTTCAAAAACGATACAAGAACCTGCGCACCTGTTTGCAGAAAAATATATATGGATATCACTGTGGATTTTATGCCGGTCAATCCCGATATTTTAGGATTCAGCAACATTTGGTATGCCGACGGAATGAGAAATAAAACAAGCGCCATTTTACCCAATGGCGTGTCTATTTATATCCTCCCTGCTGGATATTATCTTGGAACCAAATTTGAAGCATTGCGCAATCGGGGAGGGAAAGATATCCGGGGCAGTCACGACTGGGAAGATATTGTGTTTATAATGAACCATTGCGCCATGTTAGTGGACGCTATAAAGCGATGTAATAACATACAATTAATTGAATACCTGCAAAAACAATGCCTGATACTGTTGCATAACGATAATATCCGGGAAATCGTATATACTTCTCTCCCCTATCATTCGGAAGAGGAAAGCATCGATTTGATTATGCATGTTATGAACGAAATAGCATCCATATAAAAAAACGCAGATCCGCATAAGCGCGTGCCGCAAATAATTTTTCATTACCTTTGCACCGTTTTTCAGAGAGATATGAACAAAACGATTTTAGTGACCGGAGCCAACGGGCAGTTGGGTAATGCCGTCCGCGCGTCGGTGTCCGGGCGCCGCGACTGCATTTTTCATTTCACGGATGTGGATACGCTGGATTTGTGCGACGCCGTGCAACTGTCCGCTTTCGTGGAGGCAAACCGCGTGAGCCATATTCTGAACTGCGCGGCATACACGGCCGTGGACAGGGCGGAAGACGACGCGGAGGCGTGCATGCGCATCAATCGCGATGCGGTGCAATGCCTGGGTATGATTGCCGGCGCACGGGGGATAAGGGTCATACACCTGTCGACCGACTACGTGTTCGACGGCAGGAGTGTGCGCCCCTATCGCGAAGACGACGCGACGAATCCGCAATCGGTCTACGGCGCGAGCAAACTTGCGGGCGAAGAGGCACTGCTGGCGGCATGTCCCGATGCGGTGATTATACGGACGGCATGGCTGTATTCGGAGTACGGGAAAAATTTCTTCAGGACGATGCTGCGGCTGGGAAGCGAGCGCCGGACGGTCGACGTCGTGTCCGACCAGATCGGGACGCCGACATACGCCGGCGACCTGGCCGGGGCGATGCTGGCCATCGTCGACAGTCCGGCGTTCGTGCCCGGCATCTATCATTACTCGAACGAAGGCGCCTGTAGCTGGTACGATTTTGCGGCGGCCATTATGAAACGCGCAGGTCTGGACTGCCTCGTGATGCCCGTCGCGACGTGCGAATATCCGACGCGCGCCGTCCGCCCGGCATACAGCGTGCTCTGCAAAGACAAAATCCGGCAGACCTACGGCATGGAAATCCCCGGCTGGGAGGCCGGCCTGGAGAAAGCCGTACGACGCATTCAGTCGCCAAACTGTGAACCATGAATTATCCGGAAGAAATACAGCGGCGCAGGACGTTCGCCATCATCAGCCACCCGGATGCGGGAAAGACGACGCTCACGGAAAAGCTCCTGCTTTTCGGAGGGGCCATACATATTGCCGGCGCCGTGAAATCGAACAAGATACGCAAGACGGCAACCTCCGACTGGATGGAAATCGAAAAGCAGCGCGGCATATCGGTCGCCACGTCGGTCATGGCCTTCGATTATGAGGGATATAAAATCAATATACTCGACACGCCCGGTCATCAGGATTTTGCGGAAGATACGTTTCGGACGCTGACGGCGGTCGACAGCGTCGTCATCGTCGTAGACGCGGCCAAGGGCGTAGAGGCGCAGACGCGCAAGCTGATGGAAGTCTGCCGGATGCGCCGGACGCCCGTCATCGTGTTCATGAACAAGATGGATCGCGAGGGGAAGGACCCGTTCGACCTGCTCGACGACATCGAGAGCGAACTGCAAATCGGCGTCTGCCCGCTAAGCTGGCCGATCGAGATGGGCGCGCGCTTCAAGGGAGTGTATAACCTGTATGAAAGGAAGCTTGACCTCTATACGCCAAGCAAGCAGACCATCGCCGGAAGCGTCGAAATCAGGGATATCAACGGCCCCGAACTGGAAAGGCACATCGAGCGCGATCTTGCGGACAAACTGCGCGCACACGTCGAACTGATCGACGGCGTGTATCCGGCCTTCGAGGCCGCGGCGTATCTGGCCGGTGACGTGGCGCCCGTCTTTTTCGGGTCGGCGCTGAACAACTTCGGCGTCAGGGAGCTGCTCGACTGCTTCGTGCGGATTGCCCCGCCGCCGCGCCCGGTGCAGGCGCTTGAGCGCACGATAGATCCGCTGGAAAACAGCTTCTCAGGCTTCATATTCAAGATTCATGCCAACATGGATCCCAATCATCGCAGTTGCATCGCCTTCGTGAAAGTCTGTTCGGGGCGGTTCGAGCGGAACGTCAACTACCGGCACGTGCGGCTGGACAGGATGCTGCGCTTCAGCAGCCCGACCGCTTTTATGGCGCAGAAGAAGGAAATCGTGGACGAGGCGTTTGCGGGCGACATCGTCGGGCTGCCCGACACGGGCAACTTCAAAATCGGCGACAGCCTGACGGCGGGCGAAACGATTCATTTCAGGGGCCTGCCGAGCTTCTCGCCCGAAATGTTCAAATACATCGAAAATACCGATCCGATGAAGACGAAGCAGCTGAACCGGGGCATCGAGCAGTTGATGGACGAGGGCGTCGCGCAACTGTTCGTCAACCGGATGAACGGACGGAAAATCATCGGGACGGTCGGCCAGTTGCAGTTCGAAGTAATTCAGTACCGCCTGCTGCACGAATACGGCGCGCAGTGCCGCTGGGAGCCCCTGGGGCTGTACAAGGCGTGCTGGATCGAGGGCGACGACGGGGCGGAGATGGCGAACTTCATGCGGCGCAAGTCGGCCTATATGGCGACCGACCGCGAGGGGCGCGACGTCTATATGGCCGATTCGCCTTACGTGCTGACCATGGCGCAGCAGGATTTCCCCGGGATAAAGTTTCATTTCACGTCCGAGTTTTGACGGCAGCAGAATGGCGGAATTTTATTCCCCTGCGCGTGCGCATCCATGAAAAAAAACAAGGCTGGACCGGCAAAATCCAACCTTGAAAGCAACGACTAAGCTGAAATTTATTTGTACTATGGTTACGCCATCTTCGCTTTTTTCTGAAAAAAATGGTATGCATTGCTATTTGACGACAAAGTTACGCCCGC
>JAIRZY010000123.1 GCA_031266995.1 Tannerella sp.
TACGCCTGTCCACCTGAAACTCCTTCCGGAAATAGGGCGCGGGCTTGACGTGGATGCTGTTGCCCGACAGGTGTTCGCCGTCGCTTATCCAGGCGCCCTTCCAGTTTTTCATCTCCATCATGCCCGTCTCGAACGAAGCCGTCCGGGGTGCAAGCTCCTGCCCGTCCGCATCCCAGAGACGGACGCTCCAGAAATAGCGGGTGAAGGGTGCCAGTGATTTGCCTGCGTAGGTTGTCAGTATCCGGTTGGAAGCCATCTTTTGTGTGTCCCACATGTCGCCGGTTCCGCGCGCCACCGCCGCAGAATCCGTGCCCACCACAATCCGGTAAGCGGTTTGTGCAGCGCCGTGCCGGTCGTCGTCGAGCTGCCAGGTGAATCGCGGGGCGACGACGTCCATGCCAAGCGGGTTGACCAGATATTCGCATTGCAGGTTCGTCGCCGTCGCTGCCGTTAACAGCCCGATACCGCAGCCTGCCAGCAGCAGGGTGCAAAGGAGCCTGTACGTTCTTTTCTTCATTTCTTTCATTGATTATTAATTTTAAAACGGTTATTTTTATTCTTATTTTGTGAACCGGTGCAAAGGTAAGTTTCTTTGCAGAAAGAACAAACTCTCCGGGAATAAAATGTCGGGAATAAACCCGAAATCCTCAGTTTCGTACATTAAAGTGTTCCCTGATTTTCCGGATCGCGCGCTGCAGAAGGTTTTGTGCGGACTGGTAATTCAGCGCCATCAGACTGCAGATTTCATCCCACTGCATTTCCTGCATGAAGCGGTAATAAACGATCTCTTTCTGACGGGGACTGAGGACGGCGAGGAATTTTTCGACCGTTTGCTGCTGCTGCAGGGACTGTTCGAGGTCGATATATTCATCTTCGACGGTTGGCTCGAGCAGGAACGGCGCGTCCTCCGTACCGTCACCGCCATATCTGCTGTTATTCTGCAAATGTCGGAGCAGCCGGTTCTTGAGTGCAATGAAAAGATAGACCTTCACGTTTTCGGGCACGCCGAGGCGCTGCCTGTTCCGGTAAAGATGCGTAAAAACGTCATGGATACAGTCCTTCACATCTTCGCCGTCGGACGTAAAATGCAGTCCATACCGGTAAAGACTTTGGATATATTTTGTGTATAGCCGGCCGTAAGCCTCATTGTCGCCCTCCATGAACCGGCTCCACAACGTTTTACTTTCTTCTTTGCACATAACGGTTTTTTTGCGTAGAATAACGTTGCAAATGTAATGAATAATTGAAAATAAACAATAGTCTGCCGGTAGAGACAGGGCATGCTCTGGCTCTACACATCCGTTCGATTTTCCCGGTAACCTTTTTATATTGCGCTTTTCTATCCTTAGCCGTAAGGCCATACTCACCGGTCTTCCCTTTCCCGGAGTGAAGGGAAAAATCAACAGGCAAGGTACACTTTTAATTACTTGTCCTCTGCCTGCCGGCAGAGAGCAATTTACAGGCGCAGACTTCCGGAGACGCCGGTTTCGACATGAGCCGCTACAACATCACATGGGACAGCCCCGCTAAAAACTCGTCCGAATCGATGCCCTGCGGCGGCAGCGACATCGGACTGAACGTATGGGTTGGAATGATTAGACTTTGTACGGCATCCGTAAAGGCACGATGCATCGCGTCTCTACACCGAACCACGTCATTCCGGCGAAAGCCGGAACCTCCCGATACTTATTCTTAATTTACAGCATGTCCGGTCGTAGCCGTTCGGTTCGTTCCTGTGCCTGTTGCAGCCGCCATTCCTGAATTTTGCGCTCATGGCCGGAGAGGAGTATTTCCGGCACGTTCCAGCCTTTGTATGTCGCCGGGCGCGTATATACGGGTGGTGCGAGGAGGCCGTCCTGGAAGGAGTCGGAGAGGGCGCTCTGTTCGTCGCCTATGACGCCGGGGATTAGCCTTACGGCGGCATCGGCTATTACGGCCGCCGCCAGTTCGCCGCCGGTGAGGACGTAGTCGCCGATGGATATTTCTTTCGTGATCAGATGTTCCCTGATGCGGTAGTCAATGCCTTTGTAGTGTCCGCACAGGATGATGATGTTTTGAAGCATCGACAGGCTGTTTGCCATGGGCTGGTTAAAGGGTTCGCCGTCGGGAGAGGTGTAGATGATTTCGTCATAATCCCGTTCTGCCGTCAGTTTGGAGATGGATCGGTCGACGGGTTCTATCTGTATGACCATGCCGGCTTCTCCGCCGAACGGATAATCGTCGACGCGGCGCCACTTGTTGGTCGTGTAATCCCTGAGACTGTGCAGGTGTATCTCCGCCAGTCCTTTGTCGCGGGCGCGCTGCAGAATAGAGCAGTGCAGCATCCCGTCTATCATTTCGGGCAGTACGGTCAGTATGTCGATTCGCATGTTTATAATGTCTTGTTAGTGTTATATTCGTCCGGCAAAGGTAAGGAAAATCGAAAGTAAAGACAAAACAAAACCTGTTATTCGGGAAATCGCGCGGTAACATGCGCCATTGACAACCGGTCTTATTTCTCGCAACGGATGTTTACGCTTGCGGGTGTCGCCAATTATAAGTATCAATTACAATACTGTGAAAACAATGGCATTTTCGACGCCCGAATGAGGTGCGACGGAAAGGCGGTATGTTCCCGGGCGGACTTCCCAGCGGTCTTTATCCACGTTCCAGCGGCTTAATTCTTCGACGGGGATATGGAACTCGACGGTGCCGGTGCCGCCTTTTTTCAAAGCAATGCGGTCGAAAGCCACCAGTTTTCGTGTCAAACCTTCGGCCTCCCACGCATCCGAAGAGACGTAACACTGCACGATTTCTTCGCCGTCGTATTTGCCTTTGTTACGAATCTTCACGGAGACGCTAACCGTTCCGTCGCGGGCAACGTTCGACTGCTTCAGTTGCGGACGGGCGTAGGTGTATTTATTGTAACTCAGTCCGAAGCCGAAAGGATACAGCACCGTGCCTTTGAAATACTGATACGAACGGCCGTTTTGTACATCATAATCGTCGAGAGCCGGCAGTTGCGTCTCGTCGGCGAAAAACGTAACCGGCGTCTTGCCTGACGGATTGACCTCGCCCGATAACAGATCCGCTATCGCCTGCGCTTCGCCCTGACCGGCAATCCAGATGTTCAGCAATGCCCGGACCTGTTTCGATACATTTCCCAACAGTAAAGGCGTTCCGCTACCCAGTATCAGTACCGTATTCGGATTGTGCTTTGCTACGCGCCGGACAAGTTCTTCCTGCTGCGGAGCGAGGGCAAGCGTCCGGCGGTCGCGCCCTTCCATGCCTCCGACATCGCGAATGAAAACAAGGACGATGTCTGCCTGCCGGGCGGCCGTTTCGGGCGTCAGCCTGTCCGGGTCGAAAGGCGGTTGCCAGGCCAGGCGATGATTCACATACCGGTTCATGCCGGTACATTCCACTCGCAAACCGTATTTCCTGCCGGCTTCCAGCGTAACGTTCACTTCGGCACGGCTGCCGTCTCCAACCTTTTTATGAATCATTTCCTTGCCGTCGATAAAAATCGTTACCGTCCCGCCGCCTTCGTAGAAGAGACGGTATTCGCCGGTCAGCGGAGGCAGGAGTGTGGATGTCCAGCGTGCCGATAGCTGCTGTGTGCGGGACAGGTCATAATCGTAAGCCGGCTTGAAATCCAGCGTAAGGTCGTGCTTGTGAATGACTGCGCCGGCCTCGTCAAAATATTCGCCGGAGAAGCCGAGCCGCCCGTCGTAGGCGTCTTTTTCCGGACGCATCAGGTGTGCCGAAGGAATGGTTTCTTCCTTTTCCACGTCACTCACCCATGTCAGTTCGGCATCCGGCCAGGCGGTTTTCAGGGCTTCGAGCAGGGTTCGGCTGTGCTCCGGCTGACCGCTGTAGTCGCCGTAATATATCCGCTGAAAGGCTTCGCCGATCAGTGCGATTTTCTTTGTTTTGGCGGTATTGACCGGAAGGATGCCGTCGTTTTTCAGCAGGACGATCGATTTCCGGGCGGCTTCGAGCGCCAACTGCCGGTGCGCTTCACATTCCACTACACTGTACGGAATGGTGCTGTACGGTACTTTTTCCTGCGCATCGAACATTCCCAGCCGGAAGCGCAACGTCAGCACCCGGTCCACGGCGCGGTTAATGTCATCTTTGGATACAAGCCCCATACGGAAGGCGTATCGCAGTCCGTCGCGGTATTCATCGCCGAGCGACATGTCGCATCCGGCTTTCAGCGCGGCTGCTGCGCCTTCTTCGTAGCTCGGCAGATACTTGTGGTCGGACGAGATACGCCGTATGGCTGTTCCGTCGGAGATGACGACTCCGTCAAACCTCCATTCGTCGCGCAGTACCTGTGTCAGCAGGAACGGGTTGGCGCAGCAGGGTACTCCGTTCAGGGCGTTGTAGGCGCCCATGACGGAGGTTGCTTTGGCCTTTTCGATGCCGGTGCGGAAAGCCGGGAAACAGTATTCGCGCAGCGAGCGTTCGTCCACGTCGGACGAGCCGTCCCGGCGGCGGTTTTCTTCGTTATTGGCGGCGAAATGTTTGGGTGTGGCTACTAATTTCAAGTAATCCGGGTCGTCGCCCTGCAGTCCGCGGATGAAGGCGGCGCCTGTTTCGGCGGTGAGGTACGGGTCTTCGCTGAAACATTCGGATGTGCGTCCCCAGCGCGGGTCGCGGGCAATGTTCAGGGTGGGCGAAAAGAACGTGAGGCCTTCGTAGCGGGGCGAATATCCTTTTTCGCGCAATACCTTGTGGTACTTGGCGCGTGCTTCGTCCGAGACGGCGGTCGTGATGCGTTTCACCAGATCCGCATCCCACAAACTGCCCAGACCGACCGGCTTGGGAAACACGGTCGCTTTGCCGGCGCGCGCTACGCCGTGCAGACATTCGTTCCACCAGTCGTATGCCGG
Organism: Tannerella sp.; assembly: GCA_031266995.1. Classification (GTDB taxonomy): domain Bacteria; phylum Bacteroidota; class Bacteroidia; order Bacteroidales; family Tannerellaceae; genus Tannerella. The sequence goes on from JAIRZY010000123.1 coordinate 4,878, forward strand.
GATGCCGAGGCGCGGAACGGCAGG
>JAIRZY010000149.1 GCA_031266995.1 Tannerella sp.
ATTTGACGGATTTCCCGTTCGCTGAGCGGCGTAAACATGATGATCTCGTCGATGCGGTTCAGGAACTCCGGACGGATTGTCCTTTTCGCCAGGTCGAGCACCTCCCGCTTCGTATCCGCGATGATCCGGGTGCGGTTTTCGGCCGTCATCTTCTCGAAGTTTTCGCGTATGAGCTGCGAGCCCATGTTGCTCGTCATGATGACGATCGTGTTCTTGAAATTGACCGTACGTCCGCGGCTGTCGGTCAGGCGACCGTCGTCGAGCACCTGCAGCAGGACGTTGAACACGTCGGGATGCGCCTTTTCTATCTCATCGAAGAGGACGACCGAGTAAGGCTTGCGCCGTATGGCCTCGGTCAGCTGGCCGCCCTCCTCGTAGCCGACATACCCCGGAGGCGCCCCGACCAGGCGGCTGGCACTGAACTTCTCCTGATACTCGCTCATGTCGATGCGCGTCATCATGTTTTCGTCATCAAAAAGATATTCGGCCAGTGCCCGTGCAAGTTCCGTTTTGCCGACTCCGGTCGTTCCGAGGAAGAGAAACGAGCCAACCGGACGTTTCGGGTCCTGCAGCCCGGCACGGCTGCGGCGCACGGCATCGGCAATCGCCGTGATCGCCTCATCCTGTCCGACGACGCGCCGGTGAAGCTCGTCTTCGAGGTGCAGCAGTTTGTCCCGTTCGCTCTGCATCATCCTGCTTACCGGTATTCCCGTCCAGCGCGACACGACGTCGGCGATGTCATCACTGTCGACCTCTTCCTTTATCATCGCGTTCCCGCCCTGCATCTCGCGCAGCCGCGTCTGAACCTCCTCTATCTGCCGCTCCTTTTCTTTCAGCTTGCCGTACCGGATCTCCGCCACCCGGCCGTAATCGCCTTCGCGTTCGGCCTTTTCGGCTTCAAACTTGAGGTTCTCAATATCAATCTTGTTCTGCTGAATTTTATTAATCTCTTCCTTTTCGCTTTGCCATTTCGCCTTCTGCTTTTTCTCCTCCTCCTTCAGGTTGGCAATTTCGGCGCCGAGCGCTTCCAGTTTGTCGCGGTCTTTTTCGCGCTTGATAGCTTCGCGTTCGATCTCGAGCTGTGCGATGCGTCGTGACACCTCGTCGAGCGCTTCCGGGACGGAATCGGCCTGCATGCGCAGGCGCGCCGCCGCCTCGTCCATCAGGTCAATGGCCTTATCGGGCAGGAAGCGGTCTGTGATATAGCGCGCCGACAGCTGTACGGCAGCAATCAAGGCATCATCCTTGATGCGAATCTTATGATGATTTTCATATTTCTCCTTCAGTCCGCGGAGGATGGAAATCGTGTCCGCCTCGTCCGGTTCATCGACCGTAACCGTCTGAAAGCGGCGTTCCAGCGCCTTGTCCTTCTCAAAATACTTCTGATATTCATCCAGCGTTGTTGCGCCTACCGCACGCAGTTCGCCGCGAGCCAGCGCCGGCTTCAGAATGTTGGCGGCATCCATGGCGCCTTCGCTTTTGCCGGCTCCGACGAGGGTATGGATTTCGTCGATGAAAAGGATGATTTCGCCGTCGGACTTGACAACCTCGTTGACGACGGCCTTCAGGCGTTCTTCAAATTCGCCTTTATACTTAGCCCCGGCAATCAGCGCCCCCATGTCGAGCGAAAAAATCCGTTTGCTTTTAAGGTTTTCCGGCACGTCGCCGCGGATGATGCGGTGCGCCAGTCCTTCTGCGATCGCCGTCTTGCCGACGCCCGGTTCGCCGATAAGAATCGGATTGTTTTTCGTGCGCCGGCTCAGGATTTGCAGCACGCGGCGTATTTCGTCGTCGCGTCCTATGACCGGGTCAAGTTTCCCGGAGCGGGCGCGTTCGTTCAGGTTGACGGCATATTTACCGAGCGCGTCGTACGTATCTTCGGCCGACGGGCTGGCTACCCGGTTCCCTTTGCGCAGTTCGTCGATCGCCGCACGCAGGTCTTTCTCCGTCATGCCGGCGTCCTTCATCATCTGCGAAGCGTCGCTTTTTTCGGTGAGCAGAGCCAGCATGATATGTTCCATCGAAACATACCGGTCGCCCGACTTGCTGCTGTAGTCAATCGCCTTTTGAAGCACGGCGTTCGCCTCGTTGCCGAGGTACGGTTCTCCTCCCGAAACTTTGGGCAGCGCGGCGATCCGGCGGTCGATCTGCTGATTTAACGCCTGCCGGTTGACGCCAAGTTTCTGCGCCAGAAACTGCACGATGCTCTCTCCTGTCATAATGACACTCTTCAGCAGATGCACCGCTTCGATGGATTGCTGGCTGTTTTGCCTGGCAAGTTCGACCGCCTGCTGCACGGTCTCCTGCGATTTGATTGTAAAGTTATTAAAATTCATATTATATTCTATTTGTTGTTTCTGTTCGTGTACTCTCAAAATAGATGCCAAAGAACGCGACTGACACTTTGTCATTATTCTTGTACATCCCGTAAAGAATTACAAAGAATACCGCAGAAAAGTTTGTGATGTTTGAAAAAAGGGATAATTTTGCGTATGCGAAAAATCATCCACATTGACATGGACGCGTTTTACGCTTCGGTGGAGCAGCGCGATAACGTGGAGCTGCGGGGCAAGCCGGTGGCGGTCGGTTATCCGGAGGCGCGTGGTGTTGTGGCCGCAGCCAGTTACGAAGCCCGCCGATATGGCGTCCATTCCGCCATGCCTTCGCTGACGGCCAGAAATAAATGTCCTTCCCTCGTCTTCGTCACTCCCCGGTTCGATGTATATCACGAGGTCTCCCGTCAGATCAGGACGATTTTCTACGAATATACGGACATGGTAGAGCCCCTGTCGCTGGATGAAGCCTTTCTGGATGTGACGGAAAATCATAAGAATAATCCGTCGGCCACGCTGATAGCCCGTGAAATCAAGCGCAGGATTTATGAAGCGACCGGGTTGAGGGCTTCCGCAGGCGTTTCCATCAATAAATTCCTGGCCAAGATCGCTTCCGATTATAAAAAACCCGACGGCCTCTTTGTTATTCTCCCGGAGGAAGCGGAACGGTTTGTGGAAAGCTTGAAGATCGAGTGGTTTTTCGGCGTCGGCAAAGTAACGGCGCAGAAAATGTACGAAAACGGCATTTATACCGGAGCAGACCTCAAACGGCATTCCGAGCAGGAACTTGTGCGTCTGTTCGGCAAGGCCGGGCGAAGTTTCTATTTGAACGCCAGGGGGATTGACGACCGCGAGGTGCAGGCGGAACGGATTATAAAATCGATAAGCAACGAAACGACTTTCTTGAAGGACAAAGACAGCATGACGCTGTTGCTTGTTGAGTTATACCATCTTGCCGGGGAAGTCATGGA
>JAIRZY010000151.1 GCA_031266995.1 Tannerella sp.
TCGCAATATACGGGCGAACCGACCGGACAGATTTCCGCCGCAATGGTAGTGCCTCTCTTTTCGTACTGCGTTATTGCATGGTACGCTTTTGCCGGATCGAAGTTGAAAATTAATGAAAGATGAAAAAGTTTTTACTCATTATTCCCTTTTTGTTCGGTGCAACAGCAACGGGCATCGCACAGACTGACCCGTCAGCCGAACAGGTACGGCAAGACCGCGCCCGCGGCGTCGTCCTGCCGGCAAACGACTGGCCTTATAAAATTACTAAAGCTTATGTTGAAGACGAGCCTGACGCCGATTACATACATGCTTCGGAAGCGGCGCATGAAGCATTCCGCGACATCAAATTTTCTATCCGGATACATTGGGGCGTCTATTCCAAATGGGGAATCGAAGCGTCGTGGCCCATGCTGAAAATGTCGAACGGAAAAAAGACGGAGTACAACGAACTGTACAAAACATTCAATCCCGAAGGTTTCGACGCCGACGAATGGATGGCCTTCTTCAAGCGTTGCGGGATGCAGGCTTTCGCTTTTACAACGAAACATCACGACGGTTTTTCGATGTTTCATACCGGAACGCGCGTGCAGCAACGGGCAAACTATCTCAATCCCGCACATCCGATCGAATCCTGCGACCTGGCATACAGCATCGAAGAAACGCCGTTCAAGCGCGACATAGTGGAAGAACTTTGCGAGGCCGCTCACAGGAATAACATCAAAATTGACCTCTATTATTCCCATAACGACTGGTATGACGCTGATTTTCGCCCATACTTTAATCATCCGCTCACTGTTGACGCCGCACGTGATGCACAGACAGCGCTCGATTTTGCCCCCGATTCGTACGACGAAAAAAGAATCATGACGCCAAATCTCACTCAGGAAGAGAAGTCGCGCATGGTTGCCCGTCATCGTGAACAGCTTCGCGAACTGCTCGCCAATTATGGAAAGATCGACATGATCTGTCTCGACGGACAGTTCGGACGCTACGTGTGGCCCGAAATAAAGGAAACCGTCAAGATGATGCGCCGCCTGCAACCGGACTTGATGATTCGCGCCCGCGGCATCGGCAACTACGGCGATTATTATCAACCCGAAGAATTTGTCCCGGAAGGAAAGGAAAACACCAACATGCCCTGGATGAGTATCTGTCTGTTGGGAAACGTCTTTGCTTACGACTCCGTCGCCGAAAATTACAAAGGGACGCAGTGGGTGGTCAGTCATTTGGTTAACTGTGTAGCGAAAGGCGGCAGTTTCATGGTGTGCATCGGTCCCGACGCCGGCGGGAAATTCCATCCCGAAGCCGTCCGTCAACTCGAAGCGGTCGGCGAGTGGCTGAAAGTAAACGGCGAAGGTATTTACGAAACCCGCGCCCGAGATGTATGGAAATCCGGCAACATCTGTTTCACCCGAAGCAAGGACAGCAAACGGGTCTATGCTTTTGTCGAAACATTCCCGGACGGCAAGGAACTGATCATTCCTTCCGTGACACCCGCGAAAAAAAGCAAAGTGCGACTGCTGGGATACAATAAACCGCTGAAATGGTCGCCCACAGTCGATGGCGGCATCAAAATCGAAATCCCCGCCGCCCTGCAATCGCCGGAAAACCGCCCCTGCGAATATGCGTGGACTTTCCGATTTGAAATTGAATGAAAAGAGATTCCAAAGTGACGATCAAGAATCAACAAAATCAAAGTATTCAATAATCGCGAGAGTTTCTTTAAGTTATTCGACCGTGCCGACTACTTGTGCGACCGTTAGGATGTCATCGATATGACGGGAAACGTCTCGGAAAAGACGACGGAAATCTGACGTCCCTCCCCATTCGGATGCGAATAGCCCTTCGACGATGCGGGTGTACTTCAAAGGCCAACCTGCAAAACCCTGTGTTTAGGCATAGAGTTTGATAGCCGGAATAGAAAGACTTGGCTCGGCGATCAAGTTAAGGCTGAAAGCCTCCTGAGCAATAGCATCGTGCAACGCACGTATGTACAGGCACGAACTGCTCGCACACAGATGCAAACCGCTCCCTGTAACGGTTCCTCAAATGTCCGTCAGGACATTCATTGATGAAACCTCCACGAGGTTTTCGTTGTTTTTCTATTGATATGTATGCCCTGTCGGACAAAATTGCTGAATAATGGTGTTTTAAAATTATGCTTATCCAAAACTCAGGTTAATACATGTCTGTAGAATGAAACGACGATTTGAATTTTCTCCGGTTTATTTTGCATTACATACGATTTGTCGTTATCTTTGCCCCGATTTTGGTGTAACCGTGTCGCATTCGCGGACGGTTAGTAAAAGGGAATCCGGTGCGAATCCGGAACTGTGCCCGCAGCTGTAAGTTCTTTAGCCCTCGGCATTTTCTCAACAGCCACTGACTTCGTCCTTTGCGAAGTCGGGAAGGCAGCCGGCGACAAACAGGGAGAACAAGTCAGAAAACCTGCCGGAATCTTTTTTTTTACAACAGCGTCTCGGGTATGGATGCTGCAAACTTGTTTTTATGTCAAAAAAACGATTCTTTACAATGAACGTGTGCCTCGCAGGCGCATGTCTCGCTTCGCTCGCGGTCGCCACGGCGCAGGTCAGCCTGCCGGCCGATACCGTAAAGCAGCTTCCCGACGTGGACGTTGTCGCGCCGGCACGCACGTCCGTCACCCGTCACGCGGCGCCACTGCAGATCCTTGACAATGCCGGCATCAATCGCCTCGGCATACAGGAACTGTCCGAAGCGGTGCGCCGGTTTTCGGGCGTCACCGTGAAGGATTACGGCGGAATTGGCGGCCTGAAAACGGTCTCCGTGCGCAGCCTCGGAGCGCATCACACGGCAGTCAGCTACGACGGCGTCTCCATCTCGGACGCACAGAGCGGACAGGTCGATATCGGCCGTTTCACGCTCGATAACGTAGATGTGATTTCGCTTTCTATGGGGCAGAGCGACGAGATCCTGCAGACCGCGCGTATCTATGCCGCTGCCGGAGCGCTCGACATCAAAACGCAGAAGCCCCGTTTCTCCGGCGACAGGGTGCGTCTTTTATCCGCGAAGATAAAAAGCGGCTCGTTCGGACTGGTCAATCCCGTCGTGTCGTACGGCCGGAAGCTGCATGAACGCTGGAGCGCCTCCGCATACGCGGATTACATGCGCGCGGACGGCCAATACCCGTACACGCTGGTGAACGGGACGATCCGTACGCGGGAGAATCGCATAAACAGCGATATCGGAACGCTTCGCCTGGAAGGAAACGTGTACGGTGATTTCGGCCGGGGAGCGGGGATTCTCGAAACGAAGCTCTACACCTTTCATTCGGAACGCGGGCTGCCGGGTTCGGTAAACTTTTATAACAGGACGGCGACGGAACGCCTGTGGAATGACAACAGTTTCGCGCAGACGAGGTATAAAAACCAATGGAACGACCGGTTTACCGTCCAGGCCGTCGCCAAATATGCCTACGCCTACTCGCGCTACAAAGACGTGAACGACAAATATTCGGCCGGATATCAGGAAGACCGCAATACGCAACACGAATATTACGGCTCGGCCGGCATCATGTACACGCCGTCCCGCCGTTTGTCCGCTTCGCTTGTGACGGATTATGCGCATACGACGCTTCGCAACAACTTCTTCAACGCCGCCCAGCCCCGGCGCAACACGTCGTTGACCGCACTGGCCGTGCAGTACACGGGCAGCCGGCTCACGGCGACGGGCAGCGTGCTCGGTACCCGGATTTCCGACGAGGTGGAAAGTGGCGACCGCCCCGCCGACCGCAAGCATCTCTCGCCGGCCATCGCCTTTTCGCTGCGTCCGTTCGGCGACAATGCCCTGCGCATCCGCGCTTCGTACAAGGATATTTTCCGCGTCCCGACGTTCACCGACCTCTATTACCTGCGCATGGGAAATACCGGCCTCAAGCCCGAAAAGACGAAACAGTACAACGCCGGCCTGACGTGGAGCGGGACCGTCGGGTCGATGATCCGTTACCTGAGCCTCTCGGTCGATGGATACTGCAACAGGGTGGAGGATAAAATCGTTGCGCTTCCTACATTATATATATGGCGGATGATGAACATGGGAGAGGTCGAGATAAAAGGCGCGGACGTGAACCTGTCCGCGGAAATCCCCGTATGCAGGGTCGTGAACGTGACGGCTTCGGGCAGTTACACCTGGCAGCACGCGATTGACGTAACGAATCCCGATGCGAAAAATTACCGTCACCAGATTCCTTATACTCCGCGTCATACCGGGAACGGTTCGGTGACGGTCGAAATGCCGTGGATCAACGTCTCCTGGCTGTTGACGGCGGTTGGCGAGCGTTATGCGTTGCCGCAAAACACGAAAGCCAACCGGGTCGGCGCCTATACGGAACAGAGCGTTTCGTTCAACCGGACTTTCCGGCTGCGACGCGCCTCGCTGCGCCTGCAGGGAGAGGTGCTGAACCTCGCGGATACGCAGTATGATGTAATTCAGTATTATCCGATGCCCGGCCGCTCGTGGCGACTGAGCATCACTTTAAGTATATAATTAATTTTTAAAACTATGAACAAGAGAAATTTTATTTACACGCTTGCCCTTTGCATGGCAATTGCGTCGTTTACGGGATGCAAGGATGATGACGATCCTGTGCTGGAAGAGAAGCCCGTTCCGTCGGAGTTTATTTATGTATTGAACGCCGGGAAAGGTGGAAGTAACAATGCAACCCTGTCCATGTGCAATCTGGACGACGGCACGGTGGTGGACAGAGATATTTTTGAGACTCGGAACGGGCGTCGCCTGGGAGATACGGGACAGGACATTATTATCTATGGAAGCAAGATGTATATTGCCATGTATGGCGAACGGACAATTGAAGTGACGGATTTGGATGCAAAATCAATCCAACAGATTCGGGCCGAAGGGCCGCCGCGAAGTTTTGCCGTTGATGGAGGCAAGGTGTATGTCACTTATTACAACGGTTACGTTGCGCGTATAGATACGGCCTCGTTGACGGTCGACAAAGTGGAGGTAGGACGCAATCCCGAGCGACTAACGGTGGCAAACGGGAAACTGTATGTCGCCAACTCCGGCGGCCTTGACTGGAATACGGAAACAGGATATGACAAGACGGTTTCCGTGATTGATATAGCGACGTTTACCGAAACGAAAAAGATAGAAGTCGTCATTAACCCCTGTGATATCGTATCGGACGGTAACAACGAGATCTATCTGGTCTCGATGGGTAATTACGGTTCGGTGCCCAACACGCTACAAAAGTTTGACGAAAAAACCGGCATGTTTACGGCTATGACCGATATAAGCGGGACGAAACTTGCGAATTTCGGCTCTACGCTTTATTCCGTCTTTGCCCAGTGGGGCGCGCCTTCAACTATGTATTATTCATACGATATGAAAGAGAAAAAGATTCTGTCGGATAATTTTATCGGTGATACGGAAATCTCTGACTTCGATCAAATCAGCACGGACAGGACGTTTGGCGATATCTTCATCACAACCTCCGACTATACGAACGATGGCGACATTTATGTGTTCGACAGTACGGGGAAATTCGTCAGGAAATTTGAAGTAGGGCTAAATCCGATGAAAGCCGTACGGGTGAAAAAATAAATCAATGATACGCAATTGCTTCTGCCTGTTATTGATACTCTGTCTTGCGTCAGGCTGTAACGCAGGACAGAGTTCTTCCTCCAATTCCGGTGTCCATACATCGTCGTCGGATGAGGACGTGCTGCATCTTAAAGATTCCATCCGCTATGCGGTGGGCTATGCGGTGACTAATCACGACGGATATGCGAAAGTGGAGGTGCGCGACCCGTGGAACGAAGGGAAACTGCTGCAACGTTACCTGCTGGTGCCGCGCGATGCCGCCCTGCCCGAAGGACTGCCCGAAGGCACGCTCGTCCGCGTCCCGCTACGCAAGATTGTGGTCTATACTTCGGTTCACAGCGCCGTGCTCGATGAACTTGGCGCGGCCGGCGATATTGCCGGAGTCTGCGAATCGCGCTATATAAACGTTCCCATCGTCCGGGAACGTATTCGCGAAGGCCTGATACAGGATTTGGGAGAGGCGACGTCGCCCAGCGTCGAGCGGATGATTGAAATCGGCACGGAGGTCGTGCTTGCCTCGCCTTTTGACCACGGAAGCTACGGGCCGGTGGAAAAGCTCGGCATTCCCATCATTGAGTGCGCCGACTACATGGAAAACGACCCCCTCGGACGTGCCGAATGGATCAAGTTCATCGGCCTCCTGACAGGCCGCAGCGCCCGTGCCGATTCCATCTTTCGCCGTACGGAAGCCGATTTCCTGCGTATAAAAGCGCTTGCCGCCGGCGTCGAACATCGTCCCAGGCTGATGACGGGAA
>JAIRZY010000184.1 GCA_031266995.1 Tannerella sp.
GCCGTCTGCATCGACACGCTCCTGTTCTACTGCGACCGCTACGACGGTCAACTGATCACCGTCGTCGACATCAAAAACGACCGCTTCGTCCGCCGCTTCCTTCGCGAAGGCCAGGGGCCTGACGAAGCGCTCGCCCCGCTCCGGCTGTCCACTGACGGCAAAAAGCTGCTGGTATTTCAGTCGCGCAACGACCGCCTGCGCGAATACGACATCAGCGCCATTGCCGACACGACGCGGAAAACACCGTTTCGCGAATACACGTTCGAAGGCCATCCGGCCAACGTCAGAAAGACGGCCGGCGGCTTCGTCGGCATCGGCATGATCGAAGACGGCCGCTACGCGCTCTACGACAAAAGCGGCGCCGCCGCCGGCACCGTCGGACAGTATCCCTTCCGCGGCCCGGAAATGCCCGCCGCCGAACGCTTCTTCATGTATCAGGGCACGCTCTGCACCAGCCCCGACGGACGCTACTTCGCAATGGGCAGCTCCAACTGCGACAACCTCGAGTTCTACCGCGTCGACGGCAGTGAAGCAACGACAGTCAAACTGTACGGGACATACGACGTCGAAGGCCATTTCGACCAGCATCAGCTCCTCCTCGACGACGACTGCGTGATGAACTACAAAGGCGCCTGCGGCACGGAGCGCTACTGCTACATGCTCTATTCCGGCGAGACCTTCGGGCCGCGCCGGCGGCAGACGACGGGCGGGAAAATGATCCTCGTCTTCGACTGGGAAGGCGCCCACGTCGAAACGCTCGCGTTCGACGAGACCGTCTTCTCCTTCTGCGTCGACGCCGACGCGACGCTGTATGCCCTCACCTACAACACGGAGGAGGGATTCGACATCATGCGATATAAGATATGAAAAGAACGAACGCATGGTAATGAAACCGGCTGCAGACAAAAAAGTACTGATCGCCGGCCTGGCGGCACTGTGCCTCGGCTGCAGTCCAGGCAAGTCAACAGACGGAAATGGCGCCGACATCCGTTTCGACCGGAGCAGCATGCCGGAACAGATCGCGCTTCACGACCCCGAAGAGATCGTTTTCGAAGACCTGCTGCACCCCGCGGCGTTCCACGTAATGTATGACACGCTGGTGGTCGTACAGAATCAGCCCGACTGCGAGCATCTGATCGAAATGTATTCGCTCGCCGGCCGGACGCCCGTCGGACGGTTTGCACAAAAAGGAGGCGGGCCGGACGACTTCTTGTCATGCACCTGCTTCGTCCCCGCCGGAAACGACTCCGTCATCTATGCACTCGATCAGAACAGCGGCACTTACAGCATCATCCACGTGCCGCTCACCCTGGCCGAAAAGCGGCTGCACATCAGCCGGCGCTTCCGCTACAGCCCGGAACTGCACCCGCAAACCGAAATAATCCCCGCCGGCGAAGGGCATTATATCGGATACAACTTCTGGTACATCGGCAGCGACAGATACAGCAACCGGGTTCCCGCACTGAAAAAATACGCCATTCCCGCGCCGGACGACTATTCGGCCACACAGCCCCAGCTCACGGACTACAGCAATTTCGTAGCGTCAGTCAACACGGCCCGCCTCGCCCGGAATCCCCTGACGAAACACATCTGGTTTTTCGACGGCCACCGGGACAGGATTGCCATCTACGACGATTCGCTGAACGCAGTCCGGACAATCAGCGGCCCCGACCATTACAGCGTGTCATACGACGCGGCGCAATCGAATCTTCCGATTTCGTTTGTCACCTTCGGCGAAGGCAAAACATACCGGGCCTATTCGGGCTATACCGTTACGGACAAATACATCTACGTCATCTACGAAGGCGTCAACGGCAGCGCCTTCGACCCGGACGACCTGCCGCAATCCACCGAAGTGTTCCGCTTCGATCCGGAAGGAAACCTCGTGTGCAGCTATACACTGGATCGCTTCATTTACACCGTTTCGGTAGACAGCAGCGACCGGTATCTGTACTGCACCGCCCGCACGTCGGCCACGGAGGAAGCGCATTTTTTGAGATACAGGCTATGATACGGTTGAAAATGAAACCGGCAGACTGTATGCTGCTCCCCGCCATCGCCCTCACATTTCTGTCCTGCAACGCAAACCGGGAGGAGGGGCAGGAATCGTTCTGTCTGGAAGCGTCCGGCCGCCAACTGTCGTTCGCACTCGACAGCCGCACGAAGAACGAGACGCAGGCCCTGTTCCTCCACACGGACGAAGAGGGAAGGGAATATGTGACATTTCAAAACATGGGCAGAAATGAAATCCTGTTTTATGACGTGCGCACGCAGGCGCTTGCCTTCAAAATCGCACCGCCGGTCGAAGGCCGCAACGGCGTCGGGATAATGGACGGATATTACATAAAGAATATGGACAGCATATTCCTGACCGTCGCGGGACGGAACGAACTCGTGCTCATCGACCGCGAAGCCGTCGTCAAAGACGTCTTTCCCTGCTATGAAACCGGCGACGGTACGGCGCTCGAAAGAACCGCCTCCCTGTCCTTCCTCAGTCATCCCCTCGTAGCGGTCGGCGACATGCTGTTCCTGCTGCCGGAGTGCAACCGTTTTTCCGAAAAAAATCCCGTCTGCGCCGCCGTCAGCCTGAGCGACCGTTCGGTACGCGCCTTCCCGGCCTTCCCCTACCCCTCATTCCCCGGACAGGACAACAGGATGAAAAAAGCCAGCGCGGAAAACTACGTCAGCCGCTGCTTCGACGGCAAACGGTTCGCCTACTCGTTCTATTACGACGAAGACATACGCGTCGCCCCCCTGAATCACGAATCCGTCACGAAGATAAAAGCGAAAAGCCGGTACATCAGCCGCGTTGAAATTCCCGACGACTACGGAGACGCCACGCTCGAAGACCTGTGCACAATGCCACGCTACGGAAACATGCTCTATGACCCCTACCGCGAAGTATATTACCGCATCGCCTACCCCCGCACGACGCTCGACGAAGAAGTCCGCCCGCTCGATATTATGCGATACGGCGGGAAAAACTTTTCACTGATCATTCTCGACAGGGAATTTAACGTCGCGGGCGAAACGCTGTTTCCCGACTATACGTACAACTCGACCATCATGTTCGTCCGCGAAGACGGACTGTATATCTCCGAAAGCCACAGCTACAACCCCGCGTTCAGCGACGACGTACTGAGCTTCCGCTGCTTCGAACTGAAAAAAAACAAACATTAATTTAATATGAAACGATACAATTTACTGTCATTACCGGCCCTCCTCCTGCTCTCGCTCGCGGGCTGCCATCCGCGGCAGGCGGCCGTCGAAACGCCCGCGGAACTTTCGATTTCGTCGGACGTATACACCGAGAGGGCGAAGAGTTCCGACATTTTTTCGTCCGTCACATGCGTACCGCTCGAGACGAATGCCGACCTCCTGCTCGACAACGCGGTGAAAATCCTGCACCGCGATCATTACATCTACGTAGCCGACCGCTTCGCCCTCTACCGCTTCGACGAAGACGGACGGTCGTGCGGAACCGTCAACCGCCACGGGCCGGGGCCGGAAGAATATCGCGGCATTGCAGACTTCGAGATCAACGCCGATCAGACGGTCTGGATACTGAGCCGCAACGACCGAACGCTCTACAAATACACCTGGGAGGGGCGGCTCGAAAAAACCGTCAGGCTGAATTACTGGGCGACGAAGATGTACTTCCTCACCCCCGACAAGGTCTGCTTCTACATCGGGAACGAAATGGACGAAAACAACCGCCATCAGTTCAAAACCGTCGACATCGGTACGGACAGCGTGATCGCCAACCACCTCGAGATAGACCCCGGCAAGGCACGCTACCTGCATGTCTTTTCGAACGGACACTTCAGCCGGGCGCCCGGACGCGATGGCGGACTCTACGTTTTTCACCTCTTCGACGACCTGATATACCAATACGCGGACGACGGCCTGCAACCCGCTTTCCGCATGAACCTCAATCACCGGAATATCCCGCCATCCTTCTACGACGACGACTACAGCGACGTGTCCGTCTTCTTCCAGGCCCTTTTCAAAGGCAACTATGCCTACGGTACGAACCTGTTTGTCGAATACGGCAAAGACTGGCTGTATTCTTATTCCTACGGGGGCGAGCGCCATCTGTCGCTCATCTCCAAATCCACCCGCGAGGCGACGCTCGACTTCAAAACCCTGGTCGAAGACGCCACACTGTCCGGCTATCCGGTCAACCTGACGGAACAGAGCATCTTCATTCAGGAAGACGGAGAACTCATCCTCCCGCTCGACCCGCCGGAAATCGCCGAATACGCCAAAAACCATCCGGACGAAGCCGTGCGCCGCAGCCTGCACCGGCATATCCGGCACGCGGACGAAGACCCGAATCCGCTCCTGCTGCTACTGAACAGATGAAGCCGTTCGTGACAAAACAGACTCGCATGGAAACAAAACAGTCCGGCTGCCCGCGCGGCGTAAAACGCGGAGACATTCCGTTTCGTTTATAAGTTTCGCCCTGTATTCTTTCCCGTTTCAAATTTTTCTATTTATCTTTGTCCGGGTTTGTGAATGCATTTCTCAAAAATCATGAAAATGAAAGAACTGATATCTGAAGAAAAAAATACGGTTTACGACCATCTTATGCCGGATGACAAGCATTATTTCGGGGGATTCCTGAGTCTCGCGCAAAGCAATATAGACAGTATAATCAGAGAATTTTGCAGTCGCCTGAACAGGACGTACAATGAAGAAAATCCGGACGGTTTCCTGGATTTCTTTACGGAAAGAACTTCCTATACCGACTGGGAGCGCGGCATAAATATTCTGAAAGAATACCTCCCCGTCATTTCATACATTGACTTGCCGGCAACAGACACCCGCTTCAACCTGCCGCCATATAAAAGGGAGAAGGTGCGACGTGAATATTTCGGCGACGCCCTGCAAACTTTGTTTTCCGCCGTAAGGACGCTGACGGGCTATTACTCCAGCTATTATCACGCGCCGGTCGACCTGCCCGACAAGCTGTTCGACCTTCTCGACGACGTGCTTTTACACACAGTCAAAGACGTGCGGAAGCAGAAAATGAAAAACGACCGGGCGCGCCAGTTGCTGAAAAACAGCCTTGGCACGGAGCTTGCGCAGTTGATAGCCGACAAAAAGGAAGAACTGAAAGAAAAGAAAAGGCCTGCCATAAAAACAGACAACGAGTACGACCTGGAAAGCGCCGTGCTCAACGACGCCTTTTCGCATCTGCTCTACAAAAGCAGGGAATCGAACAGGGAACTCGTCGCAAAACGCTATTCCGCCAAAGCGATGGACGACGAGCAGGCTCCGCCCGAAATCGGAATCTCGCCAAACGGTCTGACCTTTCTGCTCTCGATGTTTCTCGACAGAAAAGAAATCGAACAGTTCAAGTCAAACATAAAAGGCCACCGGGCGAACTTCGCCGGGAAAGACGCAAACGGGCCGGCGACTAAAAGGCAGAACAGCCTGAAGCTCATGGCCACCCACTGGGTCTTTTCCGTACTCGCCTTCAAGGGCGTCAAGCGCCGGATCACGAGCTGCTACGAGAAGGAAACACTGCTGATGCAGATGATCGACGAGCTGAGCAAAGTCCCCGACGAAGTATATCAGCTCCTGCCGGACGAAAGCAAAAACCAGTTTCTCGAAGACATGAACGACTTTGCGGGCGAAACCGTCCGGGATGACGAAAACCAGCCATACGCCGTTCACCCCGTCATCAGGAAACGGTACGAAAGCAAGTTCAACTACTTTGCCGTGCGCTTTCTTGACGAATACGCAAACTTCCCCACCCTGCGCTTTCAGGTATACGCCGGACAGTATTTGCACGACAACCGTACGAAAGCCCTCCCCGGAGGCAAGCTGATTACCGAACGAATGATCAAGGAAAAAATCAACGTCTTCGGCAAGCTGTCGGAAGTAGTCGAAAAGAAAAACGAGTATTTCAAACGCCGCCACCCGTCCGACACCGGCGGCTGGGAGCTGTTTCCCAACCCCTCGTACAATTTCATGGCAAACAACATCCATGTCCACATCGACCTGTTCAGCCAGGGCGACCAAAAGGCCGAAGAAATACAGAGGCACATCAACCGCGTGCGGGACGGGAAGACCCGCGACGAAGAACGCGACCGCCGCATCGGAAAGGACGAAATCATCCGGCCCGTCTTCGGCGAATTACCGGTCAACCCGAGCCTCATATTAAGCACCAACGAACTGATGTCCATCCTGCACCGCCTCCTGGTGAAGGGAGAAAGCGAAGAAGAGATCGAGCGGCACATCGTCAAAAAAATGATCGAAAAGTACGACCTCCTCACAGGATTTGCGCCGGAGCAGAAGACGCTTCACAAAAACGACCTTCCCAAGAAACTGCTGAAAAGCGAAACCGAAGACCGCATCGACCTCGACAAGCTGATGCGCGCCATCGACGAAGAAATCAAAAAAGGCGACCGGAAGCTGGAAATGATCCGGCACAACGAAACGGAAATTCACGAAACGCAGGACAGGAAATCCCCCGGCGCAGGAAAAAGCGCAAGGAAATACACCTTCTACGCCGGCGAAAAGTGGAAAGAAGCCACGTGGATAGCCAACGACCTGAAACGCTTCATGTCCGCATCCGCCCGCGAACAGTGGAAAGGCATACAGCACAGCGAGCTGCAGCGACTCTTCTCGCACTACGAAGTCGAATTCGCCCAGGCCCGCGAACTCGTACAGACCGCATGGGAGAAGGAGATCGGAATCTACTGGCGCGACATGTTTCTCGGCGCATTCGGCGAACGACGCTTTGCCGACTTCTACGCCCACTATCTCGAACAGCGCCGGTACGTCCTCACCGGATTCTACCGCAGCATCGAAAACTTCCGCGACGAGCCGAAGATGCTCAAAAAGATACTGACCGAAATCTTCATCGTGTTCGACGAACGCTTCTACCGCATCAACGCCACCGACAAGCACATCGAAGAACTCCTCGCCAAGCCCTTCGCCTTTTCGCGCGGCCTGTTCGACGACAAGCCCACCGCCATACCCGGCCACAACCCGAGAGAAAATCCCGAACTGTTTGCCGGATGGTATGCCTACGCCTACAGCTATCCGCCGGACCGCTTCCAGCCCTTTTACCGCACCGAGCGCGAATACGGCCCGCAGTACCGCGCCAAAGCCGAACAGGGAACACTGCCCAAACTCGAAGGACGCGACGAAAACTACCGGATGCAGCGCTTCAGGATGAGTTGCGACATGGAGATAAAAAGGATACGCTTCCAGGACGTATATGTCAAGCTGATGGCCGACCGCCTGTATGAAGGCATATTCGGCCAGGCGCCCGCCTTCGACCTCGACCGCGTGTGCGGCGACAGCGCCGACGGCCGCGCCACCGTCGCAAATCCCGCGTGGGAACAGACCATCCCCGTCACCCTCTTCGGCGGCCGTATCGCAGACCGAAGCATCAGGATTAAAGACATCGCCACCGTTCGCCGGTTCGCCGAAGAACCCGAAATAGAAACCCTCCTCGCCTACGAGCCGGAGCATGAGCCGTGGAGCATGCGCCAGCTCGAAGACGAACTCGAGTCCTACGACACCATTCGCCGCCAGGAGCTGCTGAAAACCGTTCACCAGTTCGAAAAAGACATCACGACGCTCAACGCCGACGCCGGCAGCCCGCCAAACGCAGGCTTCGGAACGCCCGACACGCCGGACTTCAAAACCTGGACGCTCAACAGCGTACTGAGGCGAACCAGAGGCATGACCGAAAGCCGCGTCGCAATACTCGACAGGAAGCTCAGCACCATCGTGCCCGGCGAAATCGAACGGTGCGACGAAACCGTACAGAAAGCCTGGCTCCTCATCTACCTCCACGACAGGTTCGAACACAACCGCCTGCCCGCCGGCGAAGCCTACGGCATGATGAAACAACTCTATCCCGACATCGCCCTAAGCCCCTCATACGCCATCTTCTTCCACCGCGTGGCCAGGCGAATCGCCGGAGAACTTTACACCGCGCGGCGCGACGGAGCACCGCGCAAACACGACACATGAACAGACAGAACCGCATCTCGCGACGGATTGGCTCATACACAACGCCACAGTCCACCTCGGACCACTCATCGCCACGTTGTAACAGCTCCTGACTTGAGGAGTCCACACAACCGGAACGGAATTTTATCCTCTATCAGCAGCGTTGCAACAGCCCTTAACATGGAGGGTACAGCAACCGGTTTACATCCATAATGTTTCCATTCGGTCGCAGCAGCCCTTCACATGGAGGGCCGGTGCGGCCGGCATTTGACTGTCTTCCGCTCATCCGGAACTGTAACAGCCCTTAACTTGAAGGGTCATAACAGCCGTGTATATCGACCGCATTTCGGAACTTCATACACCGTCGCAGCGGCTCCCGCCCTCGGGGAGTAAACGCGACAGGGATAAAATCTTCCACCTGTTTCAGATCGCACGTTGTCACAGCCCTTAACATGGAGGGTACGAACAATACAAAAGCCACGTCAGGCG
>JAIRZY010000211.1 GCA_031266995.1 Tannerella sp.
TCTATTACACATCTCCATGTTTCCCGAATCTTTGAATCTTTGAATTTTTAAATTACCTTTGCAACCCGAAACGAATACGAAACGGCGATGAACGTAGCAATCATCAAATATAATGCGGGCAATATCCGTTCGGTCGATTACGCGCTGAGACGCCTCGGCGTCGAGCCGGCCGTCACGGACGACGCCGGCCTGATACGGGCGGCGGACAGGGTGATTTTCCCCGGACAGGGCGAGGCGAGCACGACCATGCAGTACCTGCGCGAACGCGGGCTGGACGGGGTCATCCGCAGCCTGACGCAGCCCGTGCTCGGCATCTGCATCGGCATGCAACTGCTCTGCCGGCGCTCGGAAGAGGGCGCGACGGACTGCCTCGGCGTCTTCGATGCCGAAGTGAAGCGCTTCGCCCCCCGGCGACACGAAGACAAGATTCCGCACATGGGCTGGAACACGCTGACGAACGTTCGCAGCGCACTCTTCGACCCGTCGGCGGAGGGACAGTACGTCTATTTCGTCCACAGCTACTACGTCCCGACGACGGCCGATACCGTTGCGACGACGGACTACGTCCAGCCCTTCAGCGCCGCCATGCGCCGGGCGAATTTCTACGCCGTGCAGTTCCATCCCGAAAAGAGCGGCGCGGCGGGCGAGCGCATACTGTCGAATTTCCTGAATCTGAAAGAACATGATTGAACTCATTCCCGCAATAGACCTGATAGGCGGCAAGTGCGTGCGGCTGACGCAGGGCGACTATGCGGCGGCGACCGTCTACGGCGACGATCCGCTCGACGTCGCCCGCTCGCTTGAAGACCACGGCATCCGCCGCCTGCACGTCGTCGACCTCGACGGCGCGCGCGAAGGGCACATCGTCAACTACCGCGTGCTGGAGCGGCTGGCGCTGCGCACGTCACTCGCCATCGACTTCGGCGGCGGGCTGAAGAGCGACCGCGACGTCGAGATCGCCTTCGAGCGGGGCGCGCGGATGGTGACCGGAGGCAGCATCGCCGTCCGCGAGCCGGAGCGCTTCCTCGCATGGCTCGCACGATACGGAAGCGATAAAATCATCCTCGGCGCCGACGCGCGCGACGGCAGGATCGCCATCAACGGCTGGCAGGACACGACGGACGAGGCGCTGCTGCCGTTCGTCGCCTCCTACTTCGACCGCGGCATACGGACGGTCATCTGCACCGACATCGGCCGCGACGGCATGTTGCAAGGCCCCGCCACCGCGCTCTACGGCGAGATACGCGAATCGCTGCCGGACGTCTTCCTCATCGCAAGCGGCGGCATCGGCAGCATCGGCGACATCGAACGGCTCGACGCGGCCGGAATCCCCGCCGTCATATTCGGCAAGGCGCTTTACGAAGGACGGATACGGCTGAAAGACCTTGTCCGCTTCGCCGACACCCATAAAACAGACATGTAGGATGCTGGCAAAAAGAATCATCCCCTGCCTCGACGTCAAGGACGGGACAACCGTCAAGGGCGTCAACTTCGTCAACTTCCGCGACGCGGGCGACCCGGTAGCGCTCGGCGCCGAATACAGCCGCATGGGAGCCGACGAACTCGTATACCTCGACATCACAGCCTCGCACGAGGGGCGCAAGACGTTTACCGAGCTTGTGAAGCGGGTGGCGGCGTACATCAACATCCCCTTCACGGTGGGCGGCGGCATCAACGAGCTGTCCGACGTCGAGAAGCTGCTGAACGCCGGCGCCGACAAGGTGTCCGTCAACTCCGCCGCCCTGCGCCGCCCGGAACTGATCGGCGAGATCGCGCGCAACTTCGGCAGCCAGGTCTGCGTGGTGGCAATCGACGCCCGCCGCGAAGACGGCGACTGGCTGTGCTACCTGAACGGTGGGCGCATTCCGACCGGGAAAGACCTCTTCGACTGGGCGGCAGAGGCGCAGCAGCGCGGTGCGGGCGAAATACTCTTCACGAGCATGACGCACGACGGCGTGAAGAAAGGATATGCCAACGACGCGCTGGCACGCCTGGCCGAACGGCTCTGCATCCCCGTGATTGCGTCCGGCGGCGCGGGCGCCATCGCACACTTTCGCGACGCCTTCACGCTCGGCAAGGCCGACGCGGCGCTGGCGGCAAGCGTATTTCATTTCGGCGAAATCGAAATACCCGCGCTCAAGCGCGAACTGGCCGCCGGAGGTATTGAAATACGGCATTAATAAATAATGTGAGAATGAATAAATGTGAAAATGAATTGTCTTGATTGAACATGGAAACAAATCTGGATTTTGACAAGCAGGGCGGACTGCTGCCCGCCATCATTCAGGACGCACAGACGGGCCGCGTGCTGATGCTGGGCTTCATGAACGAAGAGGCCTATCGGCGGACCGTCGAGACGGAACGGGTCACGTTCTTCAGCCGTACGAAACGGCGCCTCTGGACGAAGGGCGAGACGAGCGGCAACTTCCTGCACGTGGTCGGCATACGCGTCGACTGCGACCGCGACACGTTGCTGGTGAAAGTCCGCCCCGACGGCCCGGTATGCCACACGGGCAGCGACACCTGCTTCGGCGAGGCGAACGGCGGCGACCTCCCGTTTCTCGACTTCCTGCAGGATCTCGTCGAGCGCCGCCACCGCGAAATGCCCGAAGGCTCGTACACGACCGCCCTCTTCCGCGAGGGCGTGAACCGCATGGCGCAGAAGGTCGGCGAGGAAGCCGTCGAAACGGTCATCGAGGCCACGAACGGCACGGACGAAGGCTTCATCTACGAAGCGTCCGACCTGATATATCACCTCATCGTGCTGCTCACGGCCAAGGGCTACCGCCTCGACGACCTCGCCCGCGAACTGAAGAAAAGACATAAATAAACGGGATATGGAAGAAGAAATACTGCTTCAGATGGACGGCGTAGAGCTGTGCCTGGACGAGAACATCATCCTGCACGACGCTTCGCTCACGCTGCGGAACGGCGAGTTCCTGTACGTCATCGGACGGGTCGGCTCGGGGAAGAGCAGCCTGCTCAAGTCGCTGTACTGCGAGATTCCCGTCTGCAAGGGCGAGGCGACGGTGCTGGGATACAACCTGCGCAGGATGAAAAACCGCGACATACCCGGCCTGCGGCGAAGGCTGGGCGTCGTCTTCCAGGATTTCCAGTTGCTGACGGACCGGACGGTGTATCGCAACCTCGAATTTGTGCTCCGCGCAACGGGCTGGAAACGGAAAGACGACATAGGCCGGCGAATCGAAAACGTCCTGATACAGGTCGGCATGCCCAACAAGGGATACAAGATGCCGCACGAACTCTCCGGCGGCGAGCAGCAGCGCATCGCCATCGCCCGCGCCCTGCTCAACGACCCGAAGCTGATCCTGGCCGACGAGCCGACGGGCAACCTCGACCCCGAAACGAGCGAGCAGATCGTACAGTTGCTGCACGACATCTGCCGCGACGGCAAGACCGTCATCATGTCCACGCACAACTACACCATCGTCGAACGCTTCCCCGCGCGCATCATCAAGTGCGAACACGGCATACTGAAAGACGTCTGACGGACGGCGCGGCGAATCACTGTACATTATATATACACATCATCAGAAATTAAAAGCAAATGAAAATCCTGAAGTTTGGAGGGACATCCGTCGGGTCGGCGCAGCGAATCAAAGACGTCGCCGGACTGATATGCGACGGCAAGCCCAAAATCGTAGTCCTGTCCGCCATGGCGGGCACGACCAATACCCTGATCGAAATAGCCGACTACCTCTACAAGAAGAATCCCGACGGCGCGACCGAGGTCACGAACCGCCTCGAGCAGAAATACCTCGAGATCGCCGCCGAACTCTACGGCACGGCCGAATACCGGCAGCGGGCGAATGACACTGTCCGCAGCCACTTCGACTGCATCCGGACGTTCATGAAAGACCTGTTCACCCTCTTCGAGGAAAAGGAAATCCTCGCGCAGGGCGAACTCCTGTCTTCCGGCATGATGCACCTCTACCTGTGCGAGAAGGGCGTGAAGTCCGCGCTGCTTCCGGCCCTCGACTTCATGCGCACGGACAAGAACGCCGAGCCTGACCTCGCGCATATCAAAACACGCCTGCAGGCGCTGCTGGACGAAAACGGCGACGCGGAAATATACATCACGCAGGGCTTCATCTGCCGCAACGCCTACGGCGAAGTCGACAACCTGCTGCGCGGCGGCAGCGACTACACGGCCTCGCTCGCGGGCGCCGCCGTGCAGGCCGAGGAGATACAGATATGGACGGACATCGACGGGATGCACAACAACGACCCGCGCGTGGTCGAGAAAACCGCGCCCGTGCGCCGGCTGCACTTCGACGAAGCCGCCGAGCTGGCCTATTTCGGCGCCAAGATACTGCATCCCACCTGCATCCTGCCCGCCAAGCTGGCCAACATCCCCGTGCGCCTGCTCAACACCATGCAGCCCGACGCCGCCGGCACGACCATCTCGAACCGGACAGAGAAGGGCAAAATCAAGGCCGTCGCCGCCAAGGACAGCATCACGTCCATCAAGATCAAGAGCGGGCGCATGCTGCTCGCCACAGGTTTCATGCGCAAGGTGTTCGAAATATTCGAAAACCACAAGACGCCCATCGACATGGTGACCACCTCCGAAGTAGGCGTCTCGGTGTCGATAGACAACTGCAAGTATCTCGAAGAAATCGTCAACGAGCTGAAGAAATACGGCACGGTGACGGTCGACCGCGACCTGGTCATCGTCTGCGTCGTCGGCGACCTGCAGTGGGACAACGTCGGCTTCGAGGCCCGGATCATTTACGCCCTCAAGGACATCCCCGTGCGCATGATTTCGTATGGCGGAAGCAACTACAACGTCTCGCTGCTCATCCGCGCGGCCGACAAGAAGCGTGCCCTCCAGGCGCTGAGCGAACATTTATTCAACAATTAACAGCAAGAAGATATGAACATGACGAAAGAACTCTTTCCCGTCGAAAAGCTGAAGGGCCTGCAGACGCCTTTCTACTACTACGACCTCGACCTCCTGAGCCGTACGCTGGACGCGCTCCAGGCTGAACTCGACCGCTACGGCTATCACCAGCACTACGCCGTCAAGGCCAACGCCAACCCGCGCATCCTCGCCGCGATAGCCCGTCGGGGCATGGGCGCGGACTGCGTCAGCGGAGGCGAGATACGCGCGGCGCTCGACGCCGGCTTCGCTCCCGACCGCATCGTCTTCGCCGGCGTGGGCAAGGCCGACTGGGAGATCAGCCTCGGGCTGGAGCACGACATTGCCTGCTTCAACGTCGAGTCGCTTGCCGAACTGCGCGTGCTCGACGGCCTCGCCGCCGCGCGCGGCAAAACGGCGCGTATCGCGCTGCGCATCAACCCCGACGTCGACGCGCATACGCACGAGAAAATCACGACCGGAAGGAGTGAAAACAAGTTCGGCATCAACATCGGCCTGCTGCCCGGCGTGCTCGACGCGCTCGGAGGGATGCGCCACGTGCGCTTCACGGGCATACACTTCCACATCGGCTCGCAAATCACCGACCTGTTCGTCTTCGGCGACCTCTGCATCCGCGCCAACGCCCTTCAGGACGAGCTGGAGGCGCGCGGCCTGACGATCGGGAGCCTCAACTTCGGCGGCGGCCTGGGCATCGACTACACGGAGCCGGACGCGCATCCGGTGCCGGACTTTAAAAACTATTTCGCGACCTTCCGCCAGCTTGTCAGGCCGCGCGCGGGGCAGCAGGTACGCTTCGAGCTGGGGCGCGCCGTCGTAGCCCAGTGTGGCGCACTGATCGCCAGAGTGCTCTACATGAAGGAGGGCGAGGCGCGCAAATTCGCCGTGCTCGACGCCGGCTTTACCGAGCTGATACGCCCCGCGATGTATGGAGCATATCACCGCATCGAGAACCTCACGGGCGAGGGCGGCACGGAGGTGTACGACGTCGTCGGCCCGATCTGCGAGTCGTCCGACGTCTTCGGGCGCGACGTCGAGCTGGCCCGGGTGCGCCGCAACGACCTCGTGGCCCTGCGCTCCGCCGGGGCGTATGGCGAAATCATGGCGTCGCAGTACAACTGCCGGCCGCTGCCGAAGGCGTTCTTTTCGGACGCGGTATAAAATGAGCAAATGAGCGAATGTGAGAATGTGCAAATGGGAAAATGTGCGCTGATGGACATTTCGGGATGAATTGACACACGGCATATTTGCTCATTCTCACATTCTCTCATTCGCTCATTTATTATTTCACCGATCGAAATAATTTGCGTACATTTGTCCATCTTTTTCCGGAAACACACACCTGGGAAAGCCTTTATTAATACGTAACAATATTATATCTTATGAATATGAAGAAGAAACGCATGACCGCGCCCCTGTATGTGCAAATCGTCGCGGGGATGATACTGGGAGTCATTATCGGGATCGGCGCCGTGGCAGCCGGGGCAGAAAAGCCTGTGAACGACTGGATCGTGCCGTGGGGGCAGATGTTTATCCGCCTGCTGCGGCTGATTGCCGTCCCGCTCATATTCGTGACGCTGGTCAAGGGCATCACGGGGCTGAAGGACATTCAGAAGTTTTCGCGGCTCGGAGGCCGGATGATGCTTCTCTACCTGTGCTTCATCGCGGCGTCGGCGGCGTTTGGCATCATGCTGGCCGTGACGGTCAAGCCCGGCTCGCTGGTGCGGCAGGAGGTGGTCGCGGACATACAGAAGCAGTATCAGACGAACATCGAGGAGAAGGCGGCCGCGGCGGAACAGAACGTCGAGCAGGGGCCGCTGAATTTCCTGAACGACGTGGTGCCGGACAATATCATAGAGGCGGCGGGCAGCAATTCGAACGTGCTGCAGGTGATCTTCTTCGCCGTCTTCTTCGCCATGTGCATCCTGCTGCTCCCGGCGGCCGGGATGAAACCGGTCGTCGAATGGTTTGACGCGCTGGAGGCGATCATCCTCAAGATGGTGGACTTCATCATCAAGACGACGCCCGTCGGCGTGGTGGCGCTCATGGCGGGGCTGGTGGTCGACTTCGGCGGCGACGTGAGCATGTTCAGCGCCCTCGGCGTGTATGCGCTCACGGTGGTTGCCGGGCTGCTGATCATCATGTATGTCGTCTATCCGGTCGTCATTCATTTCTTTGCACGCAACCTGAAGGTCGGGCGCTTCCTCCGCGCGATGTATCCCGTCCAGCTCTTTGCCTTCACCACGAGCAGCAGCGCGGCCACGCTGCCGGTGACGATGAAGGCGGTCAGGGACGACCTCGAGGTGTCGGACGAGGTGGCCGAGTTTGTGCTGCCCATCGGCGTGACGGTCAACATGGACGGCACGGCCTGCTATCAGGCCGTAGCCATCGTCTTCATCGCCCAGGTGCTGGGCGTCGACCTGTCGGCGTGGCAACTGGTGGTGGTGCTGTTCATGACCATCCTCTCGTCCATCGGCACGCCCGGCATTCCGGGAGGCACGTACGTGATTCTGGCCATGGTGCTCACCTCCATCGGTATTCCTGCCGAAGGGCTGGCGCTGATCATCGGGATAGACCGCCCGCTCGACATGCTCCGCACCAGCGTGAACGTGACGGGTGACGCTACGGTCGCCTGCATGATCGACAAAAACAGGGTATAATTCGGGATTCAAACAACACCGCCGCCCCTCTACCCGGCATATTCCTCCCCTCCCTTGTGGGGAGGGGCCGGGGGAGAGGTGGAGCGGCGAGACAGCGGGGTGGGGTTGTAGAGACGCGATGCTTCGCGTCTCTTGCCCGGTACAGTCTCCAGACTGCGCCGAGCGATGAGATTCAAAATTTCCTCTCTGTCTCTCAGTATAACTTTTCACTTCTTACATAGAGGGCCACGGAGAAGACACAGAGTTCCACAGAGTTTTTTTCTTTTCTTCCGGTGATAGATTTGACCGGCATTCGCCCTCTCTATAATAAAAGAAGAAGGAAACATTTAATTTAAACAGAACAGATATGAGACTTTTTGATTTTTTGATGAAACGTTCGCGGGTAAAAAAGTTGTTTGCGGCAGCGAGGAATGAAGATGTCGCGCTGATACGGAAGTTGCTCGCAGAAGACATAGATGTGGATGTGAGGGATGATATTGGCAGGACGGCATTGATATATACAGCCCTTTACGGTAGCATCAAAATGGTAAAACTCCTGCTGGAGCATGGCGCGGATGTGAATGCGACAAGCACGTTGGGCGATACGGCACTGATGATGTCCGTAGCCTCATCCGGTAACTTTGAAATGGTAAAATTCCTGCTGGAGCATGGTGCGGATGTGAACGCGAGTACTTGTTATGGTGAGACGGCACTGATGAAGTCCGTAGCCGCATCCGGTAACTTTGAAGCGGTAAAATTACTGTTGGAACATGGTGCGGATGTGAATATGATGGATAATCATGGCAAAACGGCATTGATGCAGGCGGCTGAAAATGATATCTGGTACTCTGTCATACTCCTGCTGGAGCACGGCGCGAACATAAAAGCGAGGGATGAGGATGGCAGGACGGCATTGATGCGGGCGGTAGCCTACTATAGTCATTATGATACGTTAGAAGCCCTGCTGGAGCATTGCGCGGATGTGGACATGACGGATAAAGATGGCAGGACGGCATTGATGCATGCAGTCTTAGGGGGTTACACCGAAAATGTAGAAATCCTGCTGAAGCGCGGTGCGAATGTGAATGCGAAGGATATTGATGGCCGGACGGCATTGATGCAGGCAGCCGGGAACAATGATTCCAGCTTCTACGCCGAGCCTGAAATCGTGAAACTCCTGCTGGAGCACGGTGCGAATGTGGATGCGAGGGATAATGAGGGCCGGACGGCATTGATGCGGGCCGTCGGAAGCGGTCAGGACTTCAAAGACGGTTACAGATACGAAATCGTGAAAACCCTGATGGAGTATGGCGCGGATGTGAACGTGAAGGACAAGGATGGCATGACGGTATTGATGCGGACAACCGGGAGAGGTCGCAAGATAATAGAAGAGTTTCTGGAAGACCGGGAAAGGCGGCGATGAAAGGGCTGCTGTCCGGCTGAAAAGATTTACGGATAGAGAAGATTTAATTTTAAACAGAATGAATATGGAACTTTTTGGTTTTTCAGTAAAACGTTTGCGGGTAAAAAGATTGATTGCGGCGGCGGAGCGTGGAGACGTGGCGCTAGTACGGAAGTTGCTGGCGAAGGGCGTAGATGTGGACGCGAAGGATAAGGATGGCATGACGGCATTGATGCGTGCCGCCGAGGGAGATCACCTCGAAACGGTAAAATTCCTGCTGGAGAACGGTGCGGATATGAACGCGACAAACTTGTGGGGCGATACGGCATTGATTAGGGCAGCCTCATACGGTCGCCTCGAAACGGTAAAATTCCTGCTGGCGAAAGGCCTGGATGTAAATGGGACGGATATGCATGGCGAAACGGCACTGATGAGGTCCGCAAGATCATACGGTAACTTTGAAACGGTAAGATTCCTGCTGAAGAATGGTGCGAATGTGAATGCGACAGACAGGTGGGGCAGGACGGCACTGATGCGGGCCGCCGAACATGATTTCTATAAACCTGTCATACTCCTGCTGGAGCACGGTGCGGACATAAAAGCAAGGGATAATGAAGGCAGGACGGTATTGATGCGGGCAGTCAGATCCTCCGGTAACAAAACGATATACGATCTGCTGGAACACGGCGCCGATATAAATGCGACGGATAAGAGGGGCAGGACGGCATTGATGTGGGCAGCCGATAATGGTCGTACCGAAGCGGTCACACGCCTTCTGAAGTACGGCGCGGATATAAACGTGGCGGATAAGGAGGGCAAGACGGCATTGATGCATGCAACCGGGAGAGGTCATGCCGCAACAGCGAAGATCCTGAAGAACTGGAGAAGGACGTGGTGAAAGCGCCGCCGTCCGGCGGTTGGGTGCAGGGACGCGATGCATCGCGTCTCTACATTCAGCCCGGCGCAGGCCTTAAAATTCAAAATTCAAAATTCAAGATTCAAGATTAAAGACAGCTTCCCGCATCCACCCGGCATATTCCTCCCCTCCCTTGTGGGGAGGGGCCGGGGGAGAGGTAAAAAACGGGCGCTGCAATTTTTTTC
>JAIRZY010000237.1 GCA_031266995.1 Tannerella sp.
CTGCGTGAGAAAGTCGGGAGCCTGCAGGCCAACGGCAGGCCCGTTGATAAAAACGTGCTGGATTTACTGTCGGCCGTCAAGGATGACGACAATCCGGTGCTGGTTATGGTACGTTTAAAATAATAAAATCGCACATCTCCGCCCGGCGCAGTCTGGAGACTGCGCCGCGTAGAGACGCGATGCATCGCGTCTCTACATTTTTCATAGACCTACACCCCTTCCCCATACAGCCGTTCGCGAAGCGCGGCGACGGCCGGGTCGGTGACGTAGTCGTCATATTCCATCATTTTGTCGATGATGCCGCGGGGCGTCAGCTCGATGACGCGGTTGGCGACGGTCTGGATAAACTCGTGGTCGTGGCTGGCGAAGAGGATGTTGCCCCTGAAGCTGCAGAGCGTGTTGTTGAAGGCCTGAATCGACTCGAGGTCCAGATGGTTGGTCGGCGTGTCGAGCACCAGCATGTTGGCGTCGCGGAGCATCATGCGCGAGATCATGCAGCGCATCTTCTCGCCGCCCGACAGGACGCTGACTTTCTTCAGCAGCTCGTCGCCCGAGAAAAGCATCCGCCCGAGGAAGCCCTTGAGGAAAACCTCGTTCGTTTCCTGCGCAAACTGGCCGAGCCATTCTAACAGGTTGCATTCGGAGTTGAAATACGGCGCGTTGTCGAGCGGCAGGAAGGCCAGGGTGATGGTCTGTCCCCACTTGAAGGTGCCTTCGTCGGGCTGCTCTTCGCCGCTGATGATGCGGAAGAGGGCGGTCATGGCGCGCGGGTCGCGGCTGAGGAAGACGATTTTGTCGTCTTTCTCGACGTTGAAGTCGAGGTCTCTGAAGAGCACTTCGCCGTCGACGCGCCGGCTCATGCCGCGGACTTCGAGTATCTGGTTGCCCGGCTCGCGTCCCGGCGAGAAGAGGATGCCCGGATAGCGGCGCGACGAGGGACGTATCTCCTCGATGTTCAGCTTTTCGATCATCTTCTTGCGGCTCGTCGTCTGCTTCGACTTGGCGACGTTGGCGCTGAAGCGGCGGATAAATTCCTCCAGTTCCTTTTTCTTTTCTTCGGCCTTGCGGTTCTGCTGCTGCTGCTGGCGGAGGGCAAGCTGGCTCGACTCGTACCAGAAGCTGTAGTTTCCGGCAAAGAGTTTGAGGCGGCCGAAGTCGATGTCGACCGTGTGCGTGCACACAGCGTCCAGGAAATGGCGGTCGTGACTGACGATGAGCACGGTCTGCTCGAAGCCGGCGAGGTAGTTTTCGAGCCAGGCGACGGTATCGAGGTCGAGGTCGTTCGTCGGCTCGTCGAGCAGCAGATTGTCGGGCTTGCCAAACAGCGCGCGCGCCAGCAGGACGCGTACCTTCTGCTTGCCGCTCAGGTCTTTCATCCTGTTGCCGTGCAGCGCCTCTCTGATGCCCAGCCCTCCGAGCAGGCTGGCGGCGTCACTCTCGGCGTTCCAGCCTTCCATTTCGGCAAACTTCTCCTCGAGTTCGGAGGCGCGCAGGCCGTCTTCGTCGCTGAAGTTTTCACGGGCATAGATGGCATTTTTCTCCGTCATGATGTCCCACAGGACGGTGTGTCCCGTCAGGACGGTGTCGAGCACGGTATATTCGTCGAAGGCGAAATGATCCTGCGCCAGCACGGACAGGCGCTCGCCGGGCGCCAGCGCGATGCGGCCGCGCGTCGGGTCGACCTCGCCGCTGATGACCTTCAGGAGCGTGGACTTGCCCGCTCCGTTGGCCCCTATGATGCCGTAGCAGTTGCCGGGCGTGAATTTGATGTTGACGTCCTGAAACAGGATCCGTTTGCCGAACTGAATGTCCAAATCGCTTACTGTAATCATTTTCTTTCTGTATTGTTTCTTTTCCGGGCTGCAAAGGTACGAAGAATAAATTCAAGATTCAAGAATAACCCGGATCACGAACCGAAGGGGACAGCATCCCTCCATTCTCAATTATTCTTCATACCTTTGCCCTCCTTAACAGTTTAATGTAAAGACAGAGACACATTATGAAAGAAATAGCTCAGCTAATCGAAATCTCCCGCCGCTACGGGCGCGACAGCCGCTACGTCATCGCCGGAGGAGGAAACACGTCGTACAAGAGCGACGACCGGCTGTGGGTCAAGGCCAGCGGCCGCTCGCTGGCGACGATCGACGAAGACGGTTTTGCCATACTCGACCGCCGCAAACTGCAGGTCATCACGGAAAAGACATATAGCGCCGACGCCGTCGCGCGCGAGGAAGAGGTGAAGCGCGACCTCGCCGCCGCCTGCCTGACGGAAGACCGCCGCCCGTCGGTCGAGACGTCGATGCACAACGCGCTGCAGGCACGCTTCGTCGTCCACCTCCACCCGACGGCGGTCAACGGACTCATGTGCAGCCGCGACGCCGAGGCCGCCACGGCGCGCCTCTTCGGTGGCGAGGCCGTATACGTGCCTTACGTCGACCCGGGATACACGCTCTTCCGCGAGGTCGAACGCCGCATTGCCGCCTTCCGCGAGGCGCACGGACGCGAGCCGTCCGTCCTCCTGCTCCAGAACCACGGCATCTTCGCCGGCGCCGACACGGTCGAAGAAGTGGACGCCATCTATGCCGAAACGCTCGGCCTGCTCGAACGCGCCGCACCCGCCGCGCCGGACACGGGCGAGACGGACGTCCCCGACCGCGCGCAGGACATCGTCCCCGCCCTCCGCATGATGCTCGGCCGGCAGCGTCGCGCGACGCTCGGCGTCCGCAACAACAGGCGCATCGAAGCCTTCGCCTCCTCCGCCGACGGGTTTGCGAAGATTGCCGCGCCGTTCTCGCCGGACGTCATCGTATACTGCCGGTCGAAATACGTCTACCTCGACGCCACCGCCACGGACGACACGGCCTCCTTCCTCGCCGAAGCCGAGGAGACGATCGCGCGCTTCGCGGCCGACAACGGATACGCGCCCCGCGTGCTGCTGATAAAGGGCATCGGGCTGGTGGCGGCAGCCGGCAGCGCGGCCGAATGTGACGTCATCCTCGACGTATACGAAGACATGATGAAAATCGCGGAGCGCGCGCAGGCATTTGGCGGCGTACACGCCATGACGGCGGCGCAGATCGACTTCATCGACAACTGGGAGGTCGAGAACTACCGCCGCCGCGCTGCCGCCACGCCGTCGACGGGGCGCGCCGGCCACAGGACCGTCGTCGTCACCGGCGCCGCGCAGGGCTTCGGCGAGGGCATCGCCCGCTGCCTGATACGCGAGGGGGCGAACATCGTCGTCGCCGACATGAACGAGGAGGCGGGCGTCGCCACGGCCGCAAGTCTCAACAGCGAGGCGAAGGGCGGCAGCCGCGCCGTCTTCGTCCGGACGGACGTGTCGGACACGGCGAGCCTGCACCGCCTGATGCACGAAACCGTGTGTCGCTTCGGCGGCCTCGACGTCTTCATCAGCAACGCCGGCGTCCTGCGCGCGGGCGGGCTGGACGAGATGACGCCCGAAGCGTTCGAGTTCGTGACGCGCATCAACTACAGCGCCTACTTCTACTGCACCCGTGCCGCCGCGCGCATCATGAAGATCCAGAACCGGTATGCGCCCGACAACTATGGCGACATCATCCAGATCAACTCCAAGTCGGGCCTGCGCGGTTCGAAGGCGAACTTCGCCTATGCCGGCGGCAAATTCGGGGGCATCGGGCTGACGCAGTCGTTCGCCCTCGAGCTTGCGCCGTTTCGCATCAAGGTCAACGCCGTCTGCCCGGGTAACTTCTACGAGGGGCCGCTGTGGTCGAATCCCGAAAACGGGCTGTTCGTGCAATACCTGAAGGCCGGCAAAGTGCCCGGAGCGCAGACGGTCGACGACGTCCGCCGCTACTACATGGA
>JAIRZY010000014.1 GCA_031266995.1 Tannerella sp.
TCCGAGAAATCCACCTTTCCGTCGGGTATGACGAACGGATAATCCGTCCACACCGTCTGTGTTGCCGGTGCGCCGTCCGCCGTGAAGTAAAGCGGGAACAGTCCCAGCCGCCGTTCGAACATGTGTCGCTGCGATATTTTGATGGTCGCCACGTGCCAGTAGTTGCCGTACCGGTCGCGGAACGTGTGCCCGTGTCCGGCGCCTCCGGCGAAGCCTCCCGCCTTGAGCGAGACGGGGTTGCTCTCAAGGTACGTGAACGGGCCGAGCGGGCTGTCGCCCACACAGGCGCCGTCGGCATAGACGCGGAACTGTGTTCCGGGGGCGGCGTATTGCAGGTAATATTTCCCGTTGTGCTTGATCATGCATGGCCCTTCGTTCCAGCCGTCGCGGTTCTCTTCGTTGTTTTCGCCGGACGATTCCCAGCCGTACCTGTCCGCGTGATGCTCGATCAGCGCTACGGCGTCGCCTATCGTTGCAAAGCCGTTCGCCGGGTCGATTTCCACGCCGTAGATGGGG
This sequence comes from Tannerella sp., assembly GCA_031266995.1. Taxonomy (GTDB): domain Bacteria; phylum Bacteroidota; class Bacteroidia; order Bacteroidales; family Tannerellaceae; genus Tannerella. The sequence goes on from JAIRZY010000014.1 coordinate 517, forward strand.
TGGACGTTCGAGCAGCCCCAGTACATGTACACCCGTCCGTCGTCGTCGCGGTAGAAGGCCGGATCCTGCGAGCCTTCGGCATTGAAGTGAAACTTGCTCTCGACCGGCTCCCAGTTGTCGTCGCTGTCGGGATTCGCTGTCTTGTAGATTTTGACGGGTTCCCACGAGGCCATGAAGTACAGCGTATCATTCATCACGAGGATGGTGGGCGCGTAGTTTTCGATGGTTTCAATCTTCTTCGTCGGAATGAAGTCCCAGCTTTTCAAGTCCGGCGAACTCCAGTAGCCGCCCGACTTGGATGCAAACAGGTAGTACTTCCCTTTGAAATATTCGCACACGGGATCGGCCGCCTCCCGCCAGCCGGGTTCGTCGAACTGGAACCGGTAGTTCAGGTTCATCGGGTTAGCTACCACGGCGCGAGTGTCCGCCGCCTCTTTTGCCGCTTCCTGCTTCCCGGTCGAACAGGCAAGGCAGGCGGCGAGACCGAATAATACGTATATCTTCATCGCTTTCATAATGGCTTTTGTAATGATGTTTGTAATTGACGTGCAAAGGTAGCATTATTTTCGCATATAAACCGGATTTTCTGCGGCGCGGCCTGGTTCGGCAGCGAGAAAGCCAGCCGGTTCCAGCCCTGCTTCAGGGGGATGCTTCGGGTCGATTCGCACGCCGTGCCGTTCAGCAGAATCCGGACGTCATCCTGCGGGACGATGAGGTCTAATTTCGGAATGTCCGGCTCGATCAGGAGATTGTCCAGCGGACGCGGGCTGTAAACCCAGAGCGTGTATTCCCGGCGGTTGTTGCCGCTGCGGACGAACAGGTCGTTCAGGTCAACGTATCCCTGCGCGTCGATCAGCGATTCGGAAAGCGTTTTCCCGTGCACGGGTATTCCCGCTCCGGCGATGAGCTTTTCCACGGTGCGGTATCCTTTCTCCGTTCCGCCGAAATTATCGAGCGTGCTGACGTAGAATCCGGCGGCGCCGTATTTCACAAACACGGCATCCGGCCCTTTCGCCTCGCGTTCGCTGCGGACGACGGCGGCCGTCTTCAGTTCTTCCGCACGCTTGTTCCACGAGCGCCAGTCGGTGTTGCACGCACGCAGCAGGACGTCGCCTTCCGTCACGAAACGGCCCGTCATCCCGTACCGTGATGCGTCCTGGTTCTGTATCTCGCAAAAGTAAAAGTCCGAATTAACCATGCCGGCCATCCACGATTTGCCGACGGGGATGAATGACGACGCCGGCCGTTCCGCCAGAATCAGCGTGTCGGGCATCCACTCGCGGTAAGTCTCAATCGTCGACGGGTTGGGCGACCAGAGCCAGACGTCGGCGCCTTTGTGCAGAGCGTCCTTTAAGGCGGCCGTCTCTCTTCCCGTCAACCGGTAACTGCCGTCAACCAGCACGATAGCCCGTCCCGCATCTTTGATCTTGCGGTCGAAGACGACGCCGTGGCGCTGCATCAGCTGCTTCAGCGGACTTGCCTCTTCGCCGACGAAAAGGATTTCGCCGTATTTCTTCTGCGGCGAATGATTCTCCGCCGCCTGTTTCCCGGGCATTTCCGCCCACTTCGACCAGGCCGGCGCATCTCCCGCATTGGCCGCCTTGATGGCATCGAACATCGGCCACGTGCGATACAGCGGCAGCGACGGGTCATAGCCGGGATTGAACGTCGAACAGTACGGCCCCATCCTTTCGGGCTGCACGCCGGGCATGCCTTCCCGGTACGCGGCAAAATGCACGCCGTCGTTCAGCGCCGGCGCGACGGTCAGGTCTCGCTTCCCGAACGGAAGCGGCTGCAACGCATACCAGGCGATGTTGAAGACGGACACATACGAAGCGCCGTTTGCACGCTGTTGCGCAATCAGGTCGTAACACTCGTAAGCCAGCCCTTCCATCCGTCCATACTGCGATTCGTAGGCGCGTTCGCCGTTGTAGCGGGCGACCTGTTCCGGCGTCCCGTAGTAGGCCATGCTGTGTTCGCCGATACCCCACGGCTTTCCGATTTCTACCCAGTGCTTCATGGAATTTGTATCGCCATAGTGCCCCATCGTAGCGGGCAGGATGCCGTCGCCGTCATCTTCGCCGTCTGCCGTGATCCACGGGCGTGTCGGGTCGTTTTCGCGCACGATGGCGAGCCAGTCCGCCCACGCCTGTTTCTGCATGGGCAACCATTCCGGACGGTTGAACACATGAAGGATAACCGGCTTGTTCTCATTACTGATGCTCCATCCGAAGATGGACGCATGATTGCGGTCGCGCAGCACCATGCGGCGCAGATGCGTTTTGGAGTTTTCCCAGAAGAGCGGCGAATCCAGTTTCGGCCCGCCGTCGCTCGCCCAGTTGGCCGTCTCGGCCAGCACGCAGATGCCCATTTCGTCGGCTACATCCATGTAGAAGCGGGGATAGACCTGCGCATGAAAGCGTACGGCATTGGCGTTGGCGTCTTTCAGCGCGGTGAACCACGCCCATGCATAGCGGCGCGTCAGTTGCGGCACACCCATGAAATGCCACGAATCGCCTTTCAGCTGGATTGCTTCGCCGTTCAGCAGCAGTTTGGTGCCCCGGAATGTCCATTCGCGCCAGCCGAACCGTTCGTATTTGACGTCGGACACGCCTTTTTTTGTTCCGAGATTCAGCGTTAAGCCGTATAGATTGGGGTGTTCCGGCGTCCAGTAATTCAATTTGCCGTCAACGGGAATCCGGACGGTCGTCCGTGTGATGCCGGGTGCAAGTTTGAGCGTTTTAACGGATAAGGCGAGCGCCGTGTGGGCGGCAAGCTCCCAGTCGGGTACGGACGCCGACAAAACATCCGTGCCGGCATGGTTTATCCATTCCCGGATATCGCCGGACAGCGTCCGTTCCTCCGCCTGATCCGTCGTGTTTTCCACCTGAATATCCAGTTCCAGTACGCCCTCCGAAACCAGCGGTTTGACGTATATGTCGCTGATGTTTATTTTCGGCAAAGCCAGCAGATAAACGTCCTGCCAGATGCCGTTCACCAGATACCCCCACATCGAGCCTGCCGGAACGACGCGCCGCCCCAGCGTAGAGCGGTCTTCGAACAGCGCCTGGCTTCGCACACCGACGCGTATTTCCGCCGTTTCGCCGGCTTTTACCGCAGATGTAATATCGACGTCGAAAGGCAGGAAGAGGTCGAAATTCTCGCCGACCTTTTGTTCATTTACATAGACGTCCGCAAATCCGGCTACGGCTTCGAAATGCAGGACTATCTTTTCGTCGCTCCAGTCGGCGGGAATGGCGACCGTCCGCTTCATCCATGCCATCTTTACCTGCTCCCATGCTTCGGGATAGGACGGGTAATTGCGATGGTCGGGGCCTTCGAGGTTGCGATTGGCAAAGGCGTTGATATTCCAGGGCGAGGGGATTTTAATTTTCGTTTTCTCCCAGCCCGAAGCCGAGGG
>JAIRZY010000067.1 GCA_031266995.1 Tannerella sp.
CGGCATTGATACGTGCAGCCGGGAAAGGTCACACCGAAACGGTAAAACGTCTGCTGGCGGAAGGCGCGGATGTGAACGCGAGGAATAAGTATGGCAAAACGGCATTGATACGTGCAGCCGGGGAAGGCCACACCGAAACGGTAAAACTCCTGCTGGCAAATGGCGCGGATGTGAATGTGACGAGTAAGAGCGGCATGACGGCATTGATGTTTGCAGCCAGTGGTCACACCGAAACGGTAAAACTCCTGCTCGAGTATGGCGCGGATGTAAGCGCGACGGATAAGGATGGCAGGACGGCATTGATGAAGGCCGCCTTGCGGGATCGCACCGAAACGGTAAAACTCCTGCTGGCGGAAGGCGCGGATGTGAACGCGAGGAATGAGTATGGCATGACGGCATTGATGCTTGTGGCCGTGAACGGTCACACCGAAACGGTAAAACTCCTGCTCGAGAACGGCGCGGATGTGAACGCGATACATAAGTGGGGTAGGACGGCATTGATGTATGCAGCCGAGGAAGGTCACACCGAAACGGTAAAACTCCTGCTCGAGAACGGCGCGGATGTAAACGCGACACATAAGTGGGGTGGGACGGCATTGATACGTGCAGCCGAGAGAGGTCGTACCGAAACGGTAAAATTCCTGCTGGCGAATGGCGCGGATGTGAACGCGAAGGATGAGAATGGCAGGACGGCATGGATGGTTGCAGTCAGTAACGGTCGTACCGAAACGGTAAAACTCCTGCTGGCGCATGGCGCGAGTGTGAACTGGATCGATGATGATGGCCGGACGGCATTATCTATTGCCGAATACTACGGTCACACCAAAATCGTAAAACTCCTGAAGTCGTATGGAGCATGGCGCATATTGTAGAGACGCGATGCCTCGCGTCTCCACGGGAATCCGGCACAGCACGGGTAGAGACAGGGCATGCCCTGTCTCTACATAATATCCGACCCATCCGTTTCTATTGTCCCTTCCGTCCCCGGTGCCTCCACCCGGAGGGATAGAGATCCGCCCGGAGGGACAGAGACGCGAAGCATCGCGTCTCTACGGGAATCCGCCCGGCGCAGGCATTAAAATTCAAGAGAAGATTCAGATTTAAACACGGAGACACAGAGGGCACAAAGAAAAAAGAAACGGCACTCTGTGTCTTTTTTTCCTCAGTGTTCCCCGTGCCGCCACGCCCGGTGATCCGGCAGGATGCGGGTCGCGACAGGCCCGCGCTGTCCGCAGCGCACGTGCCGGGCCGCTGAATTTCATGCCGCGGAGGGCAAACAGGCCGTCCGAGCCCCCGGATTTCATGTTTGGGAGTCAAAACATACTCGCAGTGGCCTCGGAAACCGTGTTTCGGGTATTATTTGCCCTTTCCGAGCCCCCGGAAACTGTGTTTCACATGTCATTTTAACTTTCCGGGCACCCGGAAAGCCTGTTTTGGGGTCAAAATACGCCTTCCGGGGCCCCGGACAGCATGTGTGGGATTGCAGGGCATTTTCCGAGCCTTCGGACCGCATGTCCGGGATGCCCTTTATACTTTCCGGGTACCCGGATTTCAGGAATCATGTGTCATTCATGCTTTCCGGGCACCCGGAAACCGTGTTTCGGATGTCATTCGCACTTTCCGGGCACCCGGACTTCAAAAATCATATCTCATTCATACCCTCCGTGGCTGTGGATTCCATGCCGCAACCTCCTGCACGCTTGCCGTGACTGCGGATTCCATGCCGCGACCTCCTGCACGCTGTCCGCGACTGCGGACACCCCGTTTTGGGGCAAAAAACACTGTCCGCGACTGCGGAAAGCATGTTTCACATCTCAAAGTCGCTTGCAGTGACTGCGGACACCCTGTTTTAGGGTAAAAACACACTGTCCGCAACCGCGGAAAGCGTGTTTCACATGTCAAAATCGCTTTCCGCGACTGCGGACACCCCGTTTTTGGGGCAAAACACGCCGTCCGCAACCGATGCAACCATGTTTCGCATCTGATTCACGCTTTCCGCAGCCGCGGACGATAATTCAAGATTCAAAGATTCAAAACAGCCTCTCCCGCATCCACTCAGCATATTTCTCCCCTCCCTTGTGGGGAGGGGCCGGGGGAGAGGTAAAAACGGTTTGGGCGCGCAGGGACGCGATGCATCGCGTCTCTACGAGAATCCGGGGCGGGACGGGATGTGTAGAGACAGGGCATGCCCTGTCTCTACCGTGTCCGCCGCCCGTCACCGCCGCCCACCTCTCCCCCGGCCCCTTCCCACAAGGGAGGGGAGGGCGGCGGAGGCGGGCGGCGGTGTCGTTTTGAATCTTTGAATCTTGAATTTTTGAATTTTGAATCTCCCGCAGAGAGACTGCGTCGCGCCGGAAGCAAGGCTCCCGCCCTGCAGAATCCGCAAACAAAAAGATGACGCAGTGAATCTTTGAATCCTGAATCTCTAAAATCCTGAATTTTCCCCCGTTTTAGTTTTTTTATCCTTATTTCTGTCCGCCGTCGAAAATGATTTTTTAGATTTGCACGTCCAAAGCGAAAAAATGATGCGGGAACACAGCGACTGCTCCTGCCGGAAAAGGTTATAAAGGTTTTAAAATATATGGTAGAAAATGGTTTAGGTCAGAAAAAGATCGTCGGCCGTATCTCTCAGATACTCGGGCCTGTGATTGATGTCAGTTTTGAATCGGACGACGAGGCGGCGACGCACATCGCACTGCCCTCGATTCACGACGCCGTCACAATACAGCGCCCCGACGGCCGCATACTGGTAGCGGAAATTCAGCAGCATATCGGCGAGAACTGTGTGCGTTCGGTCGCGATGGAGTCGACGGACGGCCTGCGCCGCGGCATGGAGGCCACGTCGGCATACACGCCCATCTGCATGCCCGTGGGCGACCAGATTAAGGGACGCCTGCTGAACGTCGTGGGCGAAGCCATCGACGGCATGGGGCAGTTCGACGCCACCGGCTCGCAGCCCATTCACCGCGAAGCGCCGAAGCTCGAAGACCTCTCGACCGCGCAGGAAATCCTCTTCACCGGCATCAAGGTGATCGACCTGCTCGAACCGTATGCCAAGGGCGGCAAGATCGGCCTTTTCGGCGGCGCCGGCGTGGGCAAGACCGTACTGATCATGGAGATGATAAACAATATCGCCAAGAAGCACAACGGATTTTCCGTCTTCTCGGGCGTGGGCGAACGTACACGCGAAGGCAACGACCTGCTGCGCGAGATGATTTCGTCGGGCGTGATTCGCTACGGAAAAGCCTTTGAGGAAAGCATGGAAAACGGGCGCTGGGACCTCTCGCTGGTCGACCACGAAGAACTCGCGAAGTCGCAGGCCACGCTCGTGTTCGGGCAGATGAACGAACCGCCCGGCGCGCGGGCCTCGGTAGCCCTGTCGGGGCTGACGATTGCCGAGTCGTTTCGCGATGCCGACGGCGGGTCGAAAGACATCCTGTTCTTCATCGACAACATCTTCCGCTTCACGCAGGCGGGCAGCGAAGTGTCGGCCCTGCTCGGGCGAATGCCGTCGGCGGTAGGCTACCAGCCCACGCTGGCTACGGAGATGGGAAACATGCAGGAACGCATCACGTCGACGAAAAACGGCTCCATCACGTCCATACAGGCCATCTACGTGCCGGCCGACGACCTTACGGATCCCGCGCCGGCCACGACCTTCTCGTATCTCGACGCCACGACGGTGCTCAGCCGCAAAATCACGGAGCTGGGCATCTATCCTGCCGTCGACCCGCTCGAATCCACTTCGCGCATCCTCGACCCGAACCTCGTCGGCGAAGCGCATTACCGCACGGCACAGCGCATCAAACAGATCCTGCAGCGCAACAAGGAGCTGCAGGATATCATCTCCATCCTCGGCATGGAAGAACTGTCGGACGAAGACCGCATGACCGTCAACCGCGCCCGCCGCATACAGCGATTCCTCTCGCAGCCCTTCACCGTGGCCGAGCAGTTCACGGGCGTTCCGGGCGTGATGGTTTCCATCGAAGACACGATCAGGGGATTCAACATGATCATGGACGGCGAGGTCGACCATATCCCCGAAGCGGCGTTCCTGAACGTCGGGACGATCGAAGACGTGTTTGTCAAGGCGGAGTCCATCAGGAAACAGGCCACCCTCTAAAGCGCGGACAGTAAACGGGCATGCAAATGGCAACACACGAACTGCAAATGAAGATTTATTCTCCGCTGGGAGTGATATATGACGGCCCCGTCCTGTCGGTCGCCTTCCCCGGCGCGGCGGGCGGTTTTGCCGTGTATCCGTCTCACGCCCCCATTATTGCGGCGTTAAAGGCCGGCGTAATCACCTATCATACGGAGTCGCACGAGCCGCAGACCGTTTCCGTCAAAAGCGGATTCGTGGAGGTCAACGACAACCTTGTGACGGTTTGCGTGGAGGAAGCACAATCATAAAACAGACCGGACAATGACGGAAAAAAGAGCATACAAGCGAAAAGAAGTAATCCGCATCGTCCTGACGGGCATCGTCCTGTTCGGCATCATCGAAGAGATGGCGCTCTATTTCTTTTTCCCGCAGTATTATACGTCCTGTACGATTCTTATCCCGTTCTATTTCCTTCTGCTGGCGCTGAGCATGCTGTGGGTGCTGGCGCATTTCCGTCCGGAGCGCATCCATATCGGGCGGGCGCTGGCGAGGATGATGCTGCTGACCGTGTCGCAGTTTATTACCTCCATCGCCGCCCTCATGTGTTACATCTTTTTCGTGGGCGTGCAGAAAAATGCCTTCGTGCTCGCGTTCGGCATCTATTACATCTGGTTCCTCGTACTGAAGATATTCGTTTTCTACAACATGGAACACTACAATAAAATCCATCCGCTAAAAAACAGAGAAGAAAAAGATGAGAAACAGGCCGGGGAACAATAAATTACGGTGGTTCGGGGCGATAGCCGCCCTGATGATTTCCGCACACGCGTTTGCCGCCGGGGCGAACGGCGACGGCGAAGTAGATGCGAAAGGCATCATTTTCGAACACCTGCAGGACAGCTACTGGTGGCACATCACGACCGTTCGCGGCCATCACGTGTCGGTTTACCTGCCGGTGATTGTCTATTCCCAAAACAGCGGTTTCCACATATTCCCGTCGTCCCGCATCGCGCACGGCGAATCATACAAAGGTTTTTACATCGCCGGCGAAGGCGACCGCGAAGGAAAAGTGGTCGAACGCAATGCCGCGGGCGAAGAAGTACGCCCGGTAGACCTCTCGCTGACGAAAACGGCTTTTGCGCTCGTATTCAATTCGCTGCTCATGCTGGTGATATTCCTGTCCGTAGCCGGATGGTACAAACGCCATCCCCGGCGTGCCGTGCCGCGCGGATTTGTCGGCGCGGTCGAAATGCTTATAATGAATATCGAGGAAGACGTGATTCGCAAAAGCATCGGCAAGGATTACGCGCGGTATTCGCCTTACCTGCTGACGGCGTTTTTCTTTATACTGATCAACAACGTAATGGGGCTTGTGCCCATATTTCCGGGAGGCGCCAATACGACGGGCAACATTGCGGTCACGTTCACGCTGGCGTTCTGCACGATGCTGTCCGTCAACCTGTTCGGCAACAGGGAATACTGGCGGGAAGTCTTCTGGCCCGACGTGCCGATGTGGATGAAGGCCCCGGCGCCCCTGATGCCGTTGATAGAGATCGTAGGCGTCATTTCGAAACCTTTTGCCCTGATGATCCGTCTGTTTGCGAACATTACGGCAGGACACGCGATTGTACTGTCGCTGATGACGCTCATCTTCATTACGGTAAAGATGGGACCGCTGATGAATACGGGGATGACGGTCGTCTCGCTGCTCCTGTCCATCTTCATGAACTGCCTCGAACTGCTGGTCGCCTATATCCAGGCATACGTATTCACCATCCTTTCGGCCGTATTCATCGGACTCTCGCGACCGGAAGCGCACGTCAAGAAAGAAAAGATCAAATCGAAACAGAAATAATAACCGTTTAAAATGAATGAATTATGGAATTATTAAGTATTGTAGTATTGCAGGCGGCAGCCACAGGTCTCAACGCCGTAGGAGCAACCATCGGAGCAGGTCTGGCCGTAATCGGCGCAGGGATCGGTATCGGTAAAATCGGGGCAAGTGCGATGGAAGCCATCGGCCGCCAGCCCGAAGTTGCCGGCGACGTGCGCATGTCGATGATCATCGGCGCGGCCCTGATCGAGGGCGCCGCATTATTTGCGATCGTCATCTGTTTTCTGGCGCTTTAACGAAAGGATTGCGACATGTCGTTACTAACGCCAGATTTCGGACTGCTGTTCTGGATGCTGCTCTCGTTCGGCCTCGTCTTCGGGGTGCTGGCCAGGTTCGGTTTTCCCGTCATCACGCGAATGGTGGACGAGCGGAGTGAATACATCCGCCGTTCGCTCGACGCAGCGGACGAGGCCAACCGGCGGCTCACGGAGATTCAGCAGCAGTCGGACGCCATCCTGACGGAAGCGCAGAGCCGCCAGTCCGAAATCCTGAAAAAAGCGGCGGACGACGGAAACCGCATCGTGCGCGAAGCAAAGGAACAGGCTGCCGCCGAAACAAAAAAGCAACTGTCCGACGCCGTAAACCGCATCGAAGCCGAGAAGCGAAAAGCCCTCGCCGACATACGGCGACAGGCCGCACTCCTGTCGGTAGACCTTGCGGAAAAAATTCTGCACCGCGAACTCGAACGCTCCGAAAGCCAGCAGGCGCTGATCGAAAAGCTGCTCGAAGAAGTGGAATCGGAAACTGCGAAAAACTGAACGCCGATGAACGAAGGGCTGATTTCGAAACGATACGCGAAGGCGCTCTACCGCTTCGCCGCGCAGCGACACGAGGAGAAGGCGCTCTACAGCCGCATGAAGGCGTTGCTCGAGTCGCTCCACGCGTTGCCGTCACTCTCCGAAACGCTTTGCAGTCCGATGGTCACGGCCGCGGAGAAGGAGACGCTGCTGCTGCTCGTCGCCGGCGACCGTCCCGAAGAGAGCTATCGCGGTTTCGTACAGTTGATACTGACCAACCACCGCGAGAGATCGCTGGAGAAAATCGCGCTCAGCTACACGGACTACTACCTCAAACAGAAGCATATCACCGTCGTACATCTCACCTTTGCCGCAGAGATGCCGCAGGAGATTCTGACGCGCATGCAGGGCGATTTTGCCGAAATCACGCAGGGCGAAGTGGCGCTGTCCGTACGGACAGACCCGGCCATCCTGGGCGGATTCATCTTCCAAATCAACGACCGGCGCCTCGACGCCTCCGTGACGGGACAGCTCGGACAGATGAGGAAACAAATTTTACAGGACAACAAGTACAGTTTATAAATCAAAGGTATAATGGACAATATAAAAGTCAGTGAAGTATCGGACGTATTGAAGATGCAGCTCGAAAAAATCAATACGAAACTCGTATACGACGAAGTAGGCGTTGTGTTGCAGGTGAGCGACGGCGTGGCGCGCATCTACGGTCTGCACAATGCGGAATCGAACGAATTGCTTGAGTTCGAGAACGGAATGCGGGGCGTGGTGATGAATCTCGAAGAAGACAACGTGGGAGCCATACTGCTCGGCCCTACCGACCGGATCAGGGAAGGATTTTCGGTGAAGCGCACGAAGGAAATCGCCGACATCGCCGTGGGCGAAGGGCTGCTGGGGCGTGTGATCAGCCCGCTCGGCGAGCCGCTCGACGGCAGGGGTGCCATTGCGGGCGAGAGTTTCCGCATGCCCCTCGAACGGAAAGCGCCCGGCGTGATCTACCGTCAACCCGTGAATGAACCGCTCCAGACCGGTTTCAAAGCCATCGACGCCATGATTCCGATCGGACGTGGCCAGCGCGAACTGATCATCGGCGACCGCCAGACGGGCAAAACGGCCATCGCCCTCGACACGATCCTGAGCCAGCGCGCCGGATATCGCAACGGCGATCCGGTATATTGCATCTACGTAGCCGTCGGGCAAAAGGGCTCGACCATCGCCTCCCTCGTCAACATGCTCGCCGAGAAGGGCGCCCTCGATTATACCATCGTCGTGGCGGCCACGGCGGCAGACCCCGCCGCGCTGCGTTACTTCGCGCCCTTCGCCGGCGCGGCCATCGGAGAATATTTTCGCGACACGGGGCGTCATGCGCTCGTGATATACGACGACCTCTCGAAGCAGGCCGTGGCTTATCGCGAAGTGTCGCTGATACTGCGTCGCCCGTCGGGACGCGAAGCCTATCCCGGCGATATTTTCTACCTCCATTCACGCCTGCTGGAGCGCGCGGCACGCATCATCGACCAGCAGGAAATTGCCGAACAGATGAACGACCTGCCCGCCTGCCTCCACGACCGTGTGAAGGGGGGCGGCTCGCTGACCGCCCTGCCGATCATCGAAACGCAGGCGGGCGACGTCTCGGCCTATATCCCGACGAACGTCATCTCGATCACCGACGGCCAGATTTTCCTCGAAACGGACCTGTTCAATCAGGGCGTGCGGCCGGCGGTCAATGTCGGCATCTCGGTGTCGCGTGTGGGGGGCAACGCGCAGATCAAGGCCATGAAGAAGGTGGCGGGCACGCTGAAAATCGACCAGGCCCAGTATCGCGAGCTGGAGGCCTTCACGAAGTTTGGCGGCGACCTGGATCCCGTCACGGCGTTCACGATAGACAAGGGACAGAAGAATAAACAGTTGCTGATACAGCCGCAATATCTGCCCATGCCCGTGGAAGAACAGATTGCCATCCTCTACTGCGGGACGCACGGACTGCTGAAGAACGTCGCGCTCGACAGGGTGAGCGAGTTCGAGCAGTCGTTTCTCAATCTGCTGCGGCTGCATCATCGCGACGACGTGCTCGAACCGTTGCGGCAGGGGAGACTGGACGACGGGATCACGAAACGAATCGAAGAGGTGGCGGCGGAAATCGCACCGGCCAACGGTTGAATGAACAGGCGGGAAGACACGTTATGGCTACGCTGAGAGAAATAAAGGGGCGGATCGTCTCGATCACAAGCACGCGAAAGATCACATCGGCGATGAAGATGGTTTCGTCGTCGAAGCTGCACAGGGCGCAGGGCACGCTGAAGGATATTTCGCTGTATGCAAAGTCGCTGCATCACATTATGCAAAATCTTTTGCAGGACGGATTCACGTTGCCGCAGGACGAAAACCGTCCGGTTCGCCACGCTGCGGTGATTGTTTTTTCGTCGGACAATGCGCTGTGTGGCGCGTTCAATTCAAATGTCGTGCGCGAGCTGCAGCGGCTGCTGGCGTCGTATCGCGATGGGAAGGTGGAGGTAACGCTCTATGCCGTCGGACGAAAGGTTTTTGAGTATGCGCGTCGTGAGGGCGTGCACGTCGGGCGCAATTACGAGAAGCTGTCGGGCGTGTCGGCCTATGCGCCGATGGCTGCGCTGGCGGAAGAATTGACCGGGCGCTTTGAAAGAAAGGAGATTGACCGCGTGGAGATGATTTATCACCGTTTCAAAAGTGTGGGCACGCAGCATCTTGTGTGCGAGCCGCTTCTTCCGCTGACGCTGTCGCCGGCCGGGGATGACGGTGCGTCGCACGTGGCGGAGTATATCCTCGAGCCCGACCGCGCGTCGCTGATTGCCGCGCTTATTCCGCAGAGCCTCAAGCTGCACGTCTATACGGCTCTGCTTCACTCCTGTGCGTCGGAACATGCCGTGCGGATGATTGCCATGCAGATGGCGACCGACAATGCCGACGAGCTGATCGACGAGCTTACCGTGGCCTACAACAAGTCGCGCCAGCAGGCGATTACGAGCGAGCTGCTCGACATCGTCGGTGGGGCGGCTAACGGGAGAATGTGAGAATGTGAAAATTAGCAAATGTGACAATTCAAAATAATGTGGGGATGAGCAAATATGAAAATGTGACAATGAAATATGTCGTTCTCATATTATTCCCTTTTATTTTCACATCCTGAAGAAATATTTCATCCGCACATTTTCATATTCGCACATTTGCACATTTTCTTATTGACTCATTCTCTTTCATTTTCACATTCTCACATTTGCTAATTTCCACATTACGTTATGTCTGCCCATTTATTGATGTTCCGGGCGCAGGAGGTCGTTTACGGTCTTGACGGGACTGAACGTTTCGGCCGGTACTTCGACGAAGACGGTGTTCCAGTCACTCATCGCGCCGTTCCACAAACCCGGCAGTTCCAGTGCTTTGAGTTCGTGGCCTCCCTTGCTTTTGTGCGAGATGAAGCCGGTGTTTTCGTCGACGAAGCCGGCGAGGCCGTAGCGCGTGCCGTCGTATGCTTTCGTGGCGCAGACGATGTCGACGGGATTGAAATGCGTGGCCTGGTCGAAGAGCGCTTTTCCGGCGGGCGTGGAGGCGTCGATCTGCGAACTCTCAAGGATTTGCAGCGAGACCGTACCGTCGGGATTGACGGCGAAGAACGGGCCGCCGCCCGGCTCGCCATAGTTGCGCACCATGCCGCACACGCGGAGGGGACGGAGCAGTTTGCGGCGGATGTAGAGGATGAGTTCCGCGTCTTCGAGCCATTTGGTTTCGGGGTTGCGGATGCACAGTTCGTCCTGAAGAAAATGAATCATTTCCTGCACCTGCGCAGTGGTGTAGCTGCCGTTGCGGATGAGGACGAGGTAGTTATCTATGCGGCGGCGGAGGTCGACGAGGATGCCGGCGAGCACTTTTTTGTAGCGCACGGTCGGTTCGCGGAGGTGGTCGGGAGCGACGTTGTCGATGTTTTTGATAAAGATGACGTCGGCGTCGATCGCGTCGAGGTTGGCGATGAGCGCCCCGTGTCCGCCCGGCCGAAATTCGAGCGCCCCGCGTTCATTACGCAGGGGCCGGTTGCCGGCATCGACGGCGACGGTGTCGGTCGAGGGGGACTGGATGCTGAAGTCGACGCGATAATGAACATTATATGTACGCGCGTAGAGAGGATATTTTTCGCTCACAAGATTTTCGAAGAGCGTGCGGTGTTCGGGCGAGACGGTGAGATGAAGATGCACCTCGCCGTCGCTGTCGCAGGCATACAGCGCGCCTTCCGTGAGGTGCTCCTCGAGCGCCGTGCGGTAGCCGCCGGGGCAGGAGTGGAACGGCAGGAGACCTTTGGGCAGGCTGCCGAAGTTCAGCCCGTCGCTGCCGAGAAGGTTGGCGGCGACGGTTTTATATTTCCCGCAGGCGACGAGCGCGCGCGCGTCCTGTCCACAGCGCCGGAGCAGGCTGCGGTTCAGCGGGTCGAGGAAGGCAAATTTTTCGATGCCGGCGAAGAATGTTTTTTCAAAGCCGGTGCGCGGCGTGTCGTACGGCGCGTCGAGGAAGGCGAAGAGGTCTTTAAACATGCGGCTCGCGGCGCCGGATGCGGGTACGAATTTAACAATTTTTCGCCTCGCGCGGCGATAGTCGTCCCACGTGGTGGCATATCGCGCCTGGTCGTCGCCGGTGATGACGCGTATGCCATGACCCGCTGTGGCGGAGGATTTTACTTCGAGGCGTGGGAATCCGGTGGCGAAGCGCTGGAGCTGTCTGTCGAGCTGCGCTTCGGTAATTTTCTTTTCGGCCAGCAAGAGCCTGTCTTCCGATGTGAGCATATCCGTTCGTTTAAATTTTTAATAGTGCAAAAGTATAAAATTATGGTGAGAAGTGCATTATATCCCGATAAAAAAATATAATTTTACGGGACGAAAAATAGATTATTTCATTCAAGTCAAAAAAATGGAACCAGATTTCACAAAAGAAGAGCGTCGCGAGCTGCTGTCTGCCGGGTGCGCGCTGCTGTCGAAGCTGTCGCCGGGCCTTGAGCGCGACGACGTGGCGAAGATGAAGGCGTTCATGAGGCGCATCGTGGCGCAGGGATGCTACGGGCGCGACCACAACGGGATTCACGGCCTGCTGCGCAACATTCAGACGGCGCTCATCGCGACTTCGGACATCGGGCTGAGGCGCACGGCGGTGATGGCGATACTGCTCTACCGGCCCGTGTATAAGAAGATTATCGACATCGAGGAAGTGCGCGCGGCGTTCGACGGCGACGTGGCGCTCATCATCGAGCGCCTGCTGAAGACGTCGGATCTGTACGTGCGCAATACGGCCATCAATTCCGAGAATTTTCATCGCCTCCTGTTCTCGTTTGCTGAGGACGTGCGCGTGATACTCGCCATGATCGCCGACCGGCTGTGTATGATGCGAATGGGCAAGCAGATCGCCGACCGGAACGATCGCATACGGCTCGCTACCGAGGTCTCGTACCTCTACACGCCGCTTGCGCACCGGCTGGGACTCTATAAGATCAAAAGCGAACTTGAAGATTTGTCGCTCAAATACATAGATCCGGACCAGTATGATCATATCAAGTCGAAACTGAACGAGACGAAGCGCTCGCGCGATGCATACATTTCCGAGTTTATCGAGCCGGTGCGGGCGCGCCTCGAGGCGGCGGGACTGACGTTCGACATCAAGGGCCGTACGAAATCCATCTACTCCATCAACACAAAGATGAAGAAGCAGCAGACTGATTTCGAGGGCATTTATGATCTTTTTGCCATCCGTGTGACGCTCGACGCGGCGCCGGAACGCGAGCGCTCGGACTGCTGGCATGTGTTTTCGATCATCACGGACATGTATCAGCCCAATCCGAAGCGCATGCGCGACTGGATTTCGGTGCCGAAGAGCAACGGATATGAGAGCCTGCACATTACGGTACTTGGGCCGCACAACCGGTGGGTCGAGGTGCAGATACGGACGCGGCGCATGGACGAAGTGGCGGAGCGCGGGCTGGCGGCACACTGGAAGTACAAGGGCGTGAAGACGGAATGGAGCCTCGACGCATTTATGAGCGACGTGCGCGCGCTGCTCGAGAGCCAGAGCGCCAATCCGATGGACATGATGCGCGACTTCAGGATGGACATGTATCAGGATGAGATCTACGTATTTACGCCCACGGGCGAGCTGATCAAGCTGGCGCGCGGCGCGACGGTGCTCGACTTCGCGTTTGCAATTCACTCGAAGCTCGGCTCGCGATGCGTGTCCGGGAAAGTGAACGGGCGCAACGTGCCGATACGTCACGTGCTCGGCAACGGCGATTCGGTGGAAGTCATCACTTCGCCGCAGCAAAAGCCGAAACAGGACTGGCTCGCGTTCGTCATCACCTCGAAGGCGCGCTCAAAGATACGGCAGATGCTGCGCGAAGAGGCGTCCCGCGCGGCCGAATACGCGCGCGAACTGCTGCAGCGGCGGATCAGGAACAGAAAAATCGAGCTTGACGAGTCGATGCTCATGCGCTATATCAAACGGAAGGGGTTCAAAAATATAACGGACTTCTACCTCGAAATTGCCGAGGAGCGCCTGGACGTGGGCAGCGTCATCGAGGAATATCTCGACATGGAGCGGAAAGAAAAGGAGGCGGCCACGCACACGGAGACACGCAGCGCCGAACAGTTTACGGCCGCGCCACAGACGCCTGAAAAGGGCACGGCGGGCAACGAGCTGGTCATCGACAGCAATCTGACGGGCATCGACTACAAGCTGGCGCGGTGTTGCAATCCGATTTTTGGCGACGAGATATTCGGTTTCGTCTCGACACAGGGTGTAAAGATCCA
>JAIRZY010000155.1 GCA_031266995.1 Tannerella sp.
GGCCCGGCGTATGAGAACGGCCCGTTTACCGTAAACGTTCATTTCGAAAGGACTGTGACCGGACTGCTGGCCGCAGACTTCAATTACAGTACGTCCGACTTCGCCATGCCCGTACTGAGCGGTGCAGGCAAGGATTATGTGCTGACGTTCACGCCGCTTGTCAATAAGGATGGTGCGATGCCCGTCTCGCTGAAGGCTTCGATCTCGGCAGTGGATGAATATGGCAACAGTCCGAATGGTTCCAATACCGTCAATGTAAGCTACGATACGAGGAGACCGGTCGTAACAGGCATTGTCACCGAGCCGGCGATTACGGAGATACATTTCGACCCGTTCACGGTAAAAGTCACTCTCGACGAAGCGGTAGACGGTTTCGATCCCGGCAAACTCATACTGAACGGCCTGACACTGGTCGAAGTCCTGAGCGGCCCGGATGTGGTAAGCGGAACGACGGAATATCTGCTGTCCGTCAAAGTCGCTCCGAACACGCCGAGTAATTCTTCCGTCTCGCTGGGGCTGGCTGAAGGTGCGGTCAAGGACAAGGCCGACAATCCGAATCTGGCAAGTATCCCGTCGCTGATGAGCAGCGTGCTCTTCGTTGATAATATCCCGCCGGACATCATCAACATGTCCGTCCCGCCGACGAGCGCGCCTCCGGCAGGCGACATCGCGTTCACGTTCGACGAACCGCTGGATGTGACGACTCCGGGTACGATCTGGCTCGAAGACGTCGGAACCATTCCGGTAGACAAAATCAACTGGCTCGATCCGAGCACGGTGAACTTCGACCACGGACGCCTCGCCGACGGCATGACCTACGTGGTACGCGTGTCCGGCTATCTTGATCTGGCCGGCAACATGATGGCTCCGCGCGTATTCTCGTTCACGGTCGGCGAACCGGCCTATCCCGTGATTCAGCGCCCGGTGATCATACAGCTCGGCAGCGGACTGAGGATCACGCCCGCCATCTCGGACGAACCGTTCTACGTGAGCAGCCGCGATGACTTCACGTTTACCGTATGGCCTGTGCAGGGAGGCAATCTCGATAGCCTGACGATCGAGACCGGCGTTCCGCTGCGCGACCTCGAAGGAATCATCAGGACGGAAAATCCGGATGGCAGCGTCACGGTGACGCTCGTGCTTATCAATGAGCCGCTGGTGAATGTGTCGGTCTATCTCAAAGGCGTGGCTGCCGCCGAAGCCGTCGAAGCGGCCGACGTATGGGCATCCGGCCGTCAGATATATATCCGCACAGCCGGTGCCGCCACGCTGTCGATCTACACGCTGAACGGAGGGCTGTACAGACAGTTGTCTGTCGGCGCCGGCATAACCGTCGAATCGCTGCCGCAGGGTTACTATACCATTGTGCTCGGCGGAAAGACGTACAAGGCCGTCATACAGTAAAACTGCAGGGCCAGGCGCTCATGCCTGTCCCTTCGGAAAAACAGGAAAAGAGGCTGTCCATTTTGGGCAGCCTCCTTTTTTTGCATTTCGCGCAACATGGCTTTTGTGCATGTGCCATAAGGAATAAACAGTCGACACGCGGTATATTTGTCTTTCCGATGCGGCAGTTTAACCGAAACATTGCTATGTATTAATCCGTTCCACGTTAGGAACTAATCATTACCCGGCCTTCCCTTATATGTGTGACCTACATCATACGCAAGTGTGACCTACGTCTCACTTTAGCGTGATGTAGGTCGCATCATCGCGTGATGTAGGTCACATAATGAAATGCCCGTTTGCGATTCACTAAATCCTGCTGTTGTTTTGACTAACAGGCGGTATGCGGCACATTAAATTGTGCGGTATGGTTTTGCGGTTGACAGGAAGGGGATGGGATATTATACTGCGCGCGGCATGGTTTTGTGCATTGACATTAAGAAAAGATTCTTTATATCACACAAAACCGTTCCGCGCAAAGTATAATGGGTTAGTAAATAGCGGTCATGCTGCGCGCGGCATAATTATGCGCGCAGTCGGTTTACTTCTTTTCTCTAATCCGCACTGCCACTCCAATTTGCTTTTCCGGATGTGCGGCCTTATTTATTTGATTGACTTTTGCTTCAAACAAATGGGTATACCCCAGTTGCAGAAACTTTGATATTTCCCGGTTTTTATCTCTCGGGATGTAGCCCAGCTTGTTTTCCCCGTGATAAATGCGCACGGCATACGGGTCGAAACGGTTATCCGGTTCCGCCTTCAACTGCAGTTCCGTACCGATTCTCAGGTCGCAAAACACGTCAACACCGTCATAATACGTGAATCCGGCGATGTGAAAACCGGAAAAATGTCTGTCGCTCATAATTATACTTCCTTCAGTTTGGCTGTTTTCGTTTATTTTTTTGCAAATGTACGATTACATTTTGACAGCTTGTGTCTCACAGACGTTTTTTTCGTAAGACTGTATTTTGTCCTTGACAAACGTGCGCAGTGCTCCACCCGCAGCCTGACCGGGTATCGCTCGAAACTGCCGATACGGAAAATATCAATATACCCGGCTTGATGTTCCGCTTCGTATCAAAAAAACTTTGTAATTTCTCTTCGACTCTTGAATCTCAAATTTTAAATCTCTTCGCCAACTCATCGTCGGTCAGAACGGACATGATGACCTTGCCATCGGGCGTGAGGTTGTTGGCCTCCAGCGAGAACAATGCGGCGACGATGGATTCCATTTCTTCGACCGTCAGCGTCCTGTCGTGCCGGATGGCGGCTGCCCTGGCCAACGAGAGAGCAAGAACTTCCGCCTTGCGTCCGTCGTCGGCGACGCCGTGTTCCATGACGTCACCGATGATTTCCTTCAGCAGAATCGCCGGATTGCAGTCCTGTATGCCGGCGGGCAGCCCGTTGATCGAATAGCAGTTGTTCCCCATCGGGTTGAGTTCGAATCCTGACTGCTGCAATTCGTCGGTGATGAACGGCATCACAGTGGCTTCGGACGGCGTCAGTTCAACGATCTCGGGGAAGAGAATCTTCTGCGAGACGCTCTTCTGCTGCCTCATGCTCAACATGTACTGTTCGTAGAGAATGCGGATGTGCGCGCGACGCTGGTCGATGAGCACCAGGCCGGACTTGAGTGGCGTGATAATATACCGGTTCTTGTACTGGAAACATGCGGCGGCTACGTTCCGGAACAGTGACCGTTCGTGACCGTCGCCTCCCCCGTCCGGCAGTGGTTCGTCTTCCGGCGGCAGGTCCGCAAGGTCGGCCGGGGCGGCTCCGCGCTCCTGTTCAAATCCCTGCTGCAACGTGTTCCAGTTATGTGCCGGATGGGCGCGAAAAGGATCGTATTGAGAGTCGGTGTGCAGCCGGGGTGGCGGTGCGACCCCGGCGGGGTTGTAAACGGGAATGTCGAGTGTCCGCTCCATGTCGAAGTCGATACTGGGAACGGCGTTCGCCCTGCCCAGCGTCTCGCGCGCGGCGGAGGCGAGTATCTGCCAGATGTGGCGTTCGTTCTCGAACTTTATCTCCGTCTTGGCCGGATGGATGTTGACGTCAATGGTCGACGGGTCGAGTGTGAGGTAGATAAAATAGTCGGGTATTTCGCCCGCGGGCACCAGCGGCTCGTAGGCCTGCATCACCGCCTTGTGGAAATACGGATGCCGCATGTAGCGTCCGTTGACGAAGAAGAAATTGAGGTAGCCGCGGCGCCGTACCGTTTCCGTATGCCCGATATAGCCTTCGATGGCGACGATGGCGTTTGCCACTTCGAGTTTGAGCAGTTTCTGGTTGAACTTTTTTCCGAACATGTCGATGATACGCTGCCGCAGGCCCGAGGCGGGCAGATTCAGCAGTTCCGTATCGTTGTGTTTCATCACGAAGTCGATGTGTGGATTGACGAGCGCCACCCGCTCGAACTCCCGGATGATATTTCGCAGTTCCGTTTCGGTCGACTTGAGGAAGCGTCTGCGCGCAGGCACGTTGTAGAACAGGTTTTTGATGGAGAATATGCTGCCTTCGGCGCAGGCGTCCGGCTCGATAAAGTCAAGCATAGAGCCGGAAATCGACAGCTTCGTTCCCAGCTCGGCGCCACGCAGTCGTGTCCGCAACTCGACCTGTGCCACGGCGGCGATGGACGCCAGCGCTTCGCCGCGGAAGCCCATCGTGTGGAGGCGGAAGAGGTCTTTGGCGTCGGTTATTTTCGATGTGGCATGGCGCTCGAACGCCATCCGCGCGTCGGTTTCCGACATGCCTCTGCCGTCGTCGATGACCTGTATCAGCGTGCGTCCCGCATCCTTGATGTTGACGGTGATACGGTGCGCATCGGCGTCGACTGCGTTTTCCGTCAGTTCCTTGACGACGGACGCGGCACTCTGTATCACCTCGCCCGCCGCAATCTGGTTCGCAATATGGTCGGGAAGCAAGTGAATGACGTCGCTCATCACTTCAGGAACAGGTACCAGAACACGGCAGCGAGGACGGCCAGGAGGAGGAGCAGGCGCATGTTCTTATACACACGGTTGTGTACGTCGTCGCCTTTCATTTTGCTCTTCTTCAGGTGCGTTGTCCCTTCAACAAAAGTCCCCCTGATGGAAGGCCTGTGCTCTTCGGGTTTTTCCTCCAGCACGCCCATCTCCCGCTTTACCTTGCGAACGCGTTCGTCCAGCGCCTCTTTCCGCGGATCCCAGTAAATCGGCTTGTGCTCGAACTGGCGCGGTTTGCGTACGTTATAAAAAGAAAACAGTCTCATATATGTCGGTTCGGTTTCAGGTTTGTGGTGCGAAGTTACGGAATTTATTGTTCCGGCCGGGATTCCCGTCCGTTTTTCTTTCGATTACACGATAAATATCATCCTTGTCGAGAGGACGCATGTAGTCGTACCAGTAAAAATCCTTCAGCGTGCGCTGTTCGGGTTTGAGGAGAAATACCGGCGTCAGTCTGCCCTGCGACTCGGGCCATATCAGGAGCTTTTCCATTTTATTATCCCTGAGCCATATTCGAAGATAACTGCTTCTCGTTTCGTTCATTTCGAGTATCGTGCTGCCTTTTTCGGCTGAATAGTAGATTGTTTCGGCACTGCCGTCAATATAGATCGTGCGCACGGATTTCCCCTCGAAGGTAGCGTAGAGGTCGCGACCCTTGAGCTGATTGAAGGCCGAAGTATCCAGTTGCTGTATGGCAAACGAGAACTGCCGGACGAGCACGTAGTCTACCGTGCTGTCACGCAGGTAGGTCTTGATCGTATCGCCGTAGAGTTGGAACTGCTCGTTCCACAGGACAGGATCGGTATACATGTAGAGGATAGAATCTTTCGTATCGAAGAGCATAGAGTCGCATACGCCCTGAATATCGGTACGGTAGAACCTCACGCGATGGTAGGCTTTCAGTTCGCGCCGGACGGAATCGACGGTTACCATCTCGAAGGTGTCGGCGCGCACGTAGAGCGTATCACCTTGCGAATATTCGAGGCAGCGGGCGCTGTCGGTGGCAAAAGCGTATCCGCTTTTTTCGTCGCTGTATCCATATTGTCCTTCGAGGATGATTTTGTTCAGCGTGTCATGCATGACGACGTGTCCGAAGGCTTCGCCCAGTCCGCTCACACGGTCGTAGACGATCGAGTCGCCCGTGAGCAGGCGATCACCGGAATAGACATTTGAACGGTCGAGCAGGAGAGACGTGTTGTCGGCCGTATTGTACCATCCCCGTGAGGAATGAATCGTTCCGCTGTCGGATTCGATGACGGACGGGCCTGTGATGAGAGCGATTTTAGTGTCGGTATTGTAGTGCAGCGTGTCAGAGTACAGAATGAACTGCGGATTCGTCAGGCAAACGCTGTCCTGAAATACGGCCTGCTTCGTCGAGGGTGAATACTGTCCGTAGATGGAAGTAAGTTCGTTTTCTTCGTCCACGATCATGCCGCCCTCAAAATAGTAGCCGATGTTGGCCGCACGGTCGTAGTTCAGGCTGTCGGTAAAGAGCGTGACGATCGAACTGTCGGGCTGTATACTCTCCATCCGCACGTCTTCGCGTATTATCGCCAGTTGCCGGACGCCGTCGTAGAAGAGATAGTTGCCGAAGACGAAAAGCGTGTCACCCTGTTCCATGCGCACGGCCCCGAAGGCTTCGAGCGAACTGTTCTGTTCAAAGAAGTAGGCGCTGTCGCAATACATGAACGAGCTGTCGTGACGGAAGCGAACGTTGCCTGTCAGCACCTGACGGTCGGCGTTCACGCTCTTGTCGAACGATTGCACGTCGGCATGTTCCAGGTAGACTTTTGTCGCCGGAACAGTGTCGACATGCTGCTGTGCGGATACGTGAACGGCGAGCGTCAGAGACAACAGGGCCGAAAGATAGGCCTTCGTGCCGCCCATGACTATCTTACCCAGCCCGGGTACTGAAAGTCGCACGTACGCCATCCTTCGGATATGCGGACGTAGGTCGTTTTCTGCTTCTTTGCCACCCAGTCTTTCAGGAGGTCGTCGCGTTTCCGATTTTCGACGACTGCCTTGAGCGCCTGATAATCGTCGGCCAGATTTGCCCTGTGGCTTACCGTCCTGGCCTTGAGCTTGACAATGGCGATCACTTCTTTCTGCTTGTTGGTAAGCATCCTGAAGGGTTTGGATATTTCGCCAACCTGCATTTTGTCCACGACGATACCGGCTTCCTGCGGGAGTTCTTCCATCTCGAATTTGGGCGTGCCGTAGTTCTGGCTTTCGTAGTCCTGATTGACCATCAGCCCCTTGTTGTTTCGCGTATCCTTGTCGTATGAAAGGTAGGTTGCCGCTTCGTCGAATGTCAGTTTGTCACCGACGATATCGGTGTAGAGCGAATCCATGCGCGCCGAGGCTTCGTTCAGTTCCTTTTCCGACACTCTGGGTCTGAGCAGGATATGGCGGCAGTTGATGCGGTCGCCACGCTTTTCAATCAGTTGGATGATGTGGAACCCGTATTCCGTCTCCACGATGTTGGACACCCTTTTGGGGTCGGACAGGTTGAACGCCACGTTGGCGAACTCGGGCAGCAGGCTGCCTTTGCTCTGAAGACCCATATCGCCGCCGCGCGATGCCGAGCCGGGGTCTTCGGAATACATGCGCGCCAGGGTCGAGAACTCGAACTGGCCACTGTGTACCTGCTCGGTATATTCGCGCAGGCGCGCCTTGATGGCATCGATTTCTTCGAAGGGAATACGCGGTTCGAAGGTGATTAACTGCACTTCAACGGTGGTCGGAATCATCGGCAGGCTGTCCTGCGGAATGTTGCGGAAATAGCTGCGCACTTCGGAAGGCGTCAGCTTGACGTCACCCACGATGTGCTGTTTCATCCTCTCCACGGTTTGCTGCTCGCGCACAATCGTTTTCCGTTCTTCCTTGATTTGCGACAGTTTCTTGTTGAAATATTCTTCCAGTTTTTCACGCGAGCCGGCCTGGGTTATCCGGGCGTTGGTCCACTGGTCGGTCATACGTATCACCTGCGATTCGTCCACCGTTATACTGTCGATTTTAGCCTGGTTCAAGTATAATTTTTCAATGGCAATCTGTTCGGGAATAAAGCAGTACGGGTCGCTGTCGAAACGCATTCCTTCGTTCTGCATGAACAGGCGATACGCTTCCACGTCCGAACGCAGAATCGCTTCGTCGCCTACAATCCAGACAATTTCGTCGATCACGCTGTCTTGTCCGGAGACGATGCCCGGATTAAGAACCGTCATCGTCAGTAACAGCATCAAACATCTTTTCATATTCAATCGTTTGTTTTTGAGTTGTTAAATATCACTTTTCCTCTACGGATGGCATCCGTATAAAGTTCTTCTTCAAATGTTTTCAGAAAGGTGACTTTCTGTTTGTTAACCATCATTTCCTGTATCTGCTGGTCTGCGTAGTCGTAAGGAGCCACGTTGCCGGCCAGCAGGTATTCGTCGATATTCAGCAGGTAGCAGTAGAGACTGTCTCGAGTTTCGATGAAACTGTGCGTCTGCAGATACTGCGCCGTGTGGGGTATTTGCACCGGTATTTTGTCGAGAATCTCGTCGAAATCGATCCACCGGTCGTAGAAATAATCATAGATGACAGCCTGCTGCATGCTGAATTTCTCGATGGCTTCCAGCGCATCGGAGTCGTGCGTACGATATTGCCGACGGATTTTATCCAGTCCGGGCGCATCGGCCGGGACTTTCAGGAACAGCCCTTTTATCAGATTTTTGTCCAGCAGGAATTTGTTCTGATTCGCCTCGTAGTAAGTCCATTTGTCCTGTTCACGTATTCCGGCAGACAGTTTATTTTCTATCAGATATTTTTGATAGCGATGCCGGAGCAGCGAACGGCGGTATTCCTCCACGAGGCGATTGATTTCTTCGTCGTTGCGGCCGACGTTCTGCTCGGCCACTTCACAAACCAGAATGTCCTTCACCCATTTCCGCACGAAACTCTCGGCGAGCAGCAGGCTGTCGGCGTGCGACGTGCCTTTGGGTATGATTTGCTCAACTTCGCTTCGCGTCAGCGCATACCGGTCTACCATGACCAGCACTTCCGCGTCGCCAATCGTCTGCGGCTTGCATGCGCACCACATGCCGACCAGAAAAATGGAAACAAGTACCTGCTTCATAGGCAATCAGCTCTGTTCTTTTTTGATATGTTTCTTCAAATCCTTCAACACTTTCCGGTTGATCTTCACTTCAAATTTCTGACTGAGTTCTTTTAGCCATTCGGCTTCCAACTGTTCCTGCTCTTCGACAGGCTTGTCCCACACGCGGTCGCTGCTGATTTCGAACAGCAGGATGCCGTCGTAGTATTCCTTCACCAGCCGGTCATATTCAGGATGATATTCGCTCAGTGTTCTCTTCTCCAACTCCGAGACGATTGTCCGGACAAACTGGCGGTATACGTCGTAGAGGAAGTCACCAGCATAACTTTTGGTCGAGAACGGATAGAGGTGAAGGTATTCGGCAAATTCGCTTTGTGGAATCGTGTCTCCGTTTACCGTGAACAGCGGTTCGGTCAATAGCCGGGCGCGGTTGTAGAAGGTCGTATCTTCCGGGTGATAATCATCGCAAAGCCTCTGAAGATCGGCATAGGCTTCAGGATAAAAGACATAACCGAATTTCTCTTTTTCGCGGTCTTCGAACGATTTGAAAAGTTCGAAGTTCCATTCGCCCTGTTTCATCACAACGTAGATCGAGCGTTCCTCTTCTTCGTACGACGGGTGTTTCGCCTTCTCCAGCAGTTTGATGACGTGGTACCCGTACCGCGTCTTCACCGGTCTGGATATTTCGCCCGTGTCTTTCATCGCGAAAGCGGCTTCTTCGAACGGTCTGACCATCTCGCCCAAACCGAAGTAGGGCAACTCGCCTCCTTTGCCGACCGAACCCATGTCGGCTGAGTTGTGCCGGGCCAGTTCTCCAAAATTTTCTCCGTTTACGGCGCGGTCGTAAAACGCGGTGGCTTTTGCCAGGAGCACTTCGTCTTCATTTTCTTTGGGGTCGAACGGGTCTTCTACAGGTGAGATCAGAATATGCGCGACTTTCAGCTTGCCCGGGTTTTCGATACGCCTGTCCAAACGGATGAGGTGGAAGCCCAGGTTCGTACGCACGGGTCTCGATACGTCGCCCACATTCTTAAGCGCGTAGACTGCGTCTTCGAATGGCTTCAGAGCCTGCAGGGGGAAGATGTAGTCGATCGTTTCGTAGATGACGTCAGCAGTGGAGTCGGCGGCGAGGGTTTCACCTATGGTTGTAAAGTCTTCGCCTCCCACGATGCGCCGATAGGCTTCGTTGGCGGCCCGGAAGGCTTCTGTCGTATCTTTGGATACTACTTTTGACGAGGGGAATTTGAATAGAATGTGGCTGGCGGACAGGATATTTCTCTCCCGATCATAGACTTTCCGAACGGCTTTTGCTTCGCCTTCCCTGTCGGAAAGATAGCTGTCTCTTAATTGCGACTTGTAGCTGTTCAGTTCGTCGTTGAAGTTCTGCGATTCGTTGAACCGCTTTGATTCGGCTTCGGCTACTTTCAGTTTAAAGTTTTTAAACAGTTCGACGTAACTCTCCAGCGATTTTTTCTCTAGAAGATTTACAGAAGTATCCTTCTGTGCCAGAAAGAGAAACTCCGACACAGGAATGTCCTTTCCCGCGACGGTCATTACCACAGGGTCGTTCTCAACCTGTGCATTTGCGAGACATAGATTAAATCCTAAAACTACCCATACAAAATTTCTTTTCATTATACTTTTCATTTTCGGTTTTCTTATCACATTTATTTTCAATATGTTTTAATTTGCCATTTCGGAAAGGAACTTGATGCGTATCAGACGTATTTCCTCTTCCGTATAGTCGCTTCCCAGTTCATTGATAGCCGTTTCCAGGTCGTCGGTCTCCGATTCCTTGAAATAATCGTAGATATCCTGCACGTGATCTTCATCCATCGCTTCGTTGATGAAATAGTCGATGTTAATGCGTGTACCGGAATAGACAATGGTTTCTATTTCGTTCAGCAATTCATTAAAATCAAGCCCTTTGGACATAGCAATATCGTCCAGTGCCACTTTGCGGTCAATGCTTTGTACGATCCATACCTTGAGTTTGGATTTGTTGGCAACGGTGCGCACGCGCAAGTCTTCGGGTCGTTCTATTTCATTCTCTTCCACATACTTCTTGATTATCGCAATAAACTCGGCGCCGTAGCGTTTGGCTTTGCCTGCGCCCACGCCGGGGATATTCTGCAGTTCCTCCGGGTTGATGGGGTAGGTCGTGGCCATGGCTTCGAGCGACGGGTCTTGAAATATAACGAAAGGAGGCACTTCTAATTGTTTGGAAAGTTTTTTTCTTAAATCTTTCATGATAGAATACAGCGCCGGGTCGACGGCACACGAACCGCCGCCGCGTACCGGCGCATCGGAACTGTCGTCTTCGTCAAATTCGTTGTCTTTCACAATTTTGAAGGGGACGGGATTTTTTAGAAATTCGTGACCTTTGTGCGTGATTTTTAGCAGACCATAGTTTTCGATGTCCTTGGCGAGGAAGCCGGCAATCTGCGCCTGACGGATAACGGCGTTCCAGATACGCTCACCCTCTTCCTGTCCCGACGCGAAAAGTTCCAGTTCGTTGTGTCTGTAGGCGATGATATCTGCCGTTTCGACGCCCATCAGGAAGTTGATGATGTATTCGGTTTTGTATTTTTCCTTCAGTGTCTCGACCGCTTCGAGCACGGTGAGCAACAGTTCTTTCGCCTCTATCAGGCGTTTCGGGTTCAGGCAGTTGTCGCAGCTTCCGCAATTGTCTTCCGTATATTCTTCGCCGAAGTAGTGCAGCAGGACTTTGCGGCGGCATACGGCGGTCTCGGCGTATGCTGCCGTTTCGAGCAGCAATTGCTTGCCGATTTCCTGTTCGACAATGGGTTTTCCCTGCAGGAATTTTTCGAGCTTGTAAAGGTCTTTGCTGGAATAGTAGGCGATACACTGCCCCTCTCCGCCGTCGCGTCCAGAGCGTCCCGTTTCCTGGTAGTAGCCTTCCAGACTCTTGGGGATATCGTAATGAATGACGTAGCGCACATCCGGCTTGTCGATTCCCATCCCGAAGGCAATCGTGGCAACGATGACGTCAACCTCTTCCATCAGGAAAGCATCCTGATTGTTGGAACGAACCTGCGAATCCATGCCGGCGTGGTAGGGCAATGCCTTGACGCCGTTCGTGCACAGTATTTCGGCAAATTCTTCTACTTTCCTGCGACTCAGGCAATAGATTATGCCCGACTTACCTTCGTTCGCCCGAATATATTTGATGATGTCACGATGGAGGTCGGGGTCGTTGCCTTTCGGACGCACTTCGTAGTACAGGTTCGGGCGGTTGAACGACGACTTGAATACGGTAGCATCCATCATGTTGAGGTTTTTCTGTATGTCGTGCTGCACCTTGGGTGTGGCCGTAGCTGTGAGCGCAATCAGGGGGTGCCTTCCTCTTTCATTTATTATCGGACGAATGCGGCGATATTCAGGTCTGAAATCATGTCCCCATTCGGAGATACAGTGCGCTTCGTCGACGGCGTAGAACGAAATCTGAACCTGGCGCAGAAATTCGATGTTTTCTTCCTTTGTGAGCGATTCGGGGGCAACGTACAGCAGTTTGGTATGCCCCGTCAGGATGTCCTGTTTCACCTGGTCGATGGCCGATCTGTTTAGCGAGGAATTGATAAAATGGGCGATACCGTCTTTCTCGCTGAAATTTCGCATGGCATCTACCTGATTCTTCATCAGGGCGATAAGAGGAGAGATGATGATGGCCGTCCCCTCCAGTATCAGCGCCGGTAACTGGTAGCAGAGCGACTTGCCGCCGCCGGTCGGCATCAGTACGAATGTGTCTTTCTCGGCGAGGACGTTTTCGATAATGGCTTTTTGATTTCCTTTGAATTTGTCGAAACCGAAATGATGCTTTAACAGAGCCGTAATGTCTTGTTTTTCTTTTTTTGCCATATCCTGATATAGCTATGCAATTTGTAAACGATTGTCGGCTCTTTTCAGTTTTTCCTTTGCATAGGCAAGCGTGACCTTGAGCATTTTCCGGTCGCTTGAAGGCAATTCGAACATGTCGTCCATCATGATGGTCTCGACAATCGAACGCAGTCCACGGGCACCCAGTTTAAATTCGATAGCCTTGTCGACCACGTAGTCGTAAACCTCTTCATCGAAGGTCAGCAATATCTTGTCCATTTCGAACAGCTTGATATATTGCTTGATGATGGAGTTTTTCGGTTCCGTCAGGATACGGCGCAACGCGGCACGGTCCAGCGGTTCCAGGTAAGTGAGAATCGGCAGGCGGCCAATGATTTCCGGTATCAGCCCGTAAGCTTTCAGGTCGGTGGGCATGATGTATTTCAAGAGGTTGCTGCGGTCGACGACGGCCGTGTTCATGCTTGCGCCGAAGCCTACCACGCGGGTGTTCAGGCGTTGCGCTATTTTCTTTTCGATGCCGTCGAACGCTCCGCCACAGATAAAAAGTATGTTGCGCGTGTCGACGGCAATCATTCTCTGTTCGGGGTGCTTGCGTCCACCCTGCGGCGGGACGTTGACGATGGCACCTTCCAGCAGTTTGAGCAGTCCCTGCTGCACGCCTTCGCCGCTCACGTCGCGGGTGATGGAGGGATTGTCGCCTTTGCGGGCGATTTTGTCGATTTCGTCGATAAAGACGATACCCTGCTGTGCGGCGTTCACGTCGTAGTCGGCGGCCTGCAGCAGGCGCGTGAGGATGCTCTCGATATCTTCACCCACGTAGCCGGCTTCCGTCAGGACGGTTGCGTCCACGATGCTGAACGGCACTTGCAGTTTCTTGGCAATCGTGCGCGCCAGCAACGTCTTACCCGTACCCGTGGAGCCGACCATAATGATGTTCGACTTTTCAATCTCCACGTCGTCGGACGTTTTCTGCATCAGACGCTTGTAGTGATTGTATACGGCTACGGACAGGTAACGCTTGGCTTCGTCCTGACCGATGATGTAATCGTCAAGAAAATTTTTTATTTCCTGTGGTTTGGGTACGCCCTCGCGGTCCAGCCCGAATTTGTATTTGTTTTTTTCCTTCACAACAATGTCGTGGGCCTGTTCGATGCAATTGTCGCAAATGGCTCCCGATATGCCGGTGATGAGGATGGAAACTTCTTCGCGTCCCTGACCGCAGAATGTACATCTGTCGTCTTTTTTCATATAGCTTATTTACGGCTCATTACTTCGTCAATCATTCCGTATGCGGCGGCTTCTTCCACTCCCATCCAATAGTCGCGGTCGCTGTCTTTTTCGATTTGTTCGTAGGGTTGCCCCGAGTGTCGGGAGATGATGTTGTATATTTCTTCTTTTACCTTGATGATCTGGCGTACGGTGATTTCCATGTCGGAGGCCTGTCCCTGCATGCCGCCCAGGGGCTGGTGGATCATCACCCGCGAATGTTTCAGGCCGAAGCGTTTACCCTTTTCGCCTGCCACGAGCAGAACGGAGGCCATCGAGGCGGCGATGCCGGTGCAGATAGTCGAGACCTTGCTGCCGACGAACTGCATCGTGTCGTATATGCCCAGGCCGGCGTATACCGCGCCGCCGGGCGAATTGATGTAGATGGAGATGTCTTTCCCGGGGTCGCTCGTGTCTAAATAGAGCAGTTGCGCCTGAATGACATTCGCCGTGTAGTCGTCTATCTGCGTACCGAGAAAGATGATGCGGTCCATCATCAGGCGCGAGAATACGTCCATCTGTGCGACGTTCAACTGGCGTTCCTCGATGATGGTCGGCGAGATGTAGCTGCTCGTGATGCTTGTGTAGCTGTCGAGGGCATTGCCGTTCATGCCCAAATGTTTTGTTGCGTACTTCCTGAATTCGTTCATATATCTGTTTTATTTATTGATGCCGGAAACAAGAAAGAATTTCCCTCTGTCTGTCCGGGAAAACAAAGTTATAAATAAATTTCTAAAACGTACAAACTTATTTGTGCTCTGTTTCCGTTTTTTTTCGAGAGAAATCCTTTATTTAACAAAAGGCTTCGTTTACGCAAGTAATTTTGCAAATTCGTCGTAAGACACTTCCTTTGTTTCGACCTTGACTTGCGTTTTGATCCATTCGGAGAGTTTGTTTTGCAGCGCCTGTGCGGCGATGTTTTCCACCGTGTCCTGCTTTGTCAGCATCTCGCTCGCATAACGGTCGACCATGTCGGCGTTAACGGACGGTATTCCGAGTTGCGCTATTTGCGTCCAGACCATTTGCCGGGCGATGTTCATCAGGTCGTTCCTGTCTACGTCCAGGCCGTTCGCACGGAGGAGTTGATCTTTGGCGAGGTTGAACTTCAGGTCGGCGATGGCTTTCGGAAAATCTTCTTCCACCTTTTCGGGCGTAGCGGCCTTGTCGGTCGAGCGCAGCCAGCGCTTGAGGATGTCGTCGGCAAACGCCAGGTCTTTCACTTTTTTGATCAGGAGCGTGCGCATGTCGATCTGGAACTTGTGTTCGCTGTTGGGTGCAAGCTGGCCGTCCATCAGGAGTTTTACTTTTTCGCGAAATTCTTCTTCGCTTTTGACGGCGTCGGGGCCGAACACTTTGTCGAACAGTTCCTGATTCACTTCGGCCGCCCTGTAGCGGGTGATTTCCTGCACTTCGAAGCGGAAATCGCTCTTGATTTCGGCGGCGTGCTCGCTGTCCGTTTTCAGCAGACTGGCGATCTCGGCGGCGACGCCGGCGCAGGCTTTGCCGGGATTGAAGATGATGACGTCGTTCAGTTTGGCGCCGATGAACCGGGCACGTTCGCTTTCGTCCTTTAAATACATCGGTATCAGCACTGCGTCCATGACAAGTATACCGTCCTCACGAGGCTCCCGGTTTTCGTCGAGCTCCGAGAGGACACCCTTGATGAGATCGGTCTCCTCAATGTCTTCGGCCGGGTCGTACGAACCGAAGTCGCGACAGTAGGCGTCGATTTGCCGCTGGAGCATCGCGTCGTCCACATTAATTATATAATAGTTCAGCCTGTCGCGCCGGGTCAGTTTGATGTCAAGCTCCGGCGCAAGGGCGATGTCGAAGCAAAACTCAAATTCATCCTGCGCGTCGATATCGACCGGTTTCTGTTCCGTTTCGCTGGGCAGCGGGGCGCCCAGTATGCGAAGGCTGTTTTCGCGGATATACCTTTCCAGGTTCTCACTTACGCATTTGTTCACCTCTTCGGCTTTCATTTCTCTGCCATACAGTTTGCGGATCATTCCCAGCGGCACCATGCCTTTGCGGAAGCCGGCCATTTGGGCCTTCTGACGGAGCTGACGCAGCCGCGTTTCGACCTGCGCTTCATAGTCATTCTTCTCTACCGCTATCTTCATAATGCCGCTCACGGCATCGTTGTTTATGAGTGAAATATTCATTCTGAACAGTTTATGTTATATTAATACAGTTTATTCCTCGGAATGTAGCGTGCAAAATTAGAGGTATAATTTCAATCTCGCAAATATCCGGGGCATGATTCTTCGTTCGGGAATGATTTTTTTTGAAGAAAAGTGCATTTATTTAGTTTTTATTCGTTTCTTTGCGTCGTGAAAGGAATAATTTACTTTGAATGGACTTAACAATCGTCGTGTATTTCTTCATTTTATTGATATGTGGACTTATCTTTCATTGTTACGATCTTTCCGGTTTTTTCTTACTTTCCATCAGTAACAATTTTATTATTTAATTTTTTTTGGTTTATGAACATTTACATTGGTAATTTGAACTATCGAGTTCGCGAAGACGATTTGAAGAAAACGTTGGAAGAGTATGGTGAAGTGGAATCCGTAAGGCTGATCAAGGATCGTGATACGGGCCGTTCCAAAGGGTTTGCATTTGCGGAAGTGCCCGACGACGAAGAGGCAAGAAGCATGATCCGTGAACTGAACGAGACGGACTATCAGGGTCGTCAGATGGTTGTTAAGGAAGCGATGCCGAAAAAATAAAGCGTACTGCTTCCTTCAGAGAAATCAAATAACTTCCGTACTTTTGTGGGCGGAAGTTATTTTTGTTTTATACAGAATATATACGATTAATGTAAGGATGATGAAGGGAATTTTTGCCGGACGCTCCGTGCTCTTTCAGGTTGGCGTGCTGGCGGCCATGATGTTGACGAGCTTTTTGATGGCATCCGCCGTGTCGTTCATGTTCACCGTTGCGATGATGCTGGCGGGCGCGGGCACGGACTCGGCGGCATACACGCAGTGCGTCCAGTTGCTGGCCTCCGTTCTTGTATTTCTGTTTCCGGCGGTGGCGACGGCATGGCTTTGCAGCGTGCAGCCCGCGACGTTTATCGGCCTGGGGCGCGTGCCGGGTGTGCGCCTGTCGGGCTGGATTGCGGTGGCCACGCTGCTACTCTCGCCTGCCATTTCGCTGGCAGGACATTTTAACATGCAGATGCAGTTGCCGGAGTTTATGGCGCCGCTCGAACAGTTCTTCCGGGAGGCTGAAAGGACGGCGGAAGAGATGTTCGCGAAGATGATAGGGGAGGGAGGCCTTTTGTCGTGGCTCGTCAACATCGTCGTGATGGCCGTCGCTGCGGCCGTGTGCGAAGAGTTTTTTTTCCGCGGGGCACTGCTCGGCATTCTGCGGCGGAAGATGCGCAATCCGCACGTCGTTATATGGCTCGTGGCCTTTATCTTCAGCGCGATACATTTTCAGTTCTACGGCTTCGTGCCGCGCATGCTCTTGGGCGCATTTATGGGCTATCTGCTGCTCTGGACGGGAAGTATCTGGGCGCCCGTCTTCGCGCATTTTCTCAACAATGCGATGGCAGTGACGGGCATGTCGAGCCGTGCACTGAAGGACAGCGCCCTTTTTGCGAACGAGCTGAACGCCGACGACATGGTGTGGTTTTCCGTCGTAGCGGTCATCGCTCTGGCCGGGTTTTTCGGATGTCTGTGGGGGATTAAGTTTGAGGTTCGAAATTCAAAATTCAAGATTTAGAGAGTTGAAAATTTCCGGATTCGGAGGTTTTTTGATGCTGTGCAGTTTGATATGAAAGAGTTTATCATTACGGAAGAAAAGACGGAAAAAGCGGTTCTGGTGGGTCTTGTCACGCCCGGACAGAGCGAACGGCAGGTCGGGGAATACCTCGACGAGCTGTCGTTTCTGGCAGAAACGGCGGGCATCAGGCCGGTGAAGCAGTTTTGCCAGAAGCTGGACATGCCACATTCCGTTACGTTTGTGGGGAGCGGCAAGCTACAGCAAATCAACGAATATGTGGTCGAAAACGAGATCGGCGCCGTGATTTTCGACGACGAGCTGACGCCCAAGCAACTGCGCAACATCGAAAAGGTGCTGAAGGTGCATATCATGGACCGTACGGGGCTGATTCTCCATATCTTTGCCCGCCGCGCGCAGACGGCGCACGCCCGTACGCAGGTCGAGCTGGCGCAGTATCGCTACATGCTTCCGCGGCTGACGCGCCTGTGGACGCATCTGGAACGCCAGCGGGGCGGCGGGGCGACGATGCGCGGACCGGGCGAGACGCAGCTCGAAACCGACAGGCGCATCATCCAGGACAAAATCTCGAGGCTGAAAAAAGACCTCGAGGAAATCGACCGCCAGAAGTCGGCGCAGCGAAAAAACCGCGGCCGCATGGTGCGCGTCGCGCTCGCCGGCTATACCAACGTGGGCAAATCCACGCTGATGACGCTGCTGAGCAAGAGCGAGGTGTTTGCCGAAAACAAGCTCTTTGCCACGCTCGACACGACGGTGCGCAAGGTGATTGTCGACAACCTGCCCTTCCTGCTGACCGACACGGTAGGCTTTATCCGCAAGCTGCCGACCGAGCTGGTAGAGTCGTTCAAGTCGACGCTCGACGAAGTGCGCGAGGCCGATCTGCTGCTGCACATCGTCGACATTTCGCATCCGGCGTTCGAGGAGCAGATGTGCGTCGTCGACCGCACGCTGGCCGAAATCGGGTGTGGAGACAAGCCCGTCATCGTCGTCTTCAACAAGATCGACGCGTTCTCCTTCGTACCCAAAGACGATGACGACCTCACCCCGCGCACGCGCGAAAACATCTCCCTGAGCGAACTGAAAGACACCTGGATGGCTCGCCTGCCCGACAATTGCCTCTTCGTCTCCGCAAAGGAACGGACAAACATCGAGTCGCTGAAAACCGTCCTCTACGAAAAAGTCAAAGCCATCCACGTCAGGCGCTTTCCGTACAACGACTTTCTGTTTTCGCACTACGGCGAGGAGTGAAAATTCAATAATTCGATGATTCAAAAATTCAAAGATTAAAACAAAGCAGCCTTCCGCCTCCGGATTCCTCCCCTCCCTTGCAGGGAGATATAAAATTCATAATTAACCGGTTCAGTTGTCGCCCATGACGGTTGCGACGACCCTTCGCCCCGAAGCGCGGTTTCGAAACTCGCAAAGATAAATGCCCTGCCATATCCCCATGTTGAGCCGTCCGTCCGTAACCGGAATCGTCAGGCTCGACCCGACAATCGCCACCTTGGCATGGGCCGGCATGTCGTCATCCCCCTCGCAGTTATGCGTATAATACGGTTCGCGCTCCCGCACGAGGCGGTCGAAAATTGCATTGAGATCTGCCGGCACGTCCGGATCGGCATTTTCGTTGACCGACAGCGCCGCCGACGTGTGCTTTATAAACAGATGCAGCACGCCCGTCTTCGGCAGCGGTGGCAGATGGCGCACCACCTCCTCCGTCACAAGATGAAACCCGCGCCCGCGGCGCGTCAGGCTAAATTCTTTTTGTAAAATCATGACTTAAAGAACAGATTAAATATTGAAATATATATCCGTGCGAAACGTCCCGCACGAAGCGCGGTAGCTACTGCACGGCATCATTCTCCCCATCGGTGAAGCATGGTCAACCCCGTGCCGTCCGCGCTCAGCAGGAGGAAACCGTTCGTCTCCGTGTCCCTTGCGTTTCCCGGCTCGACGGCAATCCAGCCCGTCCTGAATCGCAGGACGCGACAGTCCGTCACGCCCGCCGCCTCCGCCTCCCGCCGGAGCAGAGAAAGCGAACAGTCCGCATCGCCACCCCCGGCCGGCATTTCGGGCAGGCCGTCGACAAGCCTCAGGCTGTCAACAAACGGCCAGCCGTTTTGAGCTGCATAATCAATCAGCTCTCCGGCGACGAACCCGTCCGGCTTTTCGCATTTCCATACCACCTTGCGGACGCCGCCCCAGGGGCCCTGATCGCTGCTTTTCTTCAGAATAAGCTCGGGACGGTACCTTTTCCAGAAAGCGGCGGGCATCATGCTGCATGAAGATGCAAGCACGCCCAAAATGACGGGAATCAGTACGGCAGGTTTCAAAATTAAATTATGAATTTTACCTCTCCCCCGGCCCTTCCCCGCAAGGGAGGGGAGAGATTCCGGAGGCGGGAGGCTGTGTTCTTTGAATCCTCGAATCTTTAAATCATTGAGTTTGCTTCGCCTTTTTGAAAAGACACGTCATTACCCCCTGCGTCGTATCCGCCGAGCCTTTCACGGCGCCGTCTTCTTCCCATACGGTCACCGTCACGTTTTCGCCCACGTAGATTTCGGTCGACAGGCGGCCGTCCTTTTCCGTGAGCTTGCTGTCTTTCACCTCGAAGTCATCCCCTTTGACATCCATCAGGTACTGCCCGTCCGCCTCGCGGATGTCGATCGTATAGTTCTGATAGCCGAAGGGCGCGTCGGGAACGGTTACCTCCCAACTGCCGATGAGCTTCCTGACGTCGTTCGCCGCGGCGCCAGCCCGTACGGCCGTCATGCACCACAGGCACAGCACTGCAAAAATCACATGTATCGCTTTCATTTTTTCATCCTGTTTATATCTGTTTATTATTTCAGTTCCCTGATTTTAATGCTCCGAAACGACACCTCGTTGCCGTGGTCCTGCAGGAGCAGGTGGCCCTTCGCGGCCTCGCCAAACGGCCCGTCGGTATTGTACTCCGGCGCGGCGTATTTGCTGCCCGCGATCAGTGTGCGAAAAGCCTCCGAGCCACGCTCGTATTCGACGCACTTGAAGCCGTTCAGCCAGTGCTCCACGTGGTTGTCGGGGAAGACACGTATCACGGCCTGGTTCCACTGCCCCACGCCGTTCGTACGCTTGTTTTCGGCCGCGATCACGTCATACAGGCTGGCCTGCGTGCGGCTGCCCGGCCATGTCGTATACAGCTTGGCGTCGGGATGCTCGCGGTCGTCCAGCACCTGATATTCCAGCCCGAACGCCGAGCCGTGCTGCCGCTCGCTCTCGGTGACGAAATACTTGATGCCGCTGTTGGCGCCTTTCGTGATCTTGAACTCGGCGCTCAGCTCGAAGGCCGAAAACTCGTCGTCGGTCACTATGTCGCCCCCGTGGGTCGATTCGCCGCCGTCGAAGGCGAGCACGGTCAACTGTCCGTTTTCCACCTTCCATCCGTGTTCGGGAAATGCCTCCCGGTGCGCGCCGCGCCATCCCGCCGTCGT
Organism: Tannerella sp.; assembly: GCA_031266995.1. GTDB lineage: Bacteria > Bacteroidota > Bacteroidia > Bacteroidales > Tannerellaceae > Tannerella. Next base: position 20,865 of record JAIRZY010000155.1, read on the forward strand.
CGTTCCGTCGAAGAGCAGGCGCCAGCCTTCGGCCTGTTCGCGTGCCGAGAGCGTATTGGGAATGCGGTTTACCTCGGGCGCCAACTCTCCCTCCATGCGGGCGGCCTCGAGGCCGGAGGTCAGGATGCGGATGTTTTTCCACCGTATTTCCTTGCCGTCGAGGTCAGCGTTGTCGCCGATGGAGTGTACCTGGAAGGCAATGAATCCGGCCGCCGTCTCGTCGTCGAGCAGGTTGGCGGTGTTGACGCCGTTCAGCCAGATGCGGATACTGTTGCCGATGGCTTCGATGCGGTAGCGGTTCCAGTCGGATTTCTTCCATGCAGCCTGTGCTGCGGGATTGTCGGCCAGCGTGACGAGCCATCCGCGACGCGCCTCGTCGTAGATGCCGCCGCTCCAGGCACGGTCCGACGGGTCGATTTCGCACTGATAGCCGTGCACGCGCCCGTTGTTGTACTCCGGTTTGCTGAGGCTGCGAAACTGCACGCCGGAGTTGAGCGACGGGTCGCACAGGACGTCAAATTCGAGAATGAAGTCGCCGTATTCGGCCGCGGTCGCCATGAAGCTGTTGGGCTGTCCGGATACGGATTTCCCTGCCATCATGCCGTCTTCGACGCGAAACGGCGCCTGTCCGTTCAACTGCTCGAAGCCGGTGAAGTCTTTACCGTTGAAGAGCTGCACCCAGCCGTCGTTCGAGCTGTTGCAGGAGAATACGCACAGCATCGTCATCATGTATGCTGCCCATTTGATTAATGTTTTCATAACTGTTACTTTTAAATTAAATAATCCGGATTCAATAATTCAATGATTCAAAAACAAAACAGCCTCCCCGCTTCCGGCTTCCTCCCCTCCCTTGTGGAGAGAGCCGGAGGGAGAGGTAAAATTCATAGCTCATAATTTATAATTCATAATTAAACTGCCGTTTTACATCCCGCTAAAGTCCACTCCGTCGAAGAGGAGCGAGGGGATGCGCCAGCTCGAGCTGAGGAGCGGGTCGTTGCCGACCTCGACGAGGCTGTTCCACAGCGCAAGCATGTTGCCCGTGATGTTCATCTCGCTGACGGGCTGCGTGCGCCGGCCTTTTTCGATGAGGAAGCCTTCGATGCCGTACGAGAAGTCGCCCGTCGTCGTGCTGCTGTTTCCGCCGTTGAAGCCGGTGACCAGTATGCCGCGGTCGAGCTGTGCGACGAGTCCTTCGAGGTCTTTGTCGCCCGGAGGCATGATCAGAAGCGAAGGCGCGTCGACGGTCCGTTCGGTCTCCATCTTGTTGGCGTAGTAGGTGTCGATGTAGTAGGTTTTCAGCACGCCGTTTTCGAACACCGGCATCGGTCGCGTGGCCACACCTTCGCTGTCAAAATAGCGTGCGCCCGAGGCACGCGTCATGTGCGGGCTGTCGAGCAGGGTCATCCTGTCGCCGAGCGTTTTCACGTTTAGCCGGTCGAGCATGAAGGAGTTTTTCTGCTGTATGGACGAGCCGTAGAGGGCGTTGACGAGCGGCGAGAGCAGCCGGCGCGCGCTCATGAAGTCGACCAGCATGGGCAGTCGTGCGGAAGCGATTTTCCGCTGTCCCAGCTTCTGCATGGCGCGTTCGAGCGCTTTCGTGCCGATGCCGTCGCGGCGCAGGGCGTCGTAGTAGAGCGCGGAGTCATACCAGTAGTCCGACGGGCGCGCATCGCCGTCGCCCCTGATGCTGGCGCTGCCGGAGAGCGAGAAGTAGGAGGAGGACGATTCGCCCTCGAAGCCGTTGCTGGCGATCATGTAGCGCGAACTGTCGCCGTCGCTGTACGACGATTCGGCGGCGACGATGCGCGGGTCGCGGCCCATGATCTCGTCGCAGGTGTGCATGGCGAGCGCCACCTTGTCGTCGGGCGGGAGGGTGTCGAAGCGTGCGTCGTGGAGCTGCAGGTCGTCGCCTCCGCCGGCATAGTAGAGCGAGGCGTCGGGGAGCGTGCGTGCGCGGTCTTCGGCCAGGTAGCGCGTCGATTCGATGCCGTTGCGGATAAACTTCTCCAGCTCTTCGCGGTCGAGGCGGTTGGTCGAGAACGCGCCGTAGCGGCCGTCGACGAAGAGGTATATCGAAAGTCCGTTTTCGGACGACTGCTGCAGGCGGTCGATTTTCATGTTGCGCACTTCGAACGACGTGTTCGAGCCGTGATAGAGGCTGATGCGGACGCCCTGGCATCCGTTTTTGCGGGCAAAGTCCATCGCCCACTGTGCTGTTTTCTTGTTTGTTTCGGGTATCATGTTAGCTTTCTCCTCCTACCGTTAGTTTGCTGACCAGGGCCGACGGCATGCCGCAGGTGACGGGGCACGACTGCCCGTCCTTGCCGCACGTCCATGTGCCGTTGTCCATTTTGTAATTGTTTCCCACCATCGTGATGTCGGCCAGCGCGCGCGGGCCGTTGCCGATGATGTTGATGTCTTTGACGGGCTGCGTGAGGCGTCCGTTTTCGATCAGGTATCCGTTTTTGACGAAGAACGTGAAGTCGCCCGCGCCGATCTGTACCTGTCCGTTGGTAAAGTTGGCCGCATAGATGCCTTTCCTGACCGAGGCGATGATTTCCTGCTCGTCGTATCCGCCGGCCTCCATGTAGGTCGAGCGCATGCGCGGGATGGGCACCATGCGAAACGATTCGCGGCGTCCGTTGCCCGTCGGCGGCAGGCCGTAGTGCTTCGCGCTGATGCGGTCGTGCATGTAGCTGGCCAGCATGCCTTCGCGCACGAGGTAGGTCTTCTGTCCCTCCACCCCTTCGTCGTCGATGTTTACCGCGCCGCGGTTGAAGGCGATCGTGCCGTCGTCGACCACGCTGATGCTGGCGTCGCACACCTTCGTGTTCAGCTTGTCGGAGAAGATGGACGTGTTCTTGCGGTTGAAGTCGGCCTCGAAGGCGTGTCCGATCGCCTCGTGCAGGAGGATGCCCGAGCCGCCGGCGCCCATGACGACGGGCATCTCGCCGCCGCGCGGCTTGACGGCCTCGAAGAGGATGGCGGTGCGGTCGACCACGTCGCGGGCAAGCGTGTCGACGAGGTCGTCCGTCAGCATCTCAGTGCCGATGCGGAACGAGCGGCCGGCGTAGTTGTTTTCGATCCTGTCGCCCTCGCCCATGATGCACTGGGCAGAGATCTGCGCCATCGGGCGGTAGTCGTAGTACATCAGCCCCTCGGAGTTGCAGAAGAAGATGTGCGACGTCGTATCGCCCAGCCCGGCCGAGACCTTGACCACGCGGCTGTCGAGGGCGAAGATGCGGTCGTTCAGGCGCTGCAGGAAGGGCATTTTGTCCCGGACGGCGATTTCGTCCCAGGGCGTCTTCACGATGTAGTAGTTGTTGGTCACGGGCAGCTCCGTCAGGTTCACCGGTTCGTGGCGCGTGCCGCTGTCGGCGATGCGTGCTGCCGTGCGTGCGGCGCGGAGCATCTCGCCGAGCGTGATGTCTTCGACATAGGCATAGCCCGACTGGTCGCCGGCGAGTACGCGCACGCCGACACCGAAGTCGATGTTCGACGAGGCGCGGTTGACGGCCGCATCCTGCAGGCCGATGCTGTTCGAATAGCTGTGTTCAAAAAACAGGTCGGCATAGTCGCCTCCCTTCTCGAGTGCGGCCGAAAGCGTCTTTTGCAGATCGCTCTCGCTGACGCCGAAGTGATTCAGCGCAAAACGTATGGCAGCCGATCCGCTGCCGGAAGTCCCCGTACTGCAACTTCCCATGAACGAGGGCGCGGTCAGCGAGCCTATCATGGCCAGCCCCCCGGTTTTAATAAATTCGCGTCGGTTGAATTGCATAAAGTTTTGTTTTTAGATAATTCCATGATTCAAAGATTCCATGATTCAAAGATTCAAAGAATCGATGGCAAAGATACAACTTATATTTGATAT
>JAIRZY010000217.1 GCA_031266995.1 Tannerella sp.
AGCAGGAGGGGCGAACGGGTGACGGCCTGCCGCATCGCGCTGTCCACGCGCGCGGGGAGGAAGTGAACGACGTATCCGGCGATCAGCAGAAATGTCACGGCGGGATAGCCGGCGACGAACTGCCACAGCGCTTCGGGATGAAAGGCGGTGAAGATGCGCGCCAGCACTTCGCATCCGGCCGTCACCGAGTCGGCGCGGAAGAAGATCCATCCGAGGCATACGAGGTGAAAGGTGACGGCGATGCCTGCCGCGCGGCGCAGGGGCGTCATCTCGTGTCCTTCTTTTTTGAAACTGTGGAAGTGGCTCATCACCCACTTGTGGACGGCGAGCGAGAGGCCGTGAAAGGCGCCCCAGGCCATGAAGCGCCACGCCGCGCCGTGCCACAGGCCGCCCAGCAGCATGGTGATGAAGAGGTGGAGGTAGGTGCGAAGCGTGCCCCGGCGATTTCCGCCGAGCGAGATATAGAGGTAGTCTTTCAGCCACGTTGAGAGCGAGATGTGCCATCGCCGCCAGAACTCGGTGATGGTGGCCGAGCGGTAGGGCGAATCGAAGTTGATGCGGAAGCGTATGCCCAGCAGCAGGGCGATGCCGATGGCCATGTCCGAATAGCCCGAAAAGTCGCAGTAGATTTGCAGCGCATAGCCGTATACGCCCAGCAGGTTTTCGGCGCCGGAGTAGAGCGCGGGTGCGTCGAAGACGCGGTCGACAAAGTTGACGCTCAGATAGTCCGATATGACGCATTTCTTCAGCAGTCCGCAGATGATCAGGTACAGCCCCTCGCCCATCTGCTCGCGCGTGAGCACGGGCCGGCGAAACATCTGCGGGATGAAATCGCAGGCGCGCACAATCGGCCCGGCTACGAGGCCGGGGAAAAACGAGATGTAGAAAAGGTAGTCCGTCCATCGCCTCAGGGGTGCGACGCGGCGCCGGTATATGTCGATAATGTAGCTCATCGACTGGAAAGTAAAGAACGAGATGCCGACGGGGAGGAAGAGGTCGAACGGTTCGCCGGCGGTCAGCCGTTCCCACGCGCCGATGTGGAGCCAGCCGCCGGCGGCCTGCAGGACGGACTGGAACAGGCCGTACATGAGGTTGGCGTACTTGAAGGCCGACAGCATGCCCAGATTGATGCACATGCTGAGCGCTACCAGCCATCGGCGCCTCGCGCGCGAATCGCCGCACGCCGCGATGCAGCGGCCGACGAGGTAGTCGGACGTCGCCGTAAACATCAGCAGCGCAAACCACAGCCCGCTGGTCTTGTAGTAGAAATAGAGCGAAAAGAGCGTCACGTATATGATGCGCGCCCGCGTGTGGCGGCGCAGCGCGGTGAAAAGGGCGTAGAAGGCGGTGAAGAGGAAAAAGAACAGCCCGGTGCTGAAGAGCATCGGCGCGTCGGGGTGATACATGAGCAGGTCGCCGCATCTCTCCCAGTCGAAACTCGCCTGCACGCCGTCCGCCAGGCGGCGCACAAAATCCAGTATCCCGTCAGTCGTCACCGTACGCCTCGTTTTGCTGTCCCCGTTCGAGCCTGACCAGGGCTTTGTAAAGTAATTTCCCCTGCTCGCAGTATCCGTCGATGCTGAAGTGCACGCGGTCGCGTCCGAGCAGGCTGGCCTTCTGCCATTTCTCGCACGAGCCGTCGCCGCCCGTTGCCCCGTACATGTCGAAGCATGCCAGGCCTTCCCTTTCCGCATAGCCCGCGATGGCGGCCGCCACCCGGCGGATATTCACGTTCCGCTCGTACTTCCTCTGCACGCGGCGAAAGGACTCGGCCGGCGTCGTAATCAGTATCGCCGTGCCGGGCAGGCTGGCGTGCACGAGCCGTATGAAGCTGTCCATCTGCGCGACGAACTGCTCTTCCCTGAATCGCGATCCGGCAAACGACTCGTTGGTTCCCAGCGTGACAATCAGCAGCGAGGGCCGCAGCAGGGCCAGTTGGCGGACATATTCCGGGCGGGAATAATTTGCAAACATGGCGCCGTTCTGACCTATGGCGTGATAGAGGATGCCCGGGCGGCCGCTGGCCAGCGAAAAGCCGTAGTAGCAACTGGCGCCTCCGGGCGTCTCGCGCGGGGCGGCGAGCAGTTGCACTTCGTCCACCTCCTCCGCGATGCGGAACGTGTCGGCGACGACGCCCGGCGCTTCCGTCTCGTTGCCCCAGCAGACGTCGACCGCGACCGTGTCGTCGCCGACCGGCAGCATGGGAACGGCCTCGCTGTCGCGATACAGCACCATCTGACGGAAAGCATATCCCGCGCCACGGTCAGGCGTGATGCGTACCGAAAACCCGACCCTGTCCGACCGCGTGCGGATGCCCATCGCGCCCGGCCCCAGGGGGCAGAGCGGCTCGCGCTGTATGCACCGTCCTATTTCCCATTCCTTTATATTCGATGTGATTTGATAGTCTTTCGGCTCGTTGATCCGCGCCAGCCTGAGCGGCGATATCCATCCGCGCCCCGCGTTGCCAAACGCTTCCTGCAACATGCGCATCACCTGTCCGCTGTAAAAACCGGCCTGCACGTGCGAATCGCCCAGATGGACAATGTTCACGACCGTATCCTTCCCCGCCAGCAGCGCTTCCAGCCCGCCGAGAAAGGCGTCCAGCGAATGTGCCGGGTCGGTAATCCGGCACAGTGAATCCACCGCGAAGTCAATCAGTGGACACACGCTGTCGACCGGCGCCGGGCGCGGATACAGGCGTTCCGATTCACGGTTGTCGACGGGTTCGCGCGCCGCGGCCACACCCGGCAGCGACAGGACAGACGCCCCCGCCGCGACGAAAAAGGCCGCGACAATCCCCGCAGCGTCAATCCAGTATTTCTTCCACTTCATCATACAGTTCCTTTTCTAAAATCAGCGCGTCGAACAGCGCCGCAGCGATTTCGCGTCCGCCGCGAAAGCTGAGATGCGTATAATCCTTCCCCGCCCAGCGATTTTTGACGTATCGCACCATGCCGTCTTCGCCTCCCATCGCATGGAAAACGCTCCAGAACGGAAGCCCCGCCTGTTCGGCGATCCGGTGCTGCACGTTCCACAGCGCCACGACCGAAGGCATCGTCCGGTATGCGCCGTCGCGGTAATGACTCCTGTCCGACACGCCCAGCAGCAGCAGGTCGCTTTCGGGAAAGCACTGCCGCAGGCGCCTGACCGTCTTTTGCAGGCCCTCCGCATACCACGTGTAGTCGAACACGCCTTCGGAGGCGACATTCAGTCCGTACTGAATGACAATCAGGTCGTAGGGACGTATCACGTTCCACGCCCTGCAGGTGTTTTCGTTCAGGTTCGCCCACACCACGCCCGTATTGCCCCGCAGCGAAAAATTGTCTACCGCCACGCCCGTACTGTCTTCCAGCACGATGCCCAGCGCCTCCAGACCCTCCGCATCGAAGAAATGAAACCGGCCGTCCGTAAAGCGTCCCCGCACCTCGTATTGCCGTATCGAATCGGTCGCCGGCAGCACGGTGCGAATCGTATCCCTCGTGCCGTTGCATATCAGCCGCATCCCGGCGTGCCTGTTTTTGGAGTAGATGAATTTCAGCGACGACGCTTCGCTCAGTCCCGGATAGCCGTCCGTCGTCCTGAACGACACGGAGGCCTCGCTGCCTTCGGCCCCGAACGACAGGCCGGACAGTACGTACCTGCCATACTGCCGTCCCGACAGGATGGAACCGGTCGCCCAGCCCTTCGACTGCTGGCGGATGGTGGGGCGATACTGCTCCACGTTCGACGCAATCGGCACGAATCCGACGCCGTGTCCGCCGAAGCGTGCCTGCATCATGGCGCGAAAGTCAGCCACAAGAATGTCTCCTTCGATGAACGAATCGCCGAGGAACGCGATGCGCACGGGGCGGTTCAGCGTCCCAATACGGTTCAGCGACCTGAAAAAGCGGCGCAAACCCGTATGTCCGGCCGAAAAATCACGAATGTGCACGCCGGCCGTATCCGTCTCCATCCCGGCGAGCAGCGAATGGTACAGCGAATCGCGCCTGACCAGCATGAGCGAATCGGCGCGGTGCAGGCTGGCGGAGTCGGGGACAAAAAGCGCGGCCGGCAACGGACTCGACAGCAGCGAATCTATCGACACCCCGTCCGCACGGACACGGATATCCGACAGCAGGTCTACCTTTCGCACCGGCAAACCGAACGCCTCGTCCGGCAGCCAGTACAGTCCCGCGCCGGCGATCCACGCGATCGTCAGGATAAAAAGTAATCGACCGAAATGATTGTCTCCCGTCATGTACTGTTTTTAAAAGTGCACAAAGGTAGCATAAATTTATCAGAAACTATCCGAATGGACACCGCGCGCGGCAGATTAAAAATCATTATCCGCTATTCAATATTCGAAAAATCAGGAATTTCATTCTCCACTGACGCGACTGTTGCCGGCACGGGCAAGCGGTCGGCCATATCCGTCGCCCGGGAAGTTCGGAGGTGTACAGTTAGAGTTCCGGGGTATGCATCCGAAGTCCGGCGGGAGCCTGCATTTTTGAGAATGTGAAAATATAAGAAGAGGAAAATGAGCCGCTTCATTTCCGTATTTTTATCTTCCGGACTGCAGGGAAATACGTAAGAATCCCCGTAAAAAAATTGAAGGGAACCATCAACGGCCCCCTTCAACCTACCATTTGAATTTCAACTAAACATGCGCCCCTGCATCGCTCTTCCTCTTGGACTTGAACCAAGGGCCCTCTGATTAACAGTCAGATGCTCTAACCAACTGAGCTAAGGAAGAGGGCAACGCAAGGTATGTTCTACAAAAAATGCGTTGCGAAAGTACGGGTATTTTTCCAAATATGCAATATCTTTGCCGGAAAAAACGGAGATGAAAATTTTAGGAATTGGAAATGCGTTGCTGGATGTGCTCCTGACACTCGAAAGCGACGAAACTGTTCGCGCACTGGGGATGACCCGCGGCGCTATGGATTTGATTGACGGTGAGCGTATGGAGGCGATTCAGCACGCACAGGCCGGTTTGGAACGTCATGAGTCGCCGGGTGGTTCGGTGTGTAACACGATGCGTGCGCTGGCCTGTCTGGGCGTCGCCTCGGGCTACGTCGGCAAGACAGGGAGCGACGGGGTCGGGCGCTTTTACGAAGAAGCGGTGCGACTGGCGGGCGTGACGCCGTATTTTGTGCACGCCGACGGCATCTCGGGCTGCTCGACCGTGCTGATTTCGCCCGACGGGGAGCGGACGATGGCAACCTTCCTGGGGCCTGCCGCGACGCTGAGAGCCGATGAGATAGAAGACGATACGCTTCGCGCGTACGACTGCGTATACATCGAGGGATACCTGATTTCGAACGAAGCCCTGTTTCTGCCCATCCTGAAACGAATCCGCAGGCTGGGGCTGAAGGTGGCTCTCAACCTGTCCAATTTTAATATCGTGCACGGTTTTAGCAAGCTGCTGCACGGTGTGATACCCGAATATGTCGACATCCTGTTCGCGAACGAAAGCGAAGCGGAGGCGTACACGGGCATGCAGGCGGCAGGTGCGGTGCGCGAAATGGCGCGTCAGGTGGAGACGGCAGTTGTGACGGCTGGCGAAAAAGGCGCGCTGGCGGCAAGCGGCGACACGTGCGTACACGTACCCGCGCCGGCATGCAGCGTGCTCGACACGACGGGTGCGGGCGACAGTTTTGCAGCCGGATTCCTCTACGGCCTGTCGGCAGGCGCCACGCTGGAACAGGCGGCGCGCATCGGCGCGCTTCTGTCCGGCTACACGATCGAGACCGTCGGTCCGCAGATTCCGGTAGACCGGTGGAATGAAATAAAGTTAAAAATAAAGGAGCTTATTGGGCGGTAAGGATTAATTCGCGTACTTTTGCCGTTCGATTCATTAAACATTAATATATATACATGTCACGAATAAAATCTATCTTCGCGTACTGCCTGCTTTTTCTGCCCGCAGCGCTGCAGCCGCTTTCGGCACAGGAAGCAAACCGGTTCGAAACGGGCAAACAACTGGAAATATTTAATTCCCTGATCAAGGAAGTGGAAATGTTTTACGTCGACTCGGTGGAGGTCGAGCGGATGATTCGCCGCGGAATCGACGCCATGCTGCGCGGCCTCGATCCCTACACGGTATACATACCCGAGGAAGATATGGATGAATACAAATACATGATCACGGGCGAATATGGCGGAATCGGCTCGACCATCATACAGCGCGGTCAGAGCGTGGTCGTCGTCGAGCCATACGAAGGATCGCCCGCACAGCAGGCTGGCCTGAAGGCGGGCGACGTGATCATCGCCGTCGACACGGTCGACGTGACGGACGCCACGACCGTCCGGGTCAGCGAACTGCTCAAAGGCGTTCCGAACTCGAAGGTGACGCTGAAAATCCGTCGCCCGGGCGAGAAGAAAATCATGAAGATGGAAATCATGCGCAAACAAGTCGTGACGAGTCAGGTACCATACTACGGTGTGCTGCGCGACAGCATCGGATACATCTACCTCACCGGGTTTACGGAGAAAAGCGCGCAGGAAGTGAAGTCTGCGCTGGAAGACCTGAAGCAGAATCACCACATCAGCCGCCTCGTCCTCGACCTGCGCGACAACGGCGGGGGCATACTCGAAGGCGCGGTGCAGATCGTGAATTTCTTCGTCCCGAAGGGCATGGAGGTCGTCTCCACGCGCGGTAAAATCCCGCAGCGCGACCGCACCTACCGCACCTCGCTCGAGCCGGTAGACACGGTGATGCCGCTTGCCGTCCTGATCAACCGCAATTCGGCGTCGGCGGCCGAGATTGTCTGCGGCGCCCTTCAGGACATGGATCGCGCCGTGCTGATCGGCGAACGCTCCTTCGGCAAGGGGCTGGTGCAGAGTTCGCGCGACCTGCCTTACGGCGGGAAGCTCAAGGTGACGATAAGCAAATATTACATCCCGAGCGGGCGGTGCATCCAGTCGGTGGACTACACGCATCGTCGTGAAGACGGCAGCGCGGCGGCGATCCCCGACAGCCTGACGTCCGTATTCTACACCTCGCAGGGTCGCCCGGTGCGCGACGGCGGGGGCGTGCGTCCTGATTTCGAGGCGGCCGAGAAAATCCCGACCATGATATACTATCTGGCCGGTGACGACATCCTGTTCGACTACGTGACGGACTGGACGCTGAAACACAAGACCATCCCGCCGGCGCACGAGTTCGTATACCCGGACAGCGACTACGAAGACTTCAAGGCGCGTATCCGCGAGAAAGGATTCGCATACGACAGGCAGAGCGAACGCTACCTGAGCGAACTCCGTGAAGTGGCCGTTTTCGAGGGATATGTCGACAACGATTCGACCCTCTTCTCGGCGCTCGAAGCCCGGCTCACGCCCGACCTGGAGCGCGACCTGGAACGCTACAGCGTACAAATCAAACAGCTCATCTCGGGAGAAATCGTCAAACGATACTACTACCGGAAAGGCGAAATCGTCGAAAGCCTGAAAGCGGACAGTACGGTCGAAAAGGCGCTGGCCGTGCTGGCCGACGACGCGCTGTATCGCCGGACGCTGAGCGCGCCGGAATGATTCGCATACCGGCGTTTATCCATGAAAAATTTATACCGCGTGCGGAGGGGCGGCCGAAAATAACCGAATGATGGAATGTCTGAATTTATATCCGCATGATTAAGATGATTCTATGAAATATATTTACTCGTTACTCCTGTGCCTTATATGCGTATTCGCTCCGGCGCAGCAGGACACGGTCGTTCCTTTCGAACAGGCATACAAGCGTGTCTACCGGATTACGAAAGCCGACGGCAACCGTCCCGAGATAGACGGACGTATCGATGAAGATTTCTGGCGCAATCAGGGAGTCTGGACGGAACACTTCGTGCAGGTGACGCCCTACGAACGGCATCCTTCGCATTCTCCGACCAAAGCCAAACTGCTGTATGACGACAAATATATATATGTGGCGGTATACTGCCGGGACGACGACCCGGACCGGACCATCCGCTTCATCGGCAATCGCGACGACAATTCGGTGGGCGACCTCATCAGCATCGCCTTCGACACGTATCACGACTATCGCGCCGCGCCCGAGTTCAACATCAATGCAGGCGGCAGCAAGACCGACCTCATCGTGACCGACAAGCTGAGCATCAACCGCAGTTGGAACGCCGTGTGGGAAGGACGGACGCACGTGAACGCGCAGGACTCAAGCTGGACGGCCGAGCTGCGCATCCCCTTCAGCCAGTTGCGCTACAACCGCATACCGGAAGACGGCCTGTGGGGGTTGCACATCCGCCGCGTCATTCGCCGCAACAACGAGGTGCAGAACTGGAGCATGATACCGCTCAAAAACAACGGACATGTCTTCTCGTTCGGCATGATGGAGGGTATGGACGACCTGCCGAAATCAAAGGGTATCGAGATTACACCCTATGTGATGGGTAAATACCGCCTCGATCCGAAAATCGAGGGAAGCCCCTACCGGAAAGGACATGCATGGGAGCGCAATGCCGGCATCGACGCCAAGTTCGGCCTGTCGGACTTCACGCTCGACCTGACCGTCAACCCCGACTTCGGACAGATAGAGCTGGATCCCTCGGTGATGAACCTGACGGCCTACGAGACGTTCTACGACGAAAAACGGCCGTTCTTTCTCGAAGGGAAGCATATCCTCGACTTTGCCGACGGTGGCGACATGATGTTCTACACCCGGCGCATCGGCGCGGCGCCGTCCTATGCGCCGGCGGTCGACAACGTGAGCAGCTTCGCCGAGACCACGGGCATCGTGCCCATCCTCGGCGCGCTCAAGCTGACGGGCACGAACCGGCACGGCGTGACAGTTGGCGCGATACAGAGCCTCACCGCCCGCTCAACGGCAAGGGTCACCCGCAACGGTGCGGAAAGCAGGGAAGAGGTTGAGCCGCTCACGAATTACACTGTCGCACGCGTGCAGAAAAACTGGAAGGGAAACACGCTGCTGGGCGGGATGATCACTTCGGTTAACCGTTTCCTGGAGGAGCCGTACATGAAGAACGTCATGGTGCGCAACGCCTTTACGGCGGGAATCGATTTTACGCAGTACTTCAACAATCGGTTGTATTACATCGACATGAAGGGCATGTTCAGTTCGCTGCAAGGCAGTCGAGAGGCCATCGAACTCCTGCAGCTCAATCCGGTGCACTACTTCGGCCGCGAATCGGCAACGGACTATCTCGGCGTGGACAATACGCGCACCTCGCTGAACGGTACGGGAGGATACGTCCAGGTGGGGCGGAAAGGGAACGCCAAGTGGGCGTTTTCGGAAAATTTCGGCTGGTCGTCGCCGGGCTTCGACCTGAACGACATCGGCTACCTCAAGCAGGCCGACGTGCTGCAAAACACGTCCGAGGTACAGTTTCGACGCACGGATATATGGACTCTCTTCCGCTCGAACACCGTCACGCTGGCGCAAAACAATCGCTGGGACTATGGTGGGACGCCGATACTCAATACCGTCGGGCTGACGTGGAAGACCATGTTCCTGAACCGGTTCGAACTGACGGCGGCTGAAACGTATGCGTGGAACTGCCTCGACACCCGCAAACTGCGTGGAGGCGCCGACCTGCGATACGATCCATACTACAGCACGACACTCTCGTTCAACACGGACAAGGCCCGGCTCGTCGTCTTCACGCTGAACCTCCTGAACACGTGGAACACCAATCGCATCAACAGCGAACAGACTTTCACTCCCGGCCTCGCCTTCCGCATGGGCAACCACGTACACCTCGCCGGCGAGTTCACTTACAGCCACAATATTGACAACACGCAGTACGTGACTTCGCCGCTCGCGTCCGGATTCTCGCCGATAATGGGACGCATGGACCAAAACACGTACGGGTTGACGATGAAGCTGCAAATGAATGTCACGCCTGACATCTCCCTGCAGTTCTATGGTGCACCGTTCACGTCCACCGCGAAATACAGCGACTTCAAGGTAGCCGCCGACACCCGCTCGCGCACGATGACCGAGCGTTACCGAACCTTTGCGCCCGACGAAATCAGCCGTCTGGACGGGTTCTGCATAGTAACGCCCGGCGACGACCCGGCGAACGCATACCGCTTTGCCGACCCGGATTTCAACTTCAACGAGTTTCGCTCGAACCTCGTCGCCCGCTGGGAATACCTTCCCGGCTCGACGCTCTACTTCGTATGGGAGCATCGCATGTCAGACCGCGAGAATCGGCACATGCCCGCCTGGAACGACAATCTGGAGCGTATGTTTTCGCTGCCCTCGACCAATACTTTCATGGTGAAGATTAATTACTGGTTTGGGCTTTGAGGCTTAACGACTTTATACTGTACGCGGCATGGATAAAAGATTCAAAGATAAAAAAGCTGTGTAATACATTTCGGAACGGTTCGGAATGTAGAGGCAGGGCATGCCCTGTCTCTACCGCCCCGCCTCCCGTCTCGAAACGGACTGCCTGCCTTGTACATGCGCACAGACGAATTTTCAATTATCTGCTCATCACAATTTCCATCGTTAATTATTCTTGTTTTTCTAAAAATACCGCGTACCTTTGGGACTTTAAGAATCTGTTTGAAATTAGAATAAATACTGGTTTTCAGTTATTTGTTTGAATAATACATCGTATCATTGTGAGTACCTATTATCAATGACAGAGGTGAGATAATCCCGAAATGTCCATTAGCGCATTCTCTGCCGCAAGTTGCGGGAGACCGGCCACTATGAGTGGCAACCCTGCCGGAAATTCCGGGAGATTTGCCACTGTGGGTGGTAACCTTGCCGCAAGTTCCGACAGAACTGATCGGAATCGACTCCGGTTCTGAAAAGTTCTGACGGAACTGATCGGAATCGGCTCCGGTTCTGAA
>JAIRZY010000044.1 GCA_031266995.1 Tannerella sp.
CCTTCTGGAACGCCTGCGTATCATCCGTCGTCCCGTCGCCCTTCGCGCCGAAAGCGCTTACCGAAACCACATCGACCGATTCGGGATATGGCTGTATGTCTGCATTTTTGTTCTGTGCATAAGAAATGCTGCCTGCACAAAGCAGGAGTAATGTGAAAAGTTTTATCCGTTTCATGATCTTTTGGTATTAAAAGTTTATAATGATGTTTTTATATTTTGTTGTAAATGAAGCCTGCTTCATGTCCGGCCGTTCCGCGTCAAATGTAATCAATTTTTCTTCGCCGGGCGCAAGTTCATAGTGATGTATTTCTTCCGAACGGACGCCGTCGGCGAACATATACGCTTTGCCGGCATCCATCAGGTTGCCGTTGTTTTTTACTTTCAGGACGATTCGGCGGCTACCGTCGATCAGTGTTTCTTCCGTACCCGAAGGGGTGATGCTGAAATCGGCCGCGAAAGCGTGCGGATAGTCAATCACACCATTCACACCTTCCGCCGCATCCATGAAATCGACGCTGTCCTTAATCCGGTCCTGCGCCTTGTAGGACGGGCTACTGCCACCCACCATGATTTTAAATTCGCCCGGCTCGACCACGCGATCCATCCTGTCGTTCAAAAGGGACAACTGGTAGGGCGTCAGCGTAAACGTTACGGTTTTCGAGGCGCCGGGTTCCAGCGTGATACGCTCGAAATCCTTCAACTCCATGATGCGGGTCTTCACGGAAGCATACATGTCCGTCACGTACAACTGAACGACTTCGTCGCCTTTCCGGCTACCCGTGTTTTGCACGTCCGCCTGCACGCTCACGGCACCGTCGGCGTGGATGGCCGTCTTTAGGTTCGAATATCTGAATTGGGTGTAGCTCAGTCCGTAGCCAAAGCGATAAAGCGGATAAAATTCCATATCTGCATATTCATATCGCCTGCCGGATGTCTTGAAATTGTAATAATCGGGCAATTGACCCACATGCCGCGGGAAAGTCATGGGCAGGCGTCCGGCGGGGTTGCAGTCTCCGAAGAGAACGTCGGCCGTGGCATATCCCCCTTCCTGTCCCGGAAGCCAGTTGACGAGTATCGCGGCGCAATGGGCCGCCGCATAGGTCAGGTTGTACGGCCTGCCGGCCTGCAGTACAAGTATGACCGGTTTGCCGGCAGAGCACACTTCTTTCAGCAGTTCCGTCTGGCGTCCGGGCAACTCCAGCGTCGCATAGTCGTGATTTTCGCCCGTCGTATTGTAATTGACACGGTTTCCCTGCGTGCAGTCGCCCAGCACCATCACAATCACATCCGCTTTCGCCGCCGCCTGCCGGGCTTTGTCGGCCTCATAATTTTCAGAGCTGGTAAACTCACAGCCTTTTTCATAGAGAACATTCGTACGGTTTCCGGCCGCAGCCCTGATACCCGTCAATACGGATTTTAACTGTCCTTCGCGAAGTTTCGGCGAATAATCGCCCGGCTGAAGATCGTCCGCCCCCGGGCCGATGACGGCAATCGTGCGGATATTTCTGGACAGGGGAAGGATATTTTCCCTGTTTTCGAGCAGGACGATGGACTGGCGCGACGCTTCGCGTGCCATTTCCAGATGCGCGGCAGACTGCCATCCCGGATATATCTTTTCCCAGTCGAGCGCGCGGGACGGATTGTTTTCAAACAGCCCGTTACGGAACATCGTCACCAGCATGGTGCGGCATACGTTGTCCAGATTTTTCATGTGTATACTGCCCTCGACGGCAGCTTTAATGACGTCGGGATTGTTGTACACGTCGCCGCAATTCGTCGCGATACCGGCAGCGAGGGCTTCGTTGGCGGCTTCGATGTAGTCCTTTGCCGTGTAATGCTTCCGCGCGGTGAGATTGCCGATGGCGCCGCAGTCGCTGATGATGAAGCCGTCGAATCCCCATTCTTCGCGCAGGATGCCGTGCAGCAGTTCACGGCTTTTGGCCACCGGGACGCCAAGGTAGTCGGAATAGGCCATCATGACGGACTGGCAATGATGCTCGCGGATGACGTGCCGGAACGGTACCAGGTGTATTTCCCGTATTTCCCTTTCCGACAGTCCGACGTCGTGAGAGTCGCGCCCTCCCAGCGGGGCGCCGTGTATGGCAAAATGCTTGGGCGTTGTCATGAGTCCGCGGGACTGGTAGCCTTTAATCCATGCCCCTCCGATAAGAGAGACGAGTACGGGGTCTTCGCCAAACGTTTCCTCGCATCGTCCCCAGCGGGCGTCCTGCGCGACATCCAGCACCGGCGACCAAGCCTGTATCGCCCCGGCGGCCACACTTTCATCGCCGATGACGGCGGCGACCTCTTCCGCCAGCCGTTTGTTCCAGCTTGCGCCCAGGGCGATGGCCTGCGGGAAGACGGTCGCACCGCTACCGTATGAAAAACCGTGTACGGCCTCCACTTTTCTGATTTCGGGGACGCCCAGATGCGGAATACCGGGGATGCCCCAACCTTCGCGTATCAGCTCCATCTTGTCGGCTGGCGTCATGGCGTCAAGCAGGAGCTGCACTCTTTCTTCGACGGGCAGTTGCGCGTTCATCCAGGGGCGGTCGCCGGTTTCGGCCACCGGGCTGCCCGCATTATTTTTTGAATAGATAAATTCAATCTCGCTAACAGCTACGGCTTTTTTCAGCACGTCGCCTTTGAAGACCATTTTGACGTGTGCGCCGTAGCGGGGCGGGAATGTAAGATCGAAAGTCTGGTTTCCTTTCACTTCGTAGCGTATGGCTTCGCCCGGGTTCATGGGGTCGTAGGAGATGTAGACGGACAGCCATTTTTTCAGGTTCTCGACAGAGAGACCCCTGACGGTCAGCCGGAGTGTTTCCACATCGCCGGGCGTCTGCAGGGTGAAGGTCAGGCTTTGCTCGTGAAGCAGGTCGGCAGGTTGAAGCTCCCAGGCCGTTTGCAGGTTTCCGTCCAGCAGGAGGGTGGCGGGATTCGTCCCGGTCGATGCCGAGACGGAAGTGACGCCTTTCTTCTGTGCATGAAGCGCCGTGTATACAAATATCAGTAACAGGCTTGCAAAAACAGTTTTTTTCAGGTTCATCGTTTTCAGGTTTAAAAGTAAGATAAAAAGGTTGCCGGAAACCGCACGAAAGCAGTTTCCGACAACCGAAGAATCTATGGAAAGCAGTTATTCATTCTGAATTCAGGATTCGTTTATAATTAATAATAAGTAGAGCGCCTATTCCCAGATATGCCCGGGCGAGCTGTCCATTTCCAGTTCCAGCTTTCCGCCCTGCATGATGTCGGCATGGCCGAACCACGGTTTTTCAAGGGCTTTGCCGTTCAGCCTGGCCGACCGGACGTATCTGTTGCTTTTCGAGTTGTGAGCGGCTTCGACGGTGAACGTCTTTCCGCCGGGCAGGTTCAGCGTGACCCTGTCGAACAGCGGTCGTCCGATGGAATATTCAGGCTTGCCGGGGCAGAAGGAATAGAAGCCCATCGCGTTCAGAATATACCATGCCGACATCTGTCCGCAGTCTTCGTTGCCTGACAGTCCGTCGGGGTCGTTGAAGTAGAGCGAGTACAGGATGGAGTCGACCGTCTGCTGCGTCTTCCACGCCTGTCCAATGAAGTTGTAGAGATGGCTGATGTGGTGGCTCGGTTCGTTTCCGTGTGCATACTGTCCGATGAGACCCGTCGCGTCGGTGATTCGCGCCTCCCCCTCTATGTACGAGGGAACGGAGAAGAGTGAATCGAGCCGCGCCGCAAACCGTTCCTTTCCTCCCGCCAGCTCAATGAAGCCGTACACATCGTGCGGAACATACCAACTCCACTGCCATGCATTTCCTTCCGTATAGCTCCGGCCCGCCGAGCGCGGATTGAAGGGCATTTCCCATTCGCCGGTCGAAGTCCTGCCGCGCATGAATCCCGACGCGGAGTCGAAATAGTGGCGATAGTTCAGCGCACGCCTGTCGTAGACACGGGCGATGCTGTCGGCACTCATGTCTTCGGCTATCCGGGCGATGCACCAGTCGGAATAGGCATATTCCAGTCCCTCCGAGACGGAGCGTGCGCCGAGATCGGCAGGGATGTATCCCCGTTCGACGTAGTATTTACGGCCGAGAGGCATGAGTTTGTTGCGGACGGTTTCAGAGGGGAAGAGGATGCCCGCGGTGTCGTAGCGCGAGGTGGCGACGCAGGCGGTGAGCGCCTTTTCGGTGTCGTAGTCGCGGATGCCCTTCATGTAGGCGTCGGCAATGACCGAGACGGCATGGTATCCGATCATCGTGCCCGTATAGTTGGCGGCAAGTTCCCATTTGGGCAGGATGCCGCCCTCGTCATACTTGCTCAGCAACGAGCGGATAAACTCGCCGTCGAGTTCCGGATCAATAATGGTCATCAGGGGATGGAAGGCGCGGAAGGTGTCCCAGAGCGAGAACACGGTGTAGTTGGTAAACCCGTCGGCAGTGTGAATCTTCCTGTCCATACCCCGGTAACGGCCGTCGGCGTCGGTAAAGATGTTGGGGCTTATGGAGCAGTGATAAAGTGCGGTATAGAATATCGTGCGCTGATCTTCGCTTCCGCCTTCGACGCATACGCGGTTCAGCCTGTCGCGCCACTGCGCCCGGGCACCGTCTGCAACCGTGTCAAAGCGCCAGTGATCGATTTCACTGTCCAGGTTGTTCCGGGCGCCGTCGCGGTCTACGGACGAAATGCCGACCTTGACCAGCAGTTCGTCGCCCGGCTGCATGTCGAACAGCAGTACGGCTTTGGCATGTTGCGAAGCGACCCGTTCCGTACCGGCGGGGAGCGCCTCGCCGCCGTCGATCAGGGTGCAGGTAAACGGGCGACTGAACCGGGCGTGGAAATACACGTGGTGATCGGTAGCCCATCCGTCGGTGATTTTGGCGCCACTGATTTCGGTGTCGTTCAGGACGCATATTTCATTCAGCGGATTCGCATGTCCGTGTATGGTGTGCGTCAAGTCAACGACGAGACCTGCCTGCCCGCCGCGGTTGAACGTGTAGCGGTGAAAGCCGGCGCGCGTGGACGCGGTCAACTCGACGTCGATGCCGTAGTCACTCAGCTTCACGGCGTAGTATCCCGGCTCGGCTTTTTCGTCGGCATGTGAGAAGCGCGACCTGTAGCCCGTGTCGGGA
Organism: Tannerella sp.; assembly: GCA_031266995.1. GTDB lineage: Bacteria > Bacteroidota > Bacteroidia > Bacteroidales > Tannerellaceae > Tannerella. The sequence goes on from JAIRZY010000044.1 coordinate 5,109, forward strand.
TTTGATTCCTCGCCCGCGTCCGTTTTTATTTCGCCGCTGAAGGGCATGAAGAGAACGTCGCCATAGTCGCCGATGCCCGTCCCGCTCAGGTGCGTGTGGCTGAAGCCGAGTATTGAGCTGTCCGAGTAATGATAGCCGCTGCAGCCGTCCCAGCCCATGGTTCGCGTGTCGGGGCTGAGCTGTACCATGCCGAAGGGCACGGTCGCACCGGGAAACGTATGCCCGTGTCCGCCCGTCCCGATGAAGAGATTCACGCAGTCGTATGCCGTCCTGTCCGCCGCCCCGGGGCTGCAGCCGGCAAGCAGGAGGGCCATTGCGGAGATGATGTATGTTTTGTTCATATTCATATATGCTTTGTTCTGTTGTGATGTGCCGTTCGTCCGGCGGGAGCTTTCGCAAACCGGAGGTTCATGTCTTCCATCGGGTCAGTTACGGGAGCATGAACCCCGGTCCGGAAAGCTGTAATTCCATATTCAAGATTTCAATGATTCACTCAGTCGATGCGTTCTGCCGACGGCGGCGCGTCTTCGGCACGGCTGCCCCACGCGCGGTTGGGACGGTTGCCCATGACGAGCGTCAGTTTGCCGCCGTCGCGGATGTCGTCGTGGCTGAACCACGGCTTGTCCCACGGCACGCCGTTCAGGGTGGCGCTCTGCACGTATTTGTTTTCGTGCGAACAGCCTGTGGCTTCGACTACGAACTGCCGGCCGTGGCCCAGGTCGAGGGTGACGCTGCCGAACAGCGGGCTGCCGATATTGTAGACCGCCATGCCCGGCGTGACGGGATAGAAGCCCATTGCCGAAAAGACGACGAAGGCCGACAGTCCGCCCCCGTCCTCGTCGCCCGGGACGCCCATCAGGTCGTTGCGAAACCACGTCTCGAGCAGGCGGCGGACGCGCTTCTGCGTCATCCACGGCTGTCCGGCGTAGTTATATAAATAAGGTATGTGCATGGACGGCTCGTTGGCCATCGAAAACTGCCCGACGTTGCCCGTCTGGTCGGGTATGCGGTGATAGAACTCGGACTTGCCCGCGCCCATCGGCTCGCGAAACGTGGCGTCGAGATTGTGAACGAACGCTTCGGACGAACCCATCAGGCGTATCAGGTCGGCCGGATTGTGAGGCACGTCCCAGCGGTATGTCCAGCCGTTGTTTTCGTCGTAGTAGTCCCGCAGCCCCGCACCGCCCGAGAAGCGGTAGTCGAAAGGTTCGATAAAGTTGCCGTCGCAGTCGCGGGGGTGGAAGAATCCCGTCGCCTCGTTATACAGGTTGCGATAGTTGTACGAAGCGTGCAGGAAATAGCGGTAGTCGTCTTCCAGCCCAAGCTCGCGCGCTATCTGCGAGAGACACCAGTGGTCGAACGACGTCCCCGTGGTCACGGCCACCGGCTGGCGTTTTTCAAACGTGTTGACCTCCTTCACCGTCTCCGTCTCGCCCGGTTTCAGCGAGGGGAAATAGCCCTTCTCACTGTAGAATGCGTCCAGCGTACCCGCTTCGGCCCTTACCCAGGGGATGAGCGTCGACTCGGTGAGCGCCCTTTTGCAGGCCATGTATGCCTCGTTCAGGTCGAAGCCCCGCAGCCCCTTGACGTATGCGTCCCAGACGACGGCTACAGCATGGTTGCCGTTCATGCGGTGGCTGTCGCCCGTGACCTCGGGGAAGGTCGGCATCCAGCCTTCGGGCGACGACTGCGCCATGCGGATGTACGAACGGATCATGTCGAGCTCCCGTTCAGGCTCGATCAGTATCCGGAGCGGATGCACGGCGCGGTACGTGTCCCATATCCAGTCGTCGGTATAGAAAGGCGTCCCGCCGTCCTGCCTGACCTCGCCCCCGGCGAAGGCGTCGTAGTATCGTCCGCCTTCGGAGATGTCGATCATGCGTTCGCAGGTGCGGTAGAGCGAGGTGTAGAACACGGCCCTGTCGCTGTCCGTACCGCCCGTCACACGGATCTTGCCCAGCGTTGCGTTCCACAGGTCGCGTCCCGTGCGGGCAACCTTCCGGCTGTCGTACGTGTCGATCTCGTTGCGCAGGTTGGCCTCCGCCTGCCGTTCGTCGATGAACGAGACTCCGTAGCGCAGGCGCACCGTCTTTGCCGTGCCGAAGTCGAGCACGACCGCGCGGTTGCGTCCTTCCGCTTCCGTCTGCTCCGGCACCAGCCGCCCATTGGACAGGATGCCGGCAGACAGGGGCGCCTGCTCGGTCTCGAAGAACACGTGTACACTCATCATTCCGCCCTTCATGCCCGAAATGTGCTGGTATCCGGTCACGCCCTTTTCCGTGATGCCGATGCCGCCGTTACGCGTGTTCAGTATCAGCAGGTGCGGACCGTCCGCCTTTTCGAAGGTAAATTCGTAGACGCCCGAACGGTGCGACGGGGCGTAGCGCACGTCTACCTGCGGTTCGTCGAGGAAGACACTGTAGCTGTACGGCGTGATTTCTTCCTGATCGTAGGCGTAGGTCACGACGGGCGTCAGTTCGCCGGCTTCGCCCGATACGGGACTGATGTTGAAAGCCGAGCTGCCGCGGTGGCTCGTGACCATCACCGGCAGGCCGCGCATGACGTCCGACGTGTAGTCGCTCCGCTCGGGATAGACCCGCAGCATACTGTATGGCAGGTGGACGGTTGGATACGTCGGCACAAGGATATGGCTGATGTTGCCCATATACGGATTCACGCAGTCTACGGGCGACCGCGTTTCGGATTTCTGCGCCATCCTTTCGCCGCAGGCAGGCAGCAGAGCGACTGCGGCCGGCAGCAGGACGCACGCCCGGAGGAAATATGACAGTTTTTTCTTCATGTTTTTCTTCATGTCTGGTTTCGAATTATATTTTTCAGTTTGCAAATAAAGGGAGCGCCTATTAACGGAACGCTTAAAATTCCGCTTAATCCGGAGAAATAATGCGAATATTTTTCGTTATCGTTTTATTAAGCGTTTTATTAAGCGCGGCCCCTCCCTTCCCTGCGGGAGATTCAAAATTCAAAAATTCAAGATTCAAAACAACAACGCCGCCCGCCTCCGACGCCCTCCCCTCCCTTGTGGGGAGGGGTCGGGGGAGAGGTGGAGCGGCGGGACGGCGGGGTGGGATTGTAGAGACGCGATGCTTCGCGTCTCTACGGGAATCCGCTCGGCACAGTCTCCAGACTATGTCGGGCCGGAAGCAAGGCGCGCGGAATGGTTTTGTGTATTGCGGGCGTGCAGAGGCGACCCTGTGTGGTCGCCCTTGCCCGCGATTGGGGCAACCGTTCGCCTGCGATTGGGCGAACACGCAGGTTCGCCCCTGCACGCCGCCGCCTCCCGCAGGGACGCGAAGCATCGCGTCTCTACAACGCGCCCGCCGCCCGTCCACCCGGCATATTTCTCCCCTCCCTTGTGGGGAGGGGCCGGGGGAGAGGTGGGCGGCGGCGGTAGAGGGAGGGGAGGGCGGCGGATACGGGCGGCGGTGTTGTTTGAATCTTTGAATCTTGAATCTTTGAATCTCCCGCAGGGAAAGGGCGGCGGACACGGCAGAGACAGGGCATGCCCTGTCTCTACACATCCCGGCCCGCCCCGGATTCCCGTAGAGACGCGATGCCTCGCGTCTCCACATTCCAAACCAGTCAGCCGCAGAGACGCGAAGCATCGCGTCTCTACGTTCCGGCCCGTCCCGTCATTCCCCAACAACCGCCTTCCGCCTCTGCCCGTCGAAGACGACGATCCAGATGCCGGCAGGCAGCGTCTCCGAGACCGTAACGCCCGGCGCCGCGTCGAACACCTTCACCGCCGCGCCCGTGAGTGAGTAGACGAAGGCCCGCCCGCCCCGCGGCGAGGAAACATGCACCCGGTTGCCCGACGACCATATCCCGCCGCCCGCCACCACATCCGTGCCCGCGCTCGGATCGACGAAGGTGACGCCCACCGCAAGATCCTGACGGACGGCATGGATGAGCACCGTATAGCTCCCGTCGCCATTCGGCGTGCAGGCCACGCCCGTCTCGCCGGCCACGCTGCGGTCGACGGTGACCGCCGGTTCGCTGCCCGCAAGCGACGCCGCGGAAAACAGGATGAACTCGAAGTCCTCGCCGCTCGCGACCGCATGCTGACCGGCCGCCGGGACGGTTGTCGCCTCCGCAAAGGGCGGCAGCGTCACCGTGCGCAGGAGCGGCACGGGATAGGGCGGCACGGCGACGGTGAGCGTGCCCAGCAGCAGGCCCGTCACGCCTTCGTAGTTCGCCCCCGCGGCGATGTCTACCGTCACGGTATACGTGCCCGGCTCGACCGGGCGGCGCGTGAAGCCGTTATATTTCACCGTGACCTCGCCCAGGCCGGCGATGCCGTCAGCCGCCCCGACGGCGACCGACAGCGGCTTGCCGGCGTAGACGACGTCGCTCAGGTCGAAGCCGAGCGCGTCCACCGTCGGCTCGGCCCGGTCTACCGTGAAGCTGACGGACAGGTCGGCACTGATGCCGTCGCCGCCGCTGACGGTGACCGTGGCGGTGTATGTGCCGGCGGCCAGACCGGCGGCGGGCGCGAGGCTGAACGTGTCGCTGCCCGCGACCGGGATACTGCCCAGCGCAGCGCGCGAGAGCAGGAACGTGTCGGGGCCGATGCCCGTCACGGCCACGACGAGCGCGCCGGTGGGCAGGGTGCCGCTGTTCGCCACCGTGACGGTCAGCGGCGCGGGGGCGGCGCCGTCATCGTCGGCATCGGCATCGTCGCCGTAGCCGTAGGTGGCGGAGGGGAACGCGTATGCCGCTGCCGGGGCGAGGGTGACGCCGTAGGAGTCCAGCGTCGCCGGGACGGTGGCCGACGGGCCTTCGCCCACTGCGTTGACCGCGCGGACGTGGAAGGTGTACGACGCGCCGTTCGTCAGGCCGGCGAAGGTGTAGCCCGTGCCCGGCTCCGTATACCAGGTCGTGCCGTCGCTTGATACTTTGTAGCCCGTGACGGGTGTGCCGCCGTCGTCTGTCGGGGCGCCCCAGGAGAGCGCGACCTGCGCGTCGCCGGGCGCGGCGGCGAGGGCCTGCGGCGCGGCGGGGACGGCGAGGGGCGTGGCGGCGACGGCGGGGGTCGCCGCGCCGTGGCCGGCCGCGTTCAGGGCGCGCACCTGAAAGGT
>JAIRZY010000116.1 GCA_031266995.1 Tannerella sp.
TTTTAAAAAGAAAAACAAACAAACATATAACCAATTAAATAATTAAAGCAATGAAAAAAATTTTATTCACCGCAGTATTGATTCTGGCAGGCGCAGGCGCGTTTGCCCAGACCGTTCACCCGACCGCCGCCGAGCTGGAAAAGGAATTGCAGACCCTGAAAACAGGAATGCAGACGCTCCAGACGGAGACGCGCAGACTGAAAAGCGAAATCAACACCCTGCAAACGCAGCTCAAAGCTGCCAGTGAAACCATCGAAAGCCTGAAGCTCTCGACGCAAAGCAACAGCCAGGCCATCAGCGAAACCGCCAGCCAGCTTGGCATCAAAATCTCGACCACCGAAGCCACCGCCAACCAGCGGTTTCAGGAAGTCGACCGCTCGGTAAGCCACACGACGCTCTACGTCGTCATCGTGCTCCTGCTCGCCGTCCTCCTCTCCGTCCTGGTCTTCCGCTTCCTGAGCAAGCGGCAGAAAACTGACAAGTCCGACCTCGTCGCCCAGTTGAGCAACGCAAAAGAAGAGATCGAAAAAGCCAAAGCCGAAATCGAAGAAAAAAAGGCCGAGATCGACGAAAACCTCATCAACGGCTTCGACCGGATGACGTCGCTGCTGGAAGAACTGCTGAAGGGCCGGATGGATCATTCGCTCGCGCTGAAGGTGGCCGGCGAAATCAACCTGATTGAACGAAACATCAGCCGGATGGCCGAAGGCACCAAAGGACTGAAACAGTTGAAACGCTCGGTCGAAACGCTGAAAGACAATCTGGTCGCCAACGAATACAGCATGCCCGTCCTGCTCGGAAAAGAATATCACGAAGGCATGAAAGTGATCGTAATCAACTCCGTCCTCGACGAAGACATGGAAAAAGGCGCCGAAGTGATTACCAAAGTGCAAACTCCACAGGTAAATTACAGGGGTAAAATGATTCAGGCAGCAGAAATCGAAATCACCGTAGGCCCCCCGAACGACGACGAGGAGGACAGCGGAAGCAGCGAAGACTCTGGAACTGACGGAAACAGCGGAAGCGGCGAAGATACCGGAACTGACGGAAACGGCGGAAGCAGCGAAGACACCGGAACTGACGGGAACAGTGGAAGCGGCGAAGACACCGGAACTGACGGGAACAGCGGAAACGGCGAAGACACCGGAACAGACGGGAACAGTGAAAATGCCGGAGACGATGAAAGCAGCGAAGACAATCAAAACTGATTTATTATATAACACAAAAAAATAACAGATATGGAAAGAACTAAAATTGACTACGGAATCGATTTGGGTACTACCAATTCGGCGATTGCCAGAATGGAAAGAGGCGTTCCAGTGATCAGAAAATCCGACACGCTGAAAGATACCGTACCTTCCTGTGTCCATTTCAACAGACGGAAGGACGTACTGGCCGGCGACCCGGCAATAGCTGTGATGAAAAACGATCACGCAAGGGCGATGAAACATTTCAAGCCGGGCGAAACCAATACGTTTATCGAATTTAAACGGACAATGGGTACCACCGCGACCTATCACAGTAATCACATGAACAGGGATTTCACCTCGGAAGAACTCTCGGCCGAAATACTGAAGAAACTGAAATCCTTCATACTGGACGAAAATATCTCGTCCATCGTCATTACTGTCCCCGCCAAGTTCCTGAGTCCACAATGCGATGCAACCGTCAGGGCCGCCAAAATGGCCGGTTTCAAGCAGGTCGTACTGCTGCAGGAACCGATCGCCGCGCTGACGGCCTACGGCTTGAGCGCCGAAAAAAAAGACGGCTTCTGGCTGGTCTTCGACTTCGGCGGCGGGACGTTCGACGCCGCACTCGTGAAGGCCGAAGAAGGCATCATGTCCATCAAGGATACCGACGGCGACAACTGGCTCGGCGGCAAAAACCTCGACGAAGCGATTGTAGACCGTATCATACTGCCGTACCTCCAGAAAACCTATAGCATCGAAGGCATTCTTAACGATCCGGGCAGCAGGGAAATTTTAAGGAACGGCGTAAAGCAACTGGCCGAAAATGCGAAAATACAGATGTCGTTCAAGGATACGCATCACATTCTTACCGAACTGGGCGACCTGCCGTTCGAAGACGAATACGGCGCAGAGCCTGAAGTAGACGTCGCCGTCACACAGAAGGAAATGGAGCGCGTCCTCTCGCCCGTTTTCCAGAAAGCCATCGACATCACGAAAGAACTGCTGAAGCGCAACAACCTGCGCGGCGCCGACCTCGACGCGCTGATCCTTGTCGGCGGGCCTACCCATTCGCCTATCCTGAGGCGCATGTTGCGCGAGCAGATTACCGAAAACGTAAACACCTCGGTCGACCCCATGACCGTCGTCGCACAGGGCGCCGCGCTCTACGCTTCTACCGTAACCTTAAAAGATGAGGATGATGATAAGAAGACGGATAAGGAGAAGGATAAGGATACAGAGAAGAAAAGACCTCCCGGTGCGATCCGGTTATCTGTCAACAACGAATCTATGACCGTGGAAACGACGGAACTGATTACCATCAAAGTCCTGGATGGAAAAACTGAAGACGGAAAAGACATGAAACTCCCCGAAGAGATGTTTGTCGACGTCTGCCGTTCCGACGGCGCATGGTCGAGCGGCATGAAGCGTATCAGCGACAAAAAGGCGACGTTCGTCGAAGTCCTGCTGGTGGAAAACTGTTCCAATTCGTTCGAGATTCAGCTCTTCGACGGAGACGCCATGCATCTGAAATGTACGCCCAGCCAGTTCAATATCATACAGGGCGGCGGTAAAATAAGTCCGGTCTTACCGTATCACATCGGCATTGGCAAACAGTTCGAAGACAAGGGTGACGTGGGCTTCTTTCCCGTCGCCGGACTGGAGAAAAACAAAAGCCTGCCGGCGAAAGGCGTTACCGCCGGGCTGAGAACAACGGACAAAATCAGCCCCCGGACAAAAGATAAAATTACTATCGGCGTCTATCAGGGCGAATACAGCGCCGAGGGCACGGATTTGGAGCTGAACAATCTTATTTACGAAGTGGTCATAACCGGCGAAAAACTTCCCGAAGAGTTACCGGTAAACAGTCCCGTAGATATATCCATCAAGGTCGACGAATCGCAAAACATGCTCTTCGAGGCCCGCTTCCCGTCAATCAATTACGAGGAGAAGATAGAGCTTAAAATCAAGCAGACGGATCCCCCTTCCAAACAGGAACTTCTGAAAAAAATCAGCGAAGCCCGGCAGACCGTACGGAAGATAAACGCCACAGGCGAAATCCCGGCGTCAGACAGGCAGCTCGCCACGAAAGCAGGAGAAGAACTGTCCGGACTTGAAGACCGTCTAAGCGCGGGAGAAGACAGCGTCAACAGGCGGCTGGAAATCCTCAGTAACCTTCGTAAACTGCTGCTCGAATTATATCCGGTCAGGATGTCGCTGATGTATCTGGACAAGGAAAAAGAGATGATGGCGGCTTACAGTGACATGGAACTGTTGATAAATAAAATCAAGAATGACAGAATCGACAAAAAACCCGGATACGAAGCGAAGTTTCTCTATGATGCGGAGGCGTTTTGCCTGGATTTCCATCAAAAGAAAGAACAGGTCAGAGCGGAAAAGAATATCGGAAAAGCAGAGGAACTGACCGGACAACTGAAGGGGAAACATCTTATACTTGAAATGACCCCAACCGGCGGTATAAAGTATTTGATGTATTGCAGTACACAATTTGATACTGTCAGATGGAATAATCCACAGGAAAGAGAAATGGCAAAAAATCTGCTTGCTCAGGCCCTGATGGCGGTTAACAATACGCTTCCGGGACATATCCCGCAAACGATGGATTATGTTCTGGCATTACTCAGGTGGTTTTTCCCTTCAGGACCCACGTCTGGAAGATTACATTAAATCACGGAACATCCCCCCGTTTCCCCGCCGCGGGAACGGGGGATATTCCCCTCTCCCGACAAACACTGAAAGAAACAAAAACAGAAACAGACTCACCGAAAAAACAGAACAGACATGAGAAAATACATCAACTGCTACTACGGCATTGACCTGGGAACCTTCAACTCGGCCATCGCCCGAACAGACAAGGACGGCGTCCCGCGAATCATTAAATCCGACGTATTGAAGGACACCATGCCCTCCTGCGTATATTTCAACAGACGGAAGGAGGCAGTGGTCGGCGCCTCGGCAATGGCTGTGATGCAAAACAATCTCGCAAGGGCGATGAAAAATTTCAATCCGGGCGAAATCAATGCGTTTTCCGAATTTAAACGGACGATGGGCATCGCCGCGACCTGCTACAGCCGTAATATGGACAGGTCTTTCACCCCGGAAGAACTCTCGGCCGAAGTGCTGAAGAAGCTGAAATCCTTCGTGCCGGACGAAAATATCCGGTCCGTTGTCATCACCGTCCCCGCCACATTCCTGAGTCCGCAATGCGATGCGACCGTCAGGGCCGCCCAAATGGCCGGCTTCATGCAGGTCGTACTGCTGCAGGAGCCGCTCGCCGCACTGATGGCCTGCGGTCCGGACTTCCGGGAAAAAGACGGCTGCCGGCTGGTGTTCGACTTCGGCGGCGCGACGTTCAGCGCCACGCTCGTGAAGACCGAAAACGGCGTCATGTCCATCATGGATACCGGCTGCGACGGCCGGCTCGGCGGCAAAAACCTCGACAGGGAGATTGTAGACCGAATCATAATGCCGCAGCTCCAAAAAGACTACGCCCTCGAAAGCATCCTCGACAGTCCGGTTAAAAAGAAAATATTAAGAAACGGCGTAAAGCGGTTTGCCGAAGAGGCAAGAATACAGATGTCGTTCAAGGACGCATATCACATCCTTTCCGACATAGGCGACCTGCCGTTCGAAGACGAAAATGGCGAAGAGCCTGAAATAGACATCCCCGTCATGCAGCAGGACATGGAGCGCGTCCTCGCGCCCGTTTTCCGGCAGGCCATCGACATCACGAAGGAACTGCTGAAGCGCAACAGCCTCTGCGGTGCCGACCTCGACGCGCTGATCCCCGTCGGCGGGCCGACCTGGTCACCCATTCTGCGGCGCATGTTGCGCGAGCAGATTACCGAAAACGTAGACACCTCGGTCGATCCGGAGACCGCCGCAGCCCTGGGCGCCGCGATTTATGCCTCCACCGTGATGCCCGACCAGTGCTGGGACTGATGCAGTAACAACCTGTGGAAACGAATCAGAATACATCCATGCGGCCCTCGCCCCCCGTACTCCGGTCAGACGCCGGACACGACGCCGCGACGAATACCGCTGGAAAGTTCGCTGTACACGTGCGAGAAGGTTTCCCCACATGGGGAAAGTTCCCCGCACCGTGCGAGAAGGTTTCCCCACGTGGGGAAAGTTCGTCGCACCGTGCGAGAAGGTTTCCCCACATGGGGAAAGTTCGTCGCACCGTGCGAGAAGGTTTCCCCACTCGGGGAAAGTTTGTCGCACCGTGCGAGAAGGTTTCCCCACTCGGGGAAAGTTTGTCGCACCGTGCGAGAAGGTTTCCCCACGTGGGGAAAGTTTGCAGCACAGCACGATAGCGTTTCTCCGCTCCGGGACAGTCTCCCGGAAAACGTGCAATGGATATATTGAAATGATACATCATTTATTCCCGGATCATTAAATTATTATTAAATACAGAAAACAAAACATGGAAAAATTAGAAGAAACCAGATCACTGTCGTACGTCAAAATGCGCGCCGTAATGGAAGCCACCGCCATGTCGACCGAACTGCACCCCGAGCACCTGTTTCTGGGCCTGCTCAAACTGCCGGAAATCACCTCGGACGACATCGCAGCCAACTCCCGCTACCGCGAGCAGACCAATGCGGACATCGCGCAGGTAGCCTCCACGTTCAAGGACGCCGGCGTCGACCCGAAGAAAGCCCGCGGGCAACTGCGCAAAATCCTTTCCGTCGAAAAACCGGCCGGAAACGGAAAGGCCCTCGCCGGCGAAGTACTGATGAACGCAAAAAGAAAGGCGCAGGACGACACGCTGTCCGCCGCCCACCTGCTGACCGTCATGCTGGCCGAACCGACGCCCATACTGAAAGCCCTGCTCCGCTCCGCCGCACCGGACGGCAAAGCGGCGCCGGAACGACAGGACGCGCCGCCGCAGACCGCCGGCCTGCCCTTCCTCCCCGAACTGACCGGACGCATCCGCGCGATGCGATACGCGCTGCTCGACAAAGTGCACGGGCAGGATCACGCCGTACACGCCTTCGCCGAAGGAATGTTCAACGCCGAAGTACTGGCCGCTGCCGACGATAAACGCCGCCGCCCGCGCGCCCTCTTCGTCTTCGCCGGACCTCCCGGCACCGGCAAAACCTTCCTCGCCGAACAGGCGGCCGAAGCCCTCGCCATTCCCTACATGCGCTTCGACATGAGCAACTTCGCCGACCACCAGGCACACTCCAACCTCATCGGCTTCAACGCCAGCTACCGCGAATCCAAGCCCGGAGCGCTCACCGGCTTCGTACACAAAAATCCGCACTGCATCCTCCTGTTCGACGAAATCGAAAAGGCGCACCTGAACACCATCCACCTCTTCCTCCAGATTCTGGACGCCGGCGCGCTCCACGACGACTTCCTCGACGAAAGCATCGCCTTCCGCGACACCATCATCATCTTTACCACCAACGCCGGGCGGCAGCTCTACGAAGGCGACTGCAAATCGAACGTCGCCGGACTGCCACGGCAGACGATACTCAACGCCCTCGAAACCGACACGAACCCGCAGACCGGACGGCCATTCTTCCCCGCCGCCATCTGCTCGCGCATGGCAACCGGATACCCGATGATGTTCAACCACCTTCAGGCGCATCATCTGGAAAAAATCTGCCTCGGCGAATTTCACCGCCTGTGCCACCTGTTCGAAAAGCAGTACGGCCTGAAGATGGACGCCGGCAGCCTGTTCGAAACCGTCATGCTCTTCGCCGAAGGAGGACAGGCCGACGCACGCACCGTATGCGCGCAAACGGAGCTGTTCGTCAAAAACGAACTGTTCAAGCTCTTCCGCCTCTGGGAGACAAGTCTCGAACCGGTGCTCAAGCGGCTGGAGAAGATTCATTTCAAGGTAGAGACCGACAGTCTGCCGGACGACGTGAAGCCGCTGTTCGAAAACGCGGAACATCAGGAAATCCTCTTCTTCGGCGACGCCGCCTGCGCCGCCGAGTTGCGCAAAGCCCTGCCGGGCGTCGAAGTCCACCACGCGGCAGAGATGGATGACGCCATGACGCTGCTGGGCGAAAAGGATGTACACCTCGTGCTGCTGGAACTGTCGAGCGACACCGGACGCACGCCGGCGTTTAACCCCCAGGCGACGGTAGCCATGTCCGGCACCGCCGTGCCGCACCCGGCCGGCACCGTCTCCTCCTTCAAGTACACGCCCATCGGCGCATCGGCGCTGAAGACGTCGCGAAACTTCTTCCGAACCCTGCGCGAACGCCTGCCCGACATGCCCGTCTACCTCCTCGAATCCGAAAAATTCGGCATCGACGACGAACTGCTCTCCGCCTTCGTGCGCGCCGGCGCAAGAGGAAAACTCGTCCTGCCCGAAAACGGATGGGACGTCATCGCCGAAGAAATCACGGGCATCTGCACGCACGCCTACCTGCAGAGCGTCGCCGCCTCGCTGGCGATGCAGCACAAAACGCTCTCGTTCGAAACCGTGCCGCTCCTCTCGCCCGACCGGAAGCAGGCCGTCATCCGCCTGCGTGACTTTTCTCTCCGCCGCGCAGTCTCGGCAGGCGACAGCCGCGAGGTGCTCGACGAAATGGAAAAGCCCTCCACGCGGTTTGCCGACGTGATCGGCGCCACCGACGCCAAAAGCGAGCTGCAGGACTTCATCCGCTTCCTCAAAGACCCGAAGAAAGCGTCCGCCTCGGGCTACAGGCTACCCAAAGGCGTACTGCTGTACGGCCCGCCGGGCACGGGCAAGACGATGCTCGCGCGCGCCGTGGCCGGCGAGTCCGACGTCGCCTTCCTGCCCGCCTCCGCCAGCAGCTTCGTCACCAAATGGCAGGGCAGCGGCCCCGAAGCCGTACGCGCGCTCTTCGCCCGCGCACGGCGTTACGCCCCCGCCATCGTCTTCATCGACGAAATAGACGCCATCGGACGGGTACGCGGACGGAGCAACTCCGGGCACGGCGAAGAAATGGCGCTCAACGCGCTGCTCACCGAAATGGACGGCTTCACCGTCGACCCGAAGCGACCCGTCTTCGTCCTCGCCGCCACCAACTTCAGCCTCGAAGACGGCAAGGGCGGAGCAGGCGTGATCGATCCCGCGCTGACGAGGCGTTTCGACCGGAAGATTCTCGTCGACCTGCCGGATCGCGACAACCGCGAGCGTTTCATCGTCCTCATGCTGCAAAAGCGCCCGAACGAAGTGACGGCCACCATGACGCAGCGCATCGCCGAACGCTCCGCCGGATACAGCCCCGCCGATCTGGAGACGGTGCTCGAGCTGGCCTTCCGCATGGCCGACAGAAAAAGCATGCCGCTCGACGACGACGGCCTCGAAGAAGCCTTCGAACTGAACCGTCACGGCGAAAAGAAAGACTGGGGACGCGAATACCTCGAGCGCGTGGCGCGTCACGAATCGGGTCACGCCCTCCTCTGCTTCCTCGGCGGACGGACGCCTGCCTACCTGACGATCATTGCGCGGGGCGACCACGGCGGATACATGGAACATGCCGGCGACGAAAACGCGCCACTGAAAACACGCGACGAACTGCGCGCACGCATACGCACGGCTCTGGGAGGACGTGCCGCCGAAATAGTCTACTACGGCGACGACGACGGCATCTCGAGCGGCGCCTCGGGCGACATCCTGAGCGCCACGCGCATCGCCCGCGCCATGATATGCGCCTACGGCATGGACGACGAGATAGGCCCCGTCGCCCTCTCGGACGAAGAAGCCACACGGGGACCGCTCGCCGGAAAGATAGCCGAACGGATTGCCTCCGCCATACGCAACGAGCTTGCGCTCGCCGTCAAAACAGTACGGGACAACAGACCCGCAATCGACCGGCTGGTGAACACGCTCCTCGAGAAAAACAAACTGACAAAGGAAGAAATGGAAAGCATACTGAAGTAAACGTAGCCGGATACTTGAATCCCCACATCAAAAAAGCAGACGCCGTAAGTGGCGTCTGCTTTTTTCATATATACCGTCCGGAGTAAGTCCGGAGGAGTAAGGAGCGGTGAGTTATATTATCGTATGATCACCTTCCCCATCATACCTGAGTCGTCGATGGAGACAGCATACACCCCCTGGGGCAGCGTCATC
>JAIRZY010000150.1 GCA_031266995.1 Tannerella sp.
TCACAAAACGAATGTGAAGCCCCGTATCATAGCCGGCTTGAATCGTAAATCGCTACCGGACGATCAGCTTGTGCACGTCCGTGCCGCCGGATGTTTTCACCGTGAGCAGGTAGATGCCTCGCGGCAGGGAGCTGAGGGCTATGGTGGCCTGCTGCCCGATGGACTGGCGAACGACCGTCTGCCCCGTCAGGGCGACAATCGTCACGAGCGCATTCTCGGCGTCGCGCAGCGATACGGTCACGCAGTCGCTCGACGGATTGGGATAGACCGCCGACGAGCTGCCGGCCGCCTTCACGGGGGCAACCGGCGACGGGCCGGAGTAGACGTGGCGGTACGTATCCGACCATACGACGTGGTATTCACCGTCCGCGCCGCGCTCCTTTTCGGTTTCGGCAATCATGTTTCCCTGCTCGTCGTAGAGCGTTTCAAAGAAGTATGTCTCCATCCATTGTCCCTTTTCATCCAGTTCAAAATGCATGTCGAAGCGGTTGCCGTTCCCGTCGTATGTCATTGTGATGCTTTCGCCCGGTCTCCATCCGCCCGTTTCGTCGGGAAAAAAGGTGTTGACTTCGTCAAACCTGCCCTGCGCATCGTAGGCGATTTCAAAGCGCGCGACGGCTCTCATCCCGCCCGTGCCGGGAATGGAATCGACCACCACGGTCGGATTGCCGGAGGCGTCGGTTTCGAGCGCTACCGAAATGTCGGGCCTTTCCCAGACGCCGTCCCACGGGCCGCCTTCGCCCCGGTAGTAGCTGGAAAGGGTCTTCACCGGTATCCCGTTGGCGTTAAAGTAACCGACATTCCGGCTGTACTCGTGCCACACGCCGTCGCCGTAGGGCATGCGGTACGAAATCGCATCCTGAACGAGAAGTTCGTGCGCGTACTCATCCGTCCCGACAGGCATAAAGGCAGAATACTTATACTCTATTTTCAGATCGTCGTCCGGGTATCCCCCGAAATCGAAATCCGAATAGCCCCGTTCCCGTACGACCCGCTCCTTGTCGTCGTATTCGATGCCGACCATCTGATGGAGCTTGCCGTTGTAATACGTATAGGTAGAATCCGGCAGATTGTTGGCCGTTCCCGCGCGCAGCACGATGCCGCCCTTCGCCGTCAGGCCGTCAGGCCGCTGCGCGGACGGCTTCCCGGTCCCGCTCTTCCACTCCTGCGCCGTCAACAGACAGGGGAGCGCACATGCTAACAGTAAAATTTTTTTCATACGTTTTCTTTTTTAATGAGTAAGAATATCAGGGGACAAAGGTAGGACATTCGGGAGATATAATCTAAAACTTTACCGGCTTTTTCGGTCTCGAAGATATAAAAATCAATACCGGATATTCAAAATTCAAAATTCGGAGGGATCAGTCAAAACGTACCGGTCAGGCTGTACTGCCGCGTCACGCAAAAGAGCTGGCTGTAGATGTGAAAGCCCGTGCGGTTAGTGTCTATCTTGCGGTTTAGCTGGAGCACGGGATGTCCGGCGGGCACTTTCAGGTAGTCCTGCATGCGCCGGTCGGCCCGGATGGCGAAAAACTGCTGCGTGCCTCCCGTGACGACGATGCGGTAGAGCATCCGCAGCATGTCGAAGAGGGAGCGGTTTTCGAGGTCGCAGGACATGAAACGCGGCAGGTTGATGTTGGGCAGCATGTTGACGTCGAAAAAGACCGGCACGCCGTCGAGCAGCCGCAACCGCTCGAAGCAGATGCAGCCGGCCGCCTGCTCGTGCGCCTCGATGGGAAACGTGAAGGCTTCCGACCATGTGCGCAGTTCGGGCCGGCGGATGATCTGCGTCGACAGGCCGGCGTGATGCAGGGCCGACGCCGTGCCGCTGATCGACAGGATGCCAATCCCGCGGGGCGCACCCTTCACGACGCTTCGCTTCCCCTGCCCGCATACGATCAGGCCGTCTTTCAGCAGCAGCCCGATGGCCTTGCGTACCGTCAGATGCGCCGCACCGCAGGCGTGGCAGAGCGTGCTTTCGGACGGCAGCCTGTCGCCCGGCGCATACGTGCCATCGGCAATCCGGCGGCGGAGGGTTTCGTATATCTGTCTGTATTTAGGCAGTTCGCTCACTGTAATTCAAGATTCAAAGATTTCCCTCTGTGGTTCTCTGTGTCTTCTCTGTGGAACTCCGTGTAACTTCTTTTCCTTACACAGAGAGCCACAAAGCCTTTCCCTCATTCTCAATTCTCAATTCACCATTCTCAATTTCCTTCAGCGCCCCACGTTTGCGAAGCGAGACGCCTGTAGTTGTTATATCGCCACAGGGCATTGCCTTCGGCTGCCCGGAAGAGTTCGGCGGCTTCCTGCGGATATTGCTTTATCACGGACGAATAACGCACTTCGCCCTTGAGGAAGTCCTGAAATTTCGACCAGTCGGGTTCCTTGCTGTCGAGCGCGAAGGGGTTCTTTCCCTCTGCCTCGAGCGCCGGGTTGTAGCGCCAGAGGTGCCAGTATCCGCATTTCACGGCGTCGGCCTCTTCCTGCTGGCTCTTGCCCATGCCGCCGCGCAGTCCGTGGCTGATGCAGGGCGCGTAGGCGATGACGAGCGACGGGCCGTGATAGGCCTCGGCCTCGCGGAGGGCTTTCAGCGTCTGCCCCTGATCGGCGCCCATCGCGATCTGCGCGACGTATACGTAGCCGTAGGTCGTGGCCATCAGGCCGAGGTCTTTCTTGCGTATCCGCTTGCCGGCGGCCGCGAACTTGGCGATGGCGCCGACCGGTGTGGCTTTGGACGACTGGCCACCCGTGTTGGAATAGACTTCCGTATCGAGGACGAGGATATTGACGTCCTTGCCCGACGCGATCACATGGTCGAGGCCGCCGTATCCGATGTCGTACGAAGCGCCGTCGCCGCCGATGATCCACTGCGAGCGCTTGACGAAATATTGCTTCAATTCCAGAAGTTCCTTGCAGAGCGTGCAGGCGGGACACGGACAGTCGGTTACGCCGGCCGCTTTCAGGGCTTTCATCTGTGCGAGCGGTTCGGCGTGTTCCGCTCCCGCGCTTTCAAAGTAGGCAATCACATCATCAATCGACGCGATGCCCCATTCGAGCGCGGCAGCGTAGTCTTCAGCCGCTTTCCGGCCTGCCGTGCCGCCGTCGTTCATATTGTCAAGCCATGCCTGTGCTGCATCTTTCACCCTTTGCTGTGTCCAGCCGATAGCCATCAGCGCCTTTGTTTTGTCAACAATGCGGTCGCGCATCTTCCCGGTGGCGAGCTGCATCCCGAGGCCGAACTCGCAGAAGTCTTCGAACAGCGAGTTGGCCCATGCCGGGCCTCGGCCCTCTTCGTTCGTCGTGTAGGGCGTCGAGGGGACGGAGCCGGAGTAGATGGACGAACAGCCGGTGGCGTTCGAGACGACCTGCCGGTCGCCGAAGAGCTGCGTGATCAGCTTCACGTAAGGCGTCTCGCCGCATCCCGAACAGGCGCCCGAGAACTCGAACAGCGGCGTGGCAAACTGCGAGTTTTTCACGTTCTGGTGCGTATCGACCAGGCGCTGTTTCGACTTCACGCGGTCGACGCAGTACGTCCAGTTATCCTGCTCGGCGCGCTGCGTCTCCAGTTCGACCATCGCGAGGGCTTTGGCGCCCTTGAAGCCCGGACAGATGTCGGCGCAGTTGCCGCAGCCCAGGCAGTCGAGCACGTCGACCTGTATACGGAACTTCATGCCTTTCAGCGCGGCCGGGGCCTTGACGTCGAGCGTGTCGAACTGCGGCGCGCCGGCCTGCTCCGCTTCGTCCAGCACGAAGGGGCGGATCGAGGCGTGGGGGCAGATGTAGGCGCACTGGTTGCACTGTATGCAGTTGTCGCTGTTCCAGACGGGGACGAAGGTGGCCACGCCGCGTTTCTCGTATTTGGCCGTGCCCTGCATCCAGGTGCCGTCTTCGAGTCCTTTGAACGTCGAGACGGGCAGCAGGTCGCCGTCCTGCGCGTTGATCGGGAAGACGGCGCTGTTGATGAACGCCGGGTTGTCGTTCGCCGGCTTGTCGTCGTCGGGCAGGGCGGCCCATGCGGCATCGACCGTAAGCTGACGGTATTCGCCACCACGGTCGACGGCGGCGTAGTTTTTGTTGACCACGTCTTCGCCCTTCTTGCCGTAGGATTTGACGATGAACTTCTTCATCTGCTCGATGGCGAGTTCTGCGGGAATCACGTTCGCGATGCGGAAGAAGGCCGACTGCAGGATGGTGTTCGTGCGGTTGCCGAGGCCGATTTCCTGTGCGATACGTGTCGCGTCGATGTAATAGACGGTGATGTTTTTCTTCGCGAAATAGCGTTTCACCCGGTTGGGCAGGTTTTGCGCCAGCGTGTCGCCTTCCCAGACGGTGTTGAGCAGGAACGTGCCGTTCGGACGCAGGCCCTTCGTCACGTCGTACATGCGGAGGTAGGCCTGCACGTGACAGGCGACGAAGTTGGGCGTATTCACCAGATAGGTCGAGCGGATGGGCGTGTCGCCGAAGCGCAGGTGCGAGCAGGTGAAGCCGCCCGACTTCTTCGAGTCATACGAGAAATAGGCCTGGCAGTACTTGTCGGTATTGTCGCCGATAATCTTCACCGAGTTCTTGTTTGCCCCTACCGTGCCGTCGGCGCCGAGGCCGTAGAATTTGGCTTCGTACATGTTGTCGCCGCCCATCGCGATTTCTTCCTTCACGGGCAGCGAGGTATAGGTGACGTCGTCGACGATGCCGATGGTGAAATGATTCTTCGGCACGTTCATGGCAAGGTTTTCGTAGACGGAGAGCAACTGCGCGGGCGTGGTGTCCTTGGAGGAGAGGCCGTATCGTCCGCCGACAATCAGCGGGGCGTCGGGCTGTCCGTAGAAGCAGTTTTTCACGTCGACGTAGAGCGGTTCGCCGTTTGCGCCCGGTTCTTTCGTTCTGTCCAGGACGGCAATGCGCCGTGCCGTCGCGGGAACGGCGGCGAGGAAGTGGCGGATGGAGAAGGGGCGGTAGAGGTGTACGGCGACGAGGCCCACCTTTTCGCCCCGCGCCGTGAGATAGTCAATAGCTTCGCGCGCGGCCTCCGTGACCGAACCCATCGCGATGACGATGCGGTCGGCATCTTCGGCCCCGTAGTAGTCGAAGAGGCTGTACGTGCGTCCGGTCAGGGCCGAGACCTCTTTCATGCAGGCTTCGACGATGTCGGGGACGGCGTCGAAGAAGGCGTTCGAGGCTTCGCGGTGCTGGAAGAACGTGTCGGGGTTTTCGGCCATGCCTCGCGCGACGGGTTTGTTCGGATTCAGCGCGCGCGAGCGGAAGGCGGCCAGGGCGTCGCGGTCGACGAGCGGGGCGAGGTCGTCGCTGTCGAGCGATTCGATTTTCTGAAACTCGTGCGAGGTGCGGAAGCCGTCGAAGAAGTTTACGAACGGCACGCGCGACTTGAGGGTCGACAGGTGCGCCACGGCCGCCAGGTCCATCACCTCCTGTACCGAGCCTTCGGCGAGCATCGCGAATCCGGTCTGGCGGCAGGCCATCACGTCCTGATGGTCGCCGAAGATGGAGAGCGCGTGCGAGGCAATCGTACGCGCAGAGACGTGGAAGACGCAGGGGAGCAGCTCGCCTGCAATCTTGTACATGTTGGGGATCATCAGCAGGAGGCCCTGCGACGCGGTGTAGGTCGTTGTCAGGGCGCCGGCCTGCAGCGATCCGTGCAGCGCGCCGGCGGCGCCGGCTTCGGACTGCATTTCCTCCACGAGTACCGTTTCGCCGAAGATGTTTTTCCTCCCGGCGGCAGCCCATTCGTCTACGTATTCTGCCATTGTAGACGACGGTGTGATGGGATAAATCGCCGCCACTTCGCTGAACATATACGATATGTGCGCCGCAGCATGATTTCCGTCACATGTTAAAAATTTCTTTTGCTTAGCCATAATTTCAGTCATTTATTTATTTAAAGAATTCACTCTTGTGTCATGATATGCTTTCCCGCGTCAGTACAGGAATCCGAACAGCCAGAGGGGAATCATGTCGTCAATCCCGTCTACGGCGCAGTACATGGCCGGATTTTTCGCCTTCGTGCGCGCCGTGATGCTGAAGCTGTGCGTACCGTTGACCAGGAAGGCAGCGTTTTTGCTGCCCGTGTTCACGAGGTTGTCTTTCTGCAACTGGTTGTAGAAAAACGTTTCGCCGACGCTCGCTTCGTCTACGGGAAGCTGGTTGACGGCATACATCAGGTTCGAGTTGTAGAGGTAAACCCTGTCTGGCTTCCGTCCCGCCTCTTCGCCCGGGGCGTAGAGCAGGTTGATCAGGCGCGCCTCCTTGAGGTAGGTGATATAGTTCATCACCGTGGCGCGCGAGGCTTCGATCTGCTTGCTCAGCCGGCTCACGTTCGGCGCGCAGGGAGCGTCGAGCGAGAGGAGGTAGAGCAGCTTGCGCAGCTTCGGAAGGTAGCTCTGCTCGATCTGCCGGATGTAGAGCACGTCGACCTCGAGCGTCATGTTCATCGTCTTCAGCAGGTTTTCCGAGAAATTGCGCTTCTCGAGGAAGAACGGATAGAAGCCGTGGTGCAGGTAGTCGCGAAAATGGCGGAGGGGATTCGTCTGCGCGCAGACCTCCTTCTCGATGGCCGCATGACCGTCCATCACCCCGTCGAACGTGCAGGCGCGGAAGCTGTTCCCGGTCATCAGGTTCAGAAACTCGCGAAACGAGAAGCCGCGCAGGTAGTATGACGACACTTTGCCCGACAGGTCGGGATTTTCTTCCTTCAGGCGCATTACGGACGAGCCGGTGAAGACGATCCGCAGGTCGGGGAAGTGGTCGTAGCAGTAGCGCAGCTCCCTCGACCAGTTCGGGTACTTGAACATCTGGTCTATCAGCAGCGTCTTCCCGCCCTGGTCGCGAAAGCGGGCGGCGAAGTCGACCAGCGTCACCTCGCTGAAGAAGAAATGATTCAGGTTGATGTAGAGACAGTCGCGGTTGTCGACGCCAAAAAATTCCCTGGCGTACGACAGCAGAAAAGTCGTCTTTCCGACCCCGCGCGAGCCTTTGATGCCGATCAGCCGGTCGCGCCAGTCGATTTCGTCCATCAGGCCGCGCCGCACGGGCGAGTTCAAATGTGACAGCAAATACTTGTGAGTCCGGTAAAAAGCCTCCATCCTGCTCCTGTTTTTGATTTACGGACACAAAAGTACGAAATATTCCCGAATTGCAATATCGAGATTGCAAAAAGATTCGAGGCGCTCCTAATTCAAGATTCAGGATTCAAGATTCAGGATTGACGCCGAGAGGCGTCCGGCGTGGATAAAGACCGGAGGAGGGGTGGGGTAGAGAAGCGATGCTTCGCGTCCCTGTACAACGCCGCCCGGTGTTTATCCACGCCGGGCGGCAATTTTGAATCCCGAATTTACTGAAAATAGAAAAAGTGTTTTTCATGGCCCTCGATTCAAAACTACAAAAACACGGAAGGCGCGAGGCGCGGAGACGGGTGTAAAAAATTAGAACATGATACAAAACCGGTTTCGTCTCCGCCC